>JBDNAG010000081.1:0-23771 GCA_039768565.1 Akkermansiaceae bacterium | reverse complement strand
TTGTCTGGGTGGCTGGATGTTAATCACTCTACTTGCTGGGATCACCATTCCACGAATAGAGGTCATCACTCCGATGTTTGCCTGGCAAGAGTGCCTGAAATGCCACGATTCAGAAGTGGGAGAACTTTTTGGGGCATTCTCATACGAGACCTTTTTTCATGCTAAATAAGCCTTGAACGTCTAATCCGTGGTTGACCCGGCGGCCCAATGCTCTCAAATGCCTTTCAACCGCATTTTACGCCCTTGAGTTCAGAATACCGCTCCACCCCGACAGAGAGCACCGGCATGCCCGGTGGAATTCCCTACATCATCTCGAACGAAGCCGCAGAGCGGTTTTCTTTTTATGGGATGCGCACCATTCTTGTGATCTTCATGACCCAGTATCTCTGGCTCATGGATGGACTCGGTGGAGAGCAGATGAGCAAAACACAAGCGACTGCCTACTACCACGATTTTGTAGCCTGGGTTTATTTCACGCCTCTTCTCGGAGCACTTCTCGCAGATGTTTTTTTGGGGAAATATCGAACCATTATCCTTCTTTCTCTGGTCTACTGTGCTGGTCACGCCTGTCTTGCCTTCATGGGCTTTACCGGAGTTTCCGGGTGGTGGCTCTTTGCAGGACTCCTGCTGATCACCATTGGGTCCGGCGGCATCAAACCATGCGTTTCAGCTCACGTCGGCGACCAGTTTGGCAAGGGAAACTCCCATCTCCTAACCAAAATTTACAACTGGTTCTATTTCTCCATCAACCTCGGTTCAGTCGTCTCTACCCTGATGACACCATGGTTGCTCAAGTGGTATGGACCACACTGGGCCTTCGGTATTCCAGGAGTCCTGATGGCAATCGCAACCTTCCTCTTTTGGAAAGGACGTCACAAATTTATCCACGTCCCACCAGGCGGGAAAAAGTTCTTCCATGAAATCACTTCAAAAGAAGGTCTTGCAGCCATCGGCAAACTGATTCCCCTTTATACCTTCATCGCGATGTTCTGGGCCCTCTTCGACCAGACAGGCTCCTCTTGGGTTTTCCAGGCCCAGGACATGGACCGAAACTTCATCGGCATCAACTGGCTGGAGTCTCAAATTCAGGCGATCAACCCTCTTCTGATCCTCACCTTCATTCCCTTGTTCACGATGGTGGTCTACCCGGCCATTGATAAGGTCTTCAAACTCACTCCGCTTCGAAAAATTGGAATTGGCCTCTTTCTTGCGGCAGGTTCCTTCGCCCTCGTAACCCTCGTTCAGGGATGGATTGATGCCGGAGAACAACCATCCGTGGCCTGGCAGCTTCTGGCTTATGCCCTGCTAACCGCAGCGGAGGTCATGGTCTCTATCGTGGCTCTCGAATTCTCTTACACCCAGGCTCCCCGTAACATGAAATCCATGATCATGGCCGTCTTCCTTCTTTCGGTTTGGGCTGGCAACTTCCTAACATCCGGAATTAATAAGGCCGTTATTATTCCAGAAGCCACAAGCGAGGAAATCGCCTCGGGCTTTGATGGCAAGGAAGATTCCGGCGATGAAATCGCAGCACCGGAAAAGGACAAAGAACACGCTCTCCATGATTTCTCCACAAAGGGATTGAACGAGAGTTTTCAATCCATCCTTGGCTCACTTTCGGCCAGAGTGAAAAAGTCCGGAAAGTTCCCCGACTCTCTCGATCTCCCTAATGATCCTTGGGGAAATTCATTTCGTTACAGTCAGCTCAATTCCCAGACGGCTCGAATTTCATCGGATGGTCCGGATAAAACGACCAAGACGAAGTGGGATCTCAACATGACGCTCACGCTTCCTCCAGCGGAAGAAAGGGAAGAAAAATCGTGGGCGGACGCTCTTCACCCGGAAACAGCGTGGCTCGATCAACGTAAAGCTGACCTTGGAGTTGAGGAGAAAAAGAACGAAACGGAACAACCCTTTTTCTTCAAAGTAAAATCTTCTATCGGCGGTGGAACAGAACTCGAAGGAGCTTCTTACTTCCGTTTCTTCACAATGCTCATGGTGATCACCGCCTTTGTCTTTGTTCCCTTTGCCTATTTCTACAAAGAGAAAACCTATCTCCAATCATAAATCATGGATCTCTGGGATATCCATCAACAGGGACCAATCAGTTTACCCAACGATGCCGCGGGAAACGCTCGCAGCAAGAACCTAGACACCATACAGGGAGTTCAAAATCTGCAACCACAAGTCGATCACCTGACGCTTCTTTAGCAAGTTCTCTGGAAACTTCTTCGTGAACATACCAATCTTAACGAACAACTTCTCCTCACAAAGGTCCCTGGCATCGACACCCGTGACCGAAAAGCTGAAAGTAATAATAGGATCGCAGGTTTTCCTGCTGCCCTTCGTGCAGAGCCAATTACAACTCTTCCCGCAAATCTTATACGATGTGCGGCGGAGATGTAAGTAGGAACAACCCTCATATCTTCGAGACCTAACAAATGAGTTCTTCAATCACCGACTCCCATTGCCATCTCGGCTCCCATAAATTCACGGAGGACGAAATCCCCGGGATCATCGCTCGGGCAAAAGAAGCCGGCGTTCATCGAATGATTACCCTCGCCACCGACGAAGCCGATCTCGATATCAATCTCAAGATCGCCGAAGCTCATACCGAAGTCTCGGCCTGCATCGGAATTCATCCTTGCGACGTTCATACCACGCGAGATGATTTTGAATCTCTACTTCTTCCCCACCTCAATAATCCAAAGGTCGTGGCAATCGGAGAAACTGGATTGGACTATTACCACCCCGCTCCAGAGGGCTGGACCGAAAATGATTATCACTTACGACAGCGGAACTTCCTCAGGAGACATTTCGAACTCGCCAGGAAGGCCGGGCTTAATCTGGTCATCCATACCAGGGATCGCAAAGGAACCGGCAGCTTTGACGACGCGCTAAAAATCTATGCGGACTTCGCTGACGACGTAAAAGCGGTCTTTCATTGTTTCCCCGGACCTCCGGAACTCGCAGAGCGAGTATTCGCAGCTGGTGGAATTATTTCTTTCACAGGTATCGCTACCTTTAAGAATGCTCACGCAGTCGTAAACACGGTTAAAGCCGTCCCTGAAGGATCATTTATGATTGAGACCGACTCCCCTTACCTTTCACCGACTCCTCACAGGGGCAAGCGATGCGAACCGGGCTTCACTCGCTTCACGGCCGAGGCAATCGCCGAACAACGTAATCTATCGATCGAAGTTGTAGCAGAAATGACCGAACAGGTAGTGAACGATTTCTTTCGTTTTCCTTCTAGCTAAGACCCCCAAACTCAAAGACGGACAAGCTCAGTCTTTCCCCGCGATCGGAAATCTTTTGTGCTATCGTAACTTTGAAAACCTAGATCCTATCATCCCTTCATAATGCTTGGTCGACTGCTCCTCTTCCCTTTTACTCTTTGGCTATGGACTCACTCTCTGTCTGCTGTGGAAATAAGAATAGCCACTTACAATGTTCTTACCGGAATTGGAGACGTTGGTGATTCAGGGCGTGCAGAATTGGAGTCCATAATAGCGAGAATCGATCCTGACATCTTGGCCCTTCAGGAAGTCACTGGAAATGATCTAAACGGACCTCTAAATGGAATTGCAGCAAACTTGGGCTATCCGTTTGTTTTCATTCCAGTAACGGCACTGGACACAGGAAGCCGAGTCGTAATCCTATCCAAATACCCGCTTGAGCAAGGCTACAGCGAAAGCATTGTTTCACCACCCGGAGCGAACGACATGACCCGCGCCGCCGCTGCCGTCATAGTAGATGTTCCGGGAACCGAAAATGATCCAACGATTGTAACAGCTCACCTAAAGTGCTGCTTTGATCAGGACGACCCATTTCGGAGGGCTGTTGAAATGCTGAGGATTCGGAAATACCTCGAAGAAAACAATCTCGACGAAAATAATAATGTGTTCGTGATGGGCGATTTTAACCTCCTGGGAAACGACCTCGTTTTTAGCCGCCTTCCTTCGGGGCTCCCTCAGAGCTACCGTCTAGGGAACGATATCTCGTTCGACGTAAACTATTACGCCAATCCCACGGACTACTTCACCGGACTTGGTCTCGTGAATCCCGGCTATCGCCAACAAGACGGAGTCACTACCGACACCTTCATCGGCTCGAACACTATCCTCGATTACCTTCTTGTCTCAAGCTCAGTCGCCAGCCGTATGCCAAGCACCGAAGTTTATAACAGCGTCTTCGACACCACCACCTCAGGACTTCCGAAAGTAGGTAGCCCACTGTCAGAGATAACCAGTGAAGCAGCCTCTGATCATTATCCGATATTTGGAGATTTCGAACTTGATGGAGGCCTTCAGTTGGATCTTACCGTGGCTCAGGCCGTCCTCGATGAGGATTCACCCGCTTCCTTGGTTACAGTAACCTTGGCCGAACCAGCAGCGAGCACCGTCCAAATCTCTCTTCAATCAAGTGATCTCTCCGAAGCTTCAATAACGGAGACGATCCTCACCATTCCGGCTAATGGCACTCAAGCCACAACAAGCCTTAAACCAAAATCGGATAAGATTAGTGACGGCGATCAAATCATCGAAGTGATCGCCACCGCAGCTGGATTCATCGGAAGCGTCACTCCTGTTACAATTCAAGATTCCGACCGTAAATTCTATTCCCTGTCAAACCTCACCTCTCCCGTCGTTGAAAACTTCGAGGGCTTTGAAGGCGATCAATCTCTTGCCGCGTGGTCTGACGATAGCGTAACTTGGATTGGATTGGATGATGGCAGTTCCACCCTGAATGGAGCCCGCTCCTACCAGGGATCCTTGGGTATTTCGACCTCCTCGGAGAATTCATTTCAAACAAGCTACCGTAATGATTCAGGACAAGTTATTCCGGCCCTGCAGATTAAATTCGATGCTCAGCATTGGAGGCGCTTCACTCAGGGATCTAAGGACAAGCTGGAGGTTTCGATCATCAAGGATGGAAATCAAATCCCCCTCCCAAATCTGAATTTCCAACCGACAACGAACGGACAAAGCGGGCAGCTGTCTCCACCGGAGACACAATCCAAGTCAACTTACGTCCGGAATCTGAATTGGGCAGATCGTGATGAAATCGAACTTCAGGTGAAGTTTACACCGGGAGAACTTGGAGGCTCGCAGACCTCAGATGTTTTCATTAATGAATTCCACTACGATAATGGAGGTTCAGACTCAGGAGAATTCGTCGAAGTTGTTGTCGGGGAAGCCTTCTCCGGTGCGCTATCATCTGTGATTGTTCACCTCTATAACGGAAACAACGGGAGACTTTATGGAACAAGCATCTCACTTGCCACGTTCACGCCTGGGCCATCAAACACGCCCGGATCACCAGCTTTCTACTCTCGAGAAATCCCGGGAATTCAGAATGGCGGACCAGATGGAATTGCCCTTGAAATCGAGGGGGTAGTCCGCGAATTTTTGAGCTACGAAGGAACCTTCACTGCGGTCGACGGAATCGCCGCCGGAATGACCTCCACTTCTGTTGAGGTCACTCAAGGCCCAGGCACACCAGTAGGGCAACGCAGTATCGCCCGGACCGGATCCGGAGGAGTCGGCGAAGACTTTGAGTGGGGAATTCAGCCAGGTAGTCACACGCCGGGAGAATTGAATGTCGGACAAAGTTTTGGCGCCAGCCCTCAACCGCAGGGTATTGCCATCGACAACCTGATCGTTACAGCCCTCCTTGATCAGGATGGCGATCAGATTCCAGACCAAGAAGAGATTGAAATCGGAACAAATCCAGAGCAGGCAGACAGTGATCAGGATGGACAAGACGATTATTTTGAAAGCTTTCTCGCTGGAACCGATCCACTCTCGGGGACATCAATCTTCCGCCCTAATGTTTCGATCAAAGAAAGTATGGTTCAAGTTTCATTCCCTTCTCAGGAAGGACGTATCTATGAAATAGAGACTAGCGACGACCTCGAAACTTGGACTTCAGAGCCTAGGTTGGCAGGAACAGGAAACGAAATGACATTCTCATTTTCACCTCAGAACAGGCAATTCTTTCGCATTGGCATTTCCCTTTGGGAATAAATACACGTTTTTATCGAATCTCAGGCTCGATTCATCCTCAAAAAGCTCTAACATTCTTACAGATATCCATTTTATGCGAAGCTTCACCCTACTTTTAACTGTGATTGCCATGCCGGCATTTTCGCAGGACAAGGTGTTTGACGACGGTAATCTTCCGGACTTTTTGAAGCATTTCGATACAAATTCCGACGGTGAAATTGACGAAGAAGAGCGTCAGGCTATTCGGGATCTTCGCTCCAAGCTTCGAGAGAAAAAGAGAACCTCTATAGATCTTGATCAAGATGGCAATATTTCGGGAAAGGAGGTAGCCATGGCTCGCGCAGTACTGCGAGAGCAAATCGAGCAACGGAGACAGGAAAAATTCTCATCGATCGCGGGTGAGGACGACCTCATTTCTCCCGAGGAATACCTGACAATCCCCGGAGTCAGTACTCTCCCTGATTTCATTTTTAATGCCATCTGGAGTCGCCTTGACTCCGACGGTAGCGGTGATATTTCACCTGATGAATTTTTGTTCCGACTTCGGGGGCATTAAAGAGCAGTTCTGCTAAAGCGACTGCGGCCCAAATGCCCGCGGAAGGAGCTCAAGCAAATTGGTTTGAGAGGTCACCCTTCCCATTTCATCAACCATGATAATAGGTAATTCGGGTGAAAATTCATTGAGAACCTGACGGCACGCGCCACAAGGGCTTCCCCCGCCTCTCACAACGACTACGAGTTTTTCGAACCTCTTTTCCCCTGCGCAGATTGCAGAACCAACTGCAACCCGCTCTGCGCAGATTGTCAGACCGTAAGATGCATTCTCCACATTTACCCCCGTGTAGATCCGTCCTGAATCAGCAAGCAAAGCGGCGCTCACTGGAAAAGAAGAATAAGGGCAATAGCAGCTTGAGCGGGCTGACATCGCAGCCTCGATTAGTTCCTCGTCCTTCATGATACGATCTTTACTGCTGCTTCCAACGCCACTTCCATCATCGCGGTGAAACTGCTCTCTCGTTCTGCGCTTGTAGTGCTCTCCCCCGTCCGGATATGGTCGCTAACAGTGCATATAGCCATTCCTCGCGCCCCAAACTCGGCACACACCCCGAAAAGTCCGGCAGCTTCCATCTCCACCCCAAGAACCCCCATACTCTCCATCAAATCAAAAATTTTGGTATCAGGAGTGTAGAAAAGATCAGCTGAAAAAAGATTTCCAACCCTCACAGGCACATCAAGTTCACTCGCGGCAGAGACGTGGGCAGAAAGTAAATCGAAGTCAGCAATCGCAGAAAAATCATGTCCACCGAACCTTGTCCGGTTTACCCCACTGTCTGTGCAGGCACCCATTCCGATCAGAACGTCGCGGACCTTCACTTTTGTCGAGACAGCTCCACAGCTTCCAACCCGGATAAGATTTTTCACTCCATATTCAGTAATGAGTTCCTTGGCGTAAATGGAAATGGATGGAATCCCCATCCCCGTGCCCATGACTGAAATCGGAACCCCTTTATAAGTCCCCGTGTAGGCAAGCATGTTACGCACCGAATTGATTTCGCTGCAGTCCTCTAGAAAACGTTCCGCGATAAACTTGGCCCGCAAAGGATCGCCAGGGAGGAGAATCGTTTCTGCGAAACCGTCCAGGGCTGTTTCAAGGTGTGGCGTAGGCATATCCTAGGACTACTCAATAACGGTTCCCTCGTCCATCTCCACACCGAAGAACTTTCCAACGGTCGCACCAATATCAGCAAACGATAGCCGGATTCCCATATCTCCGACACCGGGAAATCCGCCGTCATTCATTAGAACAGGAACCCGTTCACGGGTATGATCGGAGCCATTCCAGGTAGGATCATTACCATGATCAGCCGTAATCATAACGGCGTCGCCCTCTGAAATCTCGTCGAGAAATTTGCCCAACTCACGGTCCCATTCTTCCAGAGCGAGACCATATCCACGCGGATCTCGGCGATGACCATAGAGCATGTCAAAGTCAACGAAGTTTGTCATAATCAAACCACGATTTATAGCAGCTTCCCGTGTCTCTCTCCAAAGCTGCGGGTGCCCACTTGCTTTTACTTCGCTCGTCATACCTACGTGCGAAAAAATGTCTCCAATCTTTCCGATTCCCGTAACCGGGAACCCTGCCTCTTTTACTAATTCCAATACCGTTGCCTTTGGTGGCCTAACCGCAAAGTCACGACGGTTTTTTGTCCGCGTAAATTGCCCCGGCTTACCGATAAATGGCCTAGCAATGACCCGTCCCACCAAGGGGTCCAGAGTGAGCTCTCTCACCAATTCGCAAAGTTCATACAACCGCTCCAATCCAAAATGGTCTTCGTGGGCGGCAATTTGAAATACAGAATCTGCCGAGGTATAAAAAATAGGCAATCCGCTCTCCAGACTCTCAATTCCAAATTCCTCAATCACGACAGTCCCCGAGGCATGCTGATTAGCAAGCGATCCCTGAAGCCCAGCCTTCGCGTAGATCTCGAACAGCAAACCTTTTGGAAAACAGTTCTTAATATTCGAATAATACTCCCAATCCCATCTCACCGGCACTCCGGCCATTTCCCAATGCCCACTCGGTGTATCTTTTCCGGTCGAAATCTCAGTGGCAGCAGCGAATGCTCCTACAATGTCTGTGGCTATCCACCCCGCGGGCAGTTGACCATGAACCAATTCGTATGCCCCACCGAGCCCAAGTTTTTTTAGATTTGGAAGATTTAAGGCCCGACCCTCGTTATTCAGAAACCACGTGGCGATGTGCCCCAAGGTGTCACTACCCGCATCTCCAAACTTTTCAGCATCCGGCGCTCCACCAATTCCAAACGAATCCAGAACGAACCAAAACAATCTCCTCACGGTCGTGAGCCTTATCAGCCAATCCCAGATTGTAAACGAAGCTGATTGCTCCCAGCCCGTTTTCTGTCAGAAAAACACTCTATTTTTCGATTAAGTGTCCCAAAAAGAGCTCATCAAATTCACCTGTCCCCACTGCGAAACCCGCCTCACTGTGCCGGCAAGCTTAGGTGGTATTGTTGGACCGTGCCCAAAATGCGTTGAATTAATCTCAGCACCGAAGCCTCGCGTCCCGAGCCCGGCAAAGATCAAATCCGTAGATCCACCTCCTGTTCCCCAACTTCATGAAACGAAAGAACTGCCTCCATTTCCACAGTCTCGACCCTACACCCGCCAAAAGAGTTCATGGATTGCTCTGATTATTCCTCTCTCCTTTTTGGTCCTTACCATTGGAGTGATTTTTTCAGTATCCTCCAGAGTTACTCCACAAAACTCAGTAAAACCACCCCACTATTCTGAATCCGCCCGCCCCATTCAAGTCACCCAATCCGAGCAACCGACTCCAGAAACAGTTCAACCTCTTGGACTGGAAGTTGAGCTATTGGAGCCAGACATCGCCCTTCCGCCCCCCGAGAATGAAAAGCCGGGGAATGCCGAACTACTTCTAAAGGCTCGTGAAGTCCTCGCTGCTTTTTTGGAAGCCCGTGACTTATCACAACGACGACCACTTCTAACTCCAAGTAATCGCAGTAGCTCCGATTTCGCCTTGGGAATTCTCGCAAGTTCATTGCCCGATCATTTAACCCCCGATCTCATTCAAACACGCTCGAATGAAATGATTTTTGAAGCCTACTTTTCAATCGTTTTCATAGGAAACGGCGACAAAAATGAGAAATCCGTCATAATTCAAATTGTCTGTGACCCAATCAGCAATAAGACCATGGTTAACACCGATGCCTTCCTTGATTCGTATCAGGAGACACTTCTAACGCTATCTCAAACACCTACTGAGAAGATTGAAGCCACTACTTGTCTTATCAGTTATGCCAACTTCAGCTTCGACGATATTCCTTTCTCGGACAAAATGGCACTTATCGAATTCCACACCAATTTTGCCAAAAACTCACCTCCTTTAGCCAAAGCTTACGTTGCACGAAATTCGGATGTATTTCTTAAGATCAAAGATCTCGGAATTAGAGGCGAAGTAATTCCTTGCTCCATGACTCTAGGCTGGGAATTGCAAATGGATCCCGAAAGACCATTCCTCAAAGTCCTTCATCTCGACTCCTCTGACTGGACCGGACAATAAACTATAGCTCTTGCTTGAGCGCATTAATCCCGCCTTCAAGAACGAAGACCTGAAAACCCAAAGCTTCGGAATACTTTTCACGTAATTGATCAGCTACATATTTGGAAGAGCCACAACCGGACTGATTACAGTAAACGATTACGATTGGTTTGTAGGCCTCGTTCATTTTCTCCATAAAGAAGAATTCCAAGTCGATCCAATCTTCCTGATCATTGACGAGCACAGATCCATCGACGCCATCTTTTTGCCACTGATCGCGTGGACGCGCATCGACCCACAACACTTCATCAGAATTCCATTCCCTGACAGTTGAAAGACAGACAAAATGTTCAGGTAGAGAATCCTGACCACAAGCAACCAAGCGATCTGGCGAACCAACCATCTGGAAGGTAATAAAAGCCGCTAGTGAGCTTAGAAAACTGACACAAAATGTAGTAACAGCCAGACGCTTCATCTCACTTAATCTTAACAGGATTGCGAACCGTCTTGGGCCGAACCACCGCATAAAGAACCTTCCGCTTAAAGCGGGGAAAAGTAGAATCTGTTCGTAAACTGATCATGCCCATCCCTGAAGTTTCGGTGCTCGTAGGTTTGATTCGAAGCTCATATTCCCAACCTTCCTTGATCGTTTTCAGGGTGTATGGGAAGACCTTGTCATTATTCCCCATGTCGGAGACTATCTTGATCGGCTTGTCGTGATCGACAGTAATTTTGACCACTCGTTCATCGGCCGCCTCTCCTTTGTTCCATTTCAATGTCGCAGGCTCGAGTTTGATTAGTTCCGGGATGATGACCCGAAAATTCAAAGTAACCTTGTTGCCGCCAGCCAAAGTGATCTCGATCGCTTTCTCGACTGTTCCTAAAAATTGCTTGGTTTCAAAGCGCCCCTTGATGACTCCCTTTTCACCGACCTTCCAATCGAGTTTTGCCGTGCGATCAGGGCCAAGTGGGATTTGAGGAGTCAGGCAGGTGCAAAACACATCAGCCTTAACGATTGTTTCGCCCTCCCCTACGATTTCAAAGGGAAACAGTCCCATCGCCAAGTTTTGGCCAGGCTTCACATGGACTTCGATCGTTTTTTTTTCGAAAACCATCTCCGCCGAGAGCCGCATATCCACACCAAACAGCGCAAGAATGAAAAGGAGGAGAACTCTCATGACTCTGTCAGCTTCTCAATTTTCACCGCCAAAATCAAGCGCCCCTTTCGCCACTCAGGGCCAAGCAAATAGAGAGCCTTCCCCTTGGATAAAGTCGGATTCACACTGAAAACCTTTCGCTTGCTCTGCCAGTATTCGAGAACCATCTGCAACTTCTTGTCTCCAGACTTCCGAATGGGTTGGAAGCTCACCAGAATTTCCTTGGACGGTCGCAAAGGAGTGGCCCAGCTCTCATATCCTTTAAGGATGTCCGGCGTGTCCACTCCCAACAAGCGATAGTGCTCAAACTCAAGCCCTTCAATCGCTTTCAGTTTCTTAATCTCGGATTTCGGGACATCCTTGGCAATTCCGCCGGCAGCAGCGGGATCATCATTGGTCGCGAAAAGAAGCTGAACGCTCATTGAGCCAATCGACTTCATACCCGGATCCTGGCCCCATAGACCCGGAGCCAAAAAACAGAGAATAAAAGTTATGAGGGAGATCTTCATAATGGCTTAATCAAAACGATGTGCCTCAGATCTGGCATAACTTTTCGGTAATTCAGTAACAGTAATTGCACTACTCCTAGTTACAGTGCTTGTGGTTACCATGCCGAAGTCTATATCGTCGCGAATTGCCGAAAGGCCATTCACGACAATCGCAGACACATCTCCATCACTATCTGCGATCACCACGGCATCCAGGGATTCCCCGGTGAAATAAACCGTTGGGAGAGATTCCACCTTGGTTGTGATTTTCTGCCCTTGTGCAACAGGAACTTCAGCTGGACGAGCAACCCGGTGACCTGCAAAAAATGAGAGCACTAGGGCTAGAGCGCCAACCGGGGCCCAGGCCCACCGAAAAGATTCCCACCACCGCTCCGCTTTTTTTGCCGGAGTCCGGGCCTCGATCTCTAGATCCACCTTTCGCATCAACTGGCTGTTGAAAAAATCACCATAGGGTGGATCGACCGACACCGGTACTTCAGCGGAAACAGATTTAGACAGCGCCTTCATCTCCGTAAGAACGGCTTTAAGATCCGGATCCGCCTGAAACAGGGCATCAAGTTGGCTCCCTTCTTCAGAGGTCAATTGATCATCGATCCATTTAACGAATAATTCTTCAGTCTTTTCCTTTTTCATCGCCGAGTAGGGCTTGGAGTTTTTTACGGGCGTAGTAGAGACGGCTCATCACCGTCCCAAGAGAGCATTCCATCACCTTTGCGATTTCCTTGTAATCGAAGCCTTGAACTTCTCTCAAAAGGACCGTTTCGCGATGTTCTGCGTTTAAAGTTGCGAGAGCGGCATTAATCCGCTCCCCAAGTTCAGCATTGGCAAGAGCCTGATCGGGCCGCGCCATTGGCGTCGGAGTAGTCCTGGCTCCTGCCGCGATGTCACCTTCGTTAAGGATCCCATCGTCCAGTTCTCCGGCTGAGTCGATTTTTCGCTTTCTCAACCAATCGTAAACGACATTGTGGGTGATGCGATAAAGCCATGTCGAAAACTTGGCACGAGCCTCAAACTTGGGCAGGGCTTTCCAAACCTTCAGAAAGACCTCCTGGGACAGATCCCAGGCATCAGCCTCATTTTTGATCATATTTTGAACCATCGCATAAACCTTTCCTCGATGGCGCGTCACAAGGGTCTCAAATGCACGAGCATCCCCTTTTTGGCATGCTTCTATAAGCTTGTGATCAGGAATTTCCTCATCAGCAGCCCCAGCATCAGGAGAGAACCCAGAGGGTGCCATCAACTGCTTGGACGTTAGCCATCGAAAAAAATTCATCAACTAGCCAAAAACTTAGAGAACTTAGCTCAAATTGGCCAGCATTTAGCCATTTTCAACCTCTGCCAGCACCTCAATAAGCTCACGGAAGACCTCGGGGTCGAAGCTCCGCTCAGCGCCCTTCAATTGCCCGATGATCCATTTCTGAAATAATGTTCGTCGTTCCCGTCCGAACTTCCGCACCCAGCCCTCACCATTTCCCTCGATCATGCCCTCATCACGTCTTCCGTGTGATCTCGTCACAATTTCTTGATAATGTGATAAAACCCGATCCAAAAGGATCCAAGCAAAGTTGTCGCTCTCAGGCGGCCCCATAATGAGAGCCTTGCGGCGATCTCCGTCGAAAGTCACTCCTTGAGCCGTGATTTTTAACTCCGGGAGGCTATCACCTTTAAAGAACGCGCCACCGGCGCCGGTCAAAGCCCCAAAAACGGTGCCAAATCCATGAGTCAATCCTGCCGTACCAATATCGATGGCCGCTCCTGCAGCTCCTCCGGCCAAGCCCCCGGCAATCGCCAATTGCGAGCGCGACAGCCCCCATTTTTGCCAGATTTCCTCGGAACTTAAATCAACTCCATGAAACTTCTCTTCGACCACCTCTACCTTCAGAAGTTTATGACGGTAGAGTTTAAGCAATTTCCGGTAGGTTTTCTCCTCCAGAATCGCGATGCTGGAATAATACCGCTTTTTTAGCTGCTCCTTCGCCCGTTCTTTCCGGTGCTCCAGCTCCTCTTCTTTTTCATCGATCTTCTCGGTCTCACGATGCTTTAACGCCCTGGAAAGGAAATCCATGATGAACTCGGCACTCTCCTCACGACGCTGTTCCCATTCACTGTCGATCAATCGAATCGTCCGTTCGATCCGCCCCTTGTTCTTCTCGTCAATTTCGAGTAGTGATTTTAACAGACTCCGTCGCTCCTCAAATCTGGCGTGGTGCGCATTAAAGGTGCGAACAAGATTAAAGTAACTCCCTAAACGGCCCCTCCATTCCTCCGTTCGATCAGAGTATTTCACCTTCTCGTTTAATAAGGCCATCCGCGGCGTTCCCGTCCACCGAAGAATCTCCATCTCGGCAACAAAAGCGTCCCGCAAGGGCTTGGACGGATCCACTACATAAAGCACCCCTGCACCTTCTACGACTGGCTCCAGTAGGCGCGCTTCGTCCTCGAATTCCCCCTTTTCCAGCTGTTCGTCTACAAAACGCCGAACCGTAGCCCGATCGGGTGTTCCCTCGCCGTGCAAATCCTGAATCACCCTCATCACCTCCAATGCTCGCGAAAACCCAGGAGTATCCACAAAACGAATCATCTCCTTGTCATCGAAGATTAATGGAAGTGCATGGCAACGCGTCGTTTCTCCAGGAGTTGAGCTCACCCGGACCAGCTTGTCGTCATCAATCTCCAACAAGGTCGAAAGCACGGAAGACTTCCCCATGTTGATTTTTCCAACCACCGCAAAAGTCGGCGCATCTGTCACCCATTCATTCATCCTTCAAAGGCTACACATTCCAATTTTGGGTCACGTAGTCCATCGACAAACCCCTGCCACGTCGAATAATCATTCCCATCAGGGGATTCGATCCCGTCTCCCATCACTAAGATCCGCAGGACCGTTTCCTCTCCCGCTTCTTTCCGAATCCGAAAAATTAATGCCGAAATCTGCTTCGGAGAAAGAGCCCAGGCCTCGACCAGCAAGACAACCCCACAGGGAGCCGATTTCATTGCTTGCCAGGCTTCCCGCTCTTCCGATGCATCAAGAATTCCAACTGCGTAACTCTTCTCAGGGTTCACTCTAAGCTTCTGCAAAAGGAAGGGCCGAATGGCGTCTGCCTCGATACCAAGTCCACCTACGTCAAGAAGAACCACCCCGTCCCTCATTCCCTCCATTGTCACCGCCCTCTCGACCCGACTAATTTCACGCCAAAGCTTCCGGTGATCGACATCCTGAAACTCTAGAGCAGCCAACGTTTTTCGCTCTTTGGAAACAGCCACTCCCCATAGCAGCAGGCGTGGTAAGAGACCCCACACCAAAAAAGCTACAAATATGAAATGAAAAAAAGCATTCCAATTTTCACCACCGGTTTCATCGGAAACGTCCCTCAGTCCCGCGATCTGGGTATCAGAAAGCCCTCCGCCACCCCAGACTGCCGCTAAAAATCGCGTCACCCTGCCTAGGCTCTCACCGCCAAATTGGGATAAACTCGATTCCCAGTAAAAACGGACATTGGTGAACCAAAGGAGGCCAAACAATCCGACAATCAATCCCAGATTGAAGCCAACACCTGCCAATTGAAGGAGCCTAGTCAATCGCCAAGCCATTGCCGACGGCTGTTTTCCTTTTCCCTGAATAAGGGATTGCCATGTATCAGGACTAATCTTGCCTGCCAGATTCCTCACCACCGACGACAACAGGTCTTTTAACCAACCAACTCCTCCGATCCAGTAGCGAGCCAAAAGAAAACTAATCAAGCCCCCTAGAAGCAAGAGCCACTGTATACCGATCGTTCCTGCGAGCAGCACCCATATATTCAATGAAGAACTGCCATCCACCTTAGTCACAATCCCTCGAATGACACCCACTCCCATCAGAAAAGTCCCAACCAGAAGAACCACAGCCAGTAGTCTCGTCACCGAAACAACCTTGGCTCCAGCACCGGTGTTTTTCGATCGAAGCCATTCCTTAAAGGCCCATCGACGCATGGGCAGATCCGACAAATTCCCTTCGCGAATCTTCCCACGAATTTGGCGACCCACTTCGACGTCGACGCGTGGCGATTGCTGAACCGCCACCTCGAAATCCACAAGGTTTTCCAAATTCCACGATACTTTTTTGCCCGCCGCCATTCCTTGCCGGGAGATTGTCCCGTCCTGTGCCGAAATGCAAACCCATCGAGGCCCCTTATTGGCTTTTCACTCTCCAAAGCGAAAATTCCTTGCCAAAAAGGTGATCTCTGGCAAAACGCGCCCGCTGAAAGGCGAGTGTCGGGGCGTAGCGCAGCTTGGTAGCGCGCTTCACTGGGGGTGAAGAGGTCGCAGGTTCGAATCCTGTCGCCCCGACCATCTTGATCCATTATCCCTCAACGGGGGGTCAATTCTTCGCGGCCAAGGGTGGATTACCCGTCATCACTTCCCTGAGGTAAGGTATTTTTTCATTGCCTCAGCGATCGTCCTCGCACCATCCGCATTCGGGTGCAAATGATCCGGAAACCATTCAGGGTGCCCCTTCAGCGGAGATTCCATATCGACGGTCTCAACCCCCTCGAGTTCCGCCACCTTCTCAATTGCCTTATTAATCTTCCCCACACGAGCATTCCCATAAAACGTCTGCCCAGGAAAGAGCGGAGCAAGTCGGCTCCAAAGAATAACCCGGGGCTTCCAGGGAAGATTCAGATAGGCTCTTACCAACATTTGGTAATCCTTCACGAACTCATCCTTCCCGAACGCTTCCCAATCCATCAGATCATTGATTCCAAGATTGCAGATTACAATATCAGCTTCGAAATCCAGCGCCCGTTCATGCTCCCGCATGAAGACATACCCTCTCTTCTCATTGCCTTTCATGGAACGTCTCACCACGCCTCGACCTGAATTCCCAAAGTTTTTCACCTGGTAGTCTTTTCCAAGCAGGTCCCCCAAGACCGATGGATAGTGCTCACCGGGATTCGGAATTCCGTGCCCGGCCGTAATTGAATCACCAATACAGGCAACCCGGATCTTTCCTGCTTTTCTCACCGGCCAATCGTCACTCCGAAACGGGCTCACCGGCAAGCCTTCAGCATTAACAAGATTGCATTTGGGATCATTGGCCCACGCATAGCGGACTGCAATCGGAAGAGCAACTTGTTCCGAAGTGAGGACGAGAGACTTCCCCTCCGCTCTTCCTTTCGCCGAATGAAATTTGTGGTCCTTTCCTGCAACTTCAAAACCAACAGGGTCCCCATTATCGGAAGTTTTAATCACTTGATCAAAATCCACCCACAGTTTGTCCCAGGCAGGCCTGAATTTCAAAACGATCGGACCTTCCGCCACCAGATCCTTTCCATAGGTTTTAGCCAGAGCCAGACGCGCCAAACGCTCTCCCACCGGACGCTTGTCGGTTGGGTGTACGTTGGTGGGATGCCCAACGTCAATCGTCACCGCCATTCCAACACTTTCGTTTTCCCGAGAAGCCTCCAATTGCATTTCCCGAAACATTGACCAACTCCGATTCAGTCCGGGAAGTTGGGCATAGTAGACTGGCAAATCTTCAATCCTCCACGCCCTTCGCCACGACTGAATTAATGCGTCAAACTTCCGACGATTAACCACTTTGGATGCTGACGCTCCCGAACCGCCACTCAGAGTCGCGTTCGATTCCCCCTGATACCATAGCAATCCTTTGATCGGATATGGCAGCAGGGGTTGCACCCCTGCGTTCCACAAAAAGGTCGGAGCAAAAGGATGAGGAGGACTCTTCCCCTCGACCGGATTTTTGAACCATTCGGTGAGATTCAGCGCCGCTCTTTCGCGGCACCACCGCGGGTAATCAGGGTTGATCCACCAGTCATTAAGCAAATCCTTCAACCGTTCATCTCTCAAAAATGCTCCCTTCGGCAAATGAGCCTCGATCGGACTACCTCCAACTCCAAGATGAATCACCCCGATCGGAATCCCGAGTTCCTTTCTAAGCTTCTTTGCAAAGAAATAACCGACCCCTGAAAACTCGGCGAGACTCCGGGGCGAAGCGAGCTGCCACCCTTCAGTCTCATAGTAATTGCTCTCATCAATTTGACCGAGAAACTCCCGTGAATACCGGGCCCCGCCGGGATGCAGCCGGCCTTGAAAATTAAAGACCCGAATCTTCGCGTCACCACCGCTCTCGACCTCTTCCTTTCCTCCCTCACAGTCTTTCAACATCCAGCGCATGTTTGATTGTCCGGTGGCAATCCAAACTTCTCCAAAAACGAGATCCTTACGCATCAATTTCTCTCTACCGGAAATCACCGTCATCGTGATTCCTTTTGCGGATGGTCCGGTCGCTTCAAAATCCACCTGCCAGAATCCCTCCGCCGAAGCTGTCGTTTTTCTCGATCGATTTCCCAACTTCACCATCACGATCCCACCCGGCAGCGTCTTTCCCCAAACCGGAAGAATCTTATCCGCCTGCAGCACCGCATGATCAGTAAACGGCAAAGCCAACTCCAAAGCGCCATCGGCCCAACTCCCAATCAGGAAGAACAAAACCAAGAAAGCCCCCCTCAATCTTCTTTCAAACTCCACGGCTTTGCTGGTCCGCATATGCATCCACCTCATCTCATCTCGGAAGAACATTACGCCAACCCTTTCCACGATTGAGCTGCAAGGACAGTGTTTCCGCAACCTCCGACCTCTCATCTCCATTCAGCAGATTCAACTCTTCGCCTGGATCCTCCAATCGATCATAGAGCTCTCTTGCGATCACTTCATCGTTTTGAATCCACTCCACATACCGATACTCTTTCGTTCTCATCGCGAATCCTTTCGCCTTCCCTTTCCCAAACTGGGAAAATGCCGCCCCTTTCCAATCTCTCCCCGGATCTTCAAGAAGAGCCGCAATACTCTTCCCCTCCAATTGACGCCCCACCTTCAAGCCACACAAATCGACCAGTGAAGGATAAACATCCACCAGTTCGACCAGAGCCTTCGTTTTCATGCCCTTGCCCTTCATTCCAGGCTTCCGGCAAATCATCGCCACACGGGTGTCCAACTCGTAATTCGTGGTCTTCCCCCAAAGCCCTTTCTCGCCCAAGTGATACCCGTGATCACTCCACAGCATCACCACCGTATTGTCAGCCAGTCCATTCTCGTCCAATGCATCCAAAACTCGTCCGATTTGGGCATCTATGTAGCTGATACAGGCATAGTAGGCATGCCGAGTCTCTCTTTGATTGGCATCGGTAAATGCTCCCTTCTTCGGCTGATCGGTGTAGCGCCTCTTCTCCCCAGATCCATGCCCCGCAAACTTTGGAGCCCCTTCCGGCCATTGCGTGGTCTTTGCCAACTGAATCTTCTCCCGATCGTAGAGATCAAAATATTTCTCGGGCGCGATGTAAGGCGAATGCGGCTTTATAAACCCAACCGCCAAAAAGAAGGGCTGATCTTGCTTCCCTCCAAAGCCTTCCAAATACTCCACCGCACGTCTGGCAACCTGCCCGTCGTAAAGGACATCATCCTCCACCGGAGCAGCTTCTTCGGCGGGGCCAAAAACCAAATATTGATCCCAGTCAGCCAAGGGTCTTTTAGGAAACATCTTCCGAAAAATTCCCTGGGCGGCCTCGACCCCTTCCTCGGTGTAGTAGTATCGGGGACCTGGTCGAAAGGCCGGAACACTCCAACTTTTTTCATCACCCATGACATCCCATTTTGGGGCCTTGCCTTTTGGAAAAACACCATGATTGATCTTCCCGCAGGCCGCCGTGAAGTAACCGGCATTCTTAAAAAATTGCGGCAATGTTACCACGCCCGGGTTCTTGTCGCGATAATGGGCATGGTTCCCGTGAATTCCCACGGCATCAGGTCGCAATCCGGTCAGCAGACTCGCCCGTGAAGGCCCGCATATCGCCTGCTGGCAGAATGCTTGCTCGAACAATAACCCGCTCGCAGCCAAGCGATCAATGTTTGGGCTCTTCACATGCTCCGCCCCGTAACATCCCAATTCAGGTCTCATGTCGTCGACCGCAATCATCACCACATTCAAGGGGCTTGCCACCAACCCACCCCATAAAAGGAACGAAGCCATTAAAAAAAACAATCGCATCATGAAATATCCCTCTGTTTCACCTCCCTCACAATGACAGCAATCTGGCCCCATTTCCACACCAGTTTTCTTAAATTCTAAAAACCATCCCCTATCTTTACCTCCTCTTGAGGGATCGATAGATTAAGCCACCCTGGAACAATGAAAATGCCGAACTCGAAACAACGCATCTCTGAACTTAAGCACCTTCAATCCTGGGAAACCCATACCGCCCGAATTCTAGGCGGCTGGCTCCCGGGCATTCGGCTCTGGGAGGCTAAACATGAGGTTGGCCTCCACCTTTGGCAGGACCTTCAATCGGCGCGCGAACTTCGCACCCGGCTTTGGGAACTCCGCGTCAATCGCCCCGACACTTCGACTGTCAATCGATCCGTCCTTCCCGCCATCCAAATCCTGGCCTCGGCCCAACATGACTTCGAAGCCATTGCCGGTTGTTATCTTGGCGTCAAAAATGCCCTCGCCAAAGCCTACCGCGACTACCTTGCCCAAACTCACGAGACCTGGGACGCACCTTCAATCGACATCCTCACGCGGGCCGCCGCGCAAAAAGAATCTCAAATCGAATGGGCCGAATCCTACCTCGCCCGCGTTGCGACTTCTCGAGTCGATCAACACCTCGTCCAGCGCTGGACCGGCTACACCCGGGAGCTCATCTCGGCATCCGGCGGAGTCACCGGCGATCAAAGTGCCACCGACCTTCCCTCCCCGCCTCCCGGCTACTCCCCGATCCTCCCCTTCGGTGAAGCCAAGCGAGATTCGAGATTCGAGACAAAACTTCAAGGCTTCGAACGCCCGCCCATAGAAGACACCGATGCCCACACCCTCTGGCAGTTCGTCAACTACACCATGGAAATGCAAGCCGCCGAAACCCTCGGCTCCGTTCTGTGGGAAGTCGAAGGCATGGATTGGGAGTTCTACTACGACATTGCCCGTCATTGTTATGACGAATGCCGCCACTGCAAGATGGGCGAAGAACGAGTCCGCGAGCTTGGCCACGAACTCCACGAATTTCCTCAATTCATTGGCAACTACGCCTGGCGTCAGCTTTACGATCCAATGCGCCGCTACGCCATTCTCACCTACATCATCGAACAGGATTCTTTCGCTCTCAAACACGAGACCTACAAAAACTACGTCCAACTCAACGACACCACTTCAGCCGAAGCCGTCCTCTACGATATCATCGATGAAACAATGCACGTCCGCTGGGGAGTTAAGTGGGTCCCCCAACTCATTAAGCACCAAAGGGAATCGCTCTCTCTCGACGAAGTGATCACCGAATGTCGGCAAGCAGTTCTCGCAAACTCCCTTTCTCCCGCCCAACGAACCTCGGCACGATAGAGTCGCCCCATCGCAATACGTAAACTCTACTCATGAAAGCTCTTCTAGCCCTCTTTCTTCTCACTTCGTGCTCTATTCTCAGATCTCAAGTCACAACCCCCGTCCTCAATGACGGCTCTGAAGTCACCTTTCTTGAATTCACCATTCCAACAAAGACCGAGAAAACACTCAACTCCATCGCCCTCAATCTCACTGGCACAACCGACCTTAAAGATATTGCGGAAGTAAAAATCACCCATCTCCGCCGCGCCGGAGATCGCCACTTTGCCAGCATCAACTCTCCCTCAAAAACTCACTCTCTTACCGGCCCGCTCGAATTGCCGAAAGGAAAACATAAGTTCAAACTCACCCTTCGAACGAAGCCCAACGCCAGTCTCCTCAACAAGATATCCGTCCAACTCACCAGCTATAGCTTCTCCGACGGCACCACCATCAAACTCAACCTGGCTGCACCCAATCCCCAACGCCTCGCCTTCTCCATTCACAAACGAGGCGATCACAACTGCCACACTTTCCGCATCCCCGGAATCGCCCGGGCAAAAAACGGCCAACTCCTCGCTGTCGCGGACATGCGCTACAATTCCCGACGAGATCTTCAGGGACACATGGACATTGGACTCCGCACTTCCAAAGACGGAGGCCAGACCTGGTCACCCCCGCAGCCCATTATGGACATGGGAGAACACGGTGGGTTGCCCCAAGACCAGAACGGATGCTCCGACCCCTGCATCCTCGTCGATGATAACACCGGCGAAATCTTCGTCGCAGCCTGCTGGACCCACGGCAAACCCAACACCCACCAATGGCGTGGAAAAGGATCCGAACCCGGACTCGACATCCACAAAACCACCCAGTTTATGGTAGTTCGCTCCGTCGACCACGGTGCCACTTGGTCCAAGCCCGAAAACTGGACCAGTAAACTCAAAGACCCCGCTTGGCACCTCTTCGCACCCGCTCCCGGAAATGGCATCACTCTGAAAAACGGTACCCTTGTTATGCCCACCCAAGGCCGCGACGGCAATGGTCTTCCTTTCTCAAACATCACTTGGTCCAAGGACCACGGAAAAACATGGCACGTCTCGAAGCCTGCCCGCGACAACACCACCGAATGCGCCGTTGCCGAACTTTCCGACGGATCCCTCCTCCTCAACATCCGAGACAATCGCAACCGGACTGACAAGTCTGAAACAAACGGTCGCGCAGTCTCCCACACCACAGACCTTGGGGAAACATGGAACGTCCACTCCACCGATCATGCAGCACTACCCGAGTCTGTCTGCATGGCCTCTCTCATCTCCGATCCAAGCCGAAAAGGCACCCTCTACTTCTCCAATCCCAACAACAAAAATTCCCGCTCACACATGACAATCCGCCGCTCCACCGACGACGGAAAAACATGGTCAGCCCAAATCCTCCTCGACACGAAAGGCGGAGCCTATTCTTCCCTCGTCATGGTGGACGAAAGCAACCTCGGCATACTCTACGAATCTTCCACTGCCGACATGGTCTTCCAAAAGATCCCCCTTTCCGAGTTCGATCAACCTTCCAAAGATCCACTCGTCCAATCTCTCTTCATAGACGAACGCTTCCCCAACATTGTTGTCTCTAAAAAAGGAACTCTCATCGCCACATGGGGTAATAAACACATTCGCGCCCGCCGCTCGACCGACGGAGGCACCACGTGGAGCCCGGAAATCACGATCGCCAATCCCGGTTTCCAGGGCGGAGGCACCACCGTCGATGAAACAACCGGCGACATCCTCGCCTTCGTCGAAGAAGGACACCCGCCCGCAAAGATTTCCCTCTATCGCAGTAGTGACGACGGACTCACCTGGACAAAAGAGATCCCCGTCATTCATCCCGATTCCAAAGGCCACCATCCGTCAATGCACATGAACGATCACGGCATTACCCTCCGCTACGGAAAGCACAAAGGCCGCCTCATCCGACCATCCCGCTACTACGCTGGAAAAAACGCCCGTGAAAAATGGCCCGAGCATTACACCAACGCCATCTACTCCGACGACCACGGCAAGACATGGCAAACCTCCGAACCCTTTCCCGAAAACGGGACCGGCGAAGCCTGCATCGTCGAACTCTCCGACGGCTCACTTTACTACAACTCCCGCGTCCACTGGCAGGAACGTCCGAAAAACACCCGCCGTCGCGAAGCACGCTCAACAGATGGCGGGCACACCTGGAAAGAATTCCGCATCATCGACATTCTTCCCGACGGCCATCAGCACCGCTCCTACGGTTGTATGGGCGGCCTTACCCGACTTCCCATTGAAGGAGAAGATATCCTAATCTTCAGCAACATCGACACCCCGAATGCCACCCGCGAACAAGGCACCGTCTGGGCCAGTTTCGACGGCGGAAAAACATGGCCCGTCAAACGCCTCATCCTCCCAGGCCCCAGCGGCTACTCCGCTCTCATCGCCGGCCGCCCCGGCACCTCTTCCGAAGGATTCATCTATCTCCACGCTGAATCCAATAACGGCTCCCGCATCGCACGCTTCACCCTCGACTGGCTCAAACATGGCACACCAACCGGTGACGGTATCATTCCGACCGAAACTAAATGACACTAACGCCCACCAAAAAACGGCCCGCTCCCAG
>JBDNAG010000080.1:0-6923 GCA_039768565.1 Akkermansiaceae bacterium | reverse complement strand
TAGACGACCTTTTGTTTGGCGATTTCCTTCCAGCTGTCGCCTTGCTTGACCTCGAGGCGGACCTCTTGGGTTTCGTCCGGCTTGAGGGGGTAGAGCTGCGCGGTCATTTTCAGCGTACTTCCTTCGAGCGTATAAACTGCGAAGCCAATGACCTCGTTCCGAGGAACATTGAGGTTGATCATGGCCTTGCGCTTATTCTGTGGTCCTTGTCGCTTCCACCATTCGCCGGTGGCGCGGTTATCGAGACTTCCGTATTTTGCTCCGAAGATCTCGGCCGAGGTGGGCATGAGTTCTCCGCTGGCGGAGAGGATAAAAGTGGATGCCAAAAAAGCGGGCAAAAGTTGTTTCATGGAGGGAAAGCTAACAATTACCGGATAGGCTGACAATTCTCCATGACAGGAGATTTAGTCCGGGTTTGAAGAAGAAGCGTGCACCGGTCAGGCGGTGGGAGGTCGTTGGGAGCGAGAAGCTTGTGATTAATGGAGTGTCATTCAGGAGATTGCTCTAGATGTGAGTTAGGTTGATCTGGGTCAAAACAGCGCATCCCGCAAAGGCTCCGGACATGACTCTGGAGATGAAGCTAGGAATGGTCATAGAGATGCAGAGCTTGTAGTCGAAGAATGCGCCACCGACGACGGAACAAACAATTCTCCTGATATGGGGGGGCAAATCCAATGACTAAGGCAACGGTTTTACAGTCTCCAAAGGTTAGGTCTTCGACACTTGCTGCATGTGATGTCGCAGAAGCGAGGATGGCAATAAGAGTGATCAGAGATGGAAAAAATATCTTCATCTCGAATGAAAAAGTGTGACTTTCAAGACGAGCTTGGACGTCCTAAAATTTTGTAAAAAGGAGTCTTGAGGACCGATTTAAAGAAGCCCAAAAAAAACGCGCACGAATGAACGTGCGCGTTTGAAATTTTAAAACCTTTTAAGGGGTTATGCGCCAACCGGTTTAGTCTGCTTGCGCGGGCGACCGGGCTCGGGGACTGGGGCGACCGGGAAAGAATCGCTGAACTTAAGATTGTCTGGGGCCTGATCTTCTTCGCTCTTCCAATAGTCTTCCCAGGTGACGCGCTTACCGGTGTGAGCGGCTTCGCGACCGAGGAGTCCAAGGGCAGTGGATTTGGCCATGTATTCGCCGGTGTTGATGATCTTGCCGGCACGAAGGGCAGCAAAGAACTCGTTGTGGCAAACCTGATACATGTTGTCTTCCTTGCCCTTCTCAGGACGGACACGCCAGGTGGTCTTGCCCGAGACGTCTTTGATTGAGCAACGCCCTGGAGAATACATGGTGCCGTTTTCGCAGAAGACGCGGTCCTTAACGTCGCTGTGGGTGCCGTTCATTTGGCGCTGACCAACGTGTGCCATGACTCCGTTTGGATACTCGTAGGTGACGTCGTAATGATCGAAGAGATTGGACTGGTCCTGGCGATGGGATCGACCACCGTTTGCAACAGCCGCGATGGGAGCGATGTCGTTCATGGCCCAACCGACTTTATCGACGGTGTGGATGCATTGCTCGACGAGAGCGGTGCCGCAGAGCCACTCAAAGTTCTGCCAGTAGCGCATTTGGAACTCAACGTCTCCCATGCCGTCGGGCTTCTTCACTCCGTTGGCGAGAGGTGCAACTGGGTTCAGCATGTAGGTTCCGTAAACGGAAACGACGCGACCGAGTTCACCGGCGAGGACTTTTTCGTAAGCTTGTTTGGTGCCGGGGTGATAGCGCCAGCAGAAGCCGTGTTGGATTGCGGTGCCTTTCTTCTTGGCCATCTGGGCGGACTCGATGACGGATTTGACACCCGGCATATCAATGGCCATGGGCTTCTCGACGAACGCGTGTTTTCCAGCTTCGACTGCGGCACGAAGGTGCTGCGGGCGGAAGTGGGGAGGGGTGCAGAGGAGGACGACATCCACTCCGGAAGTGATGACTCCTTTATAAGCATCTATGCCAATAAACTGGCGCTCCTTTGATGCCTGCATCCGCTCATTGTAGCGGGTACCAACGCGGATTGCGTTTTGAACTCCACCTTCGAAGGCGTCACCGATGGCCCAGAGGATGACATTGGGGTCGGCATTCATTGCCTGGGCGAGAGCGCCGCTTCCGCGACCGCCGCAACCGATGACGCCGATTTTGATCTGATTAGGCGTGTTTTGGGCCTTGAGGATGTTGGGAACGGCTGCGGCCAGCGAGGCTACAGTACCGGTTTTCAGGATTGTACGTCGATTTTTGTCCATTGGTTTTTAAAGGGTTTTCTTGGTTCTTGAGAGAAGCCGGCTGGTTTTGTTCAATCTTGCCGTGAAAAAAGAGAAGCTTGATCAATAGTCGAAACTGGTTACGTATTGCCTCAACAAGCTATTTCGATTTACGTGAAAAAAGTTCAGATTGGTAAGCAAGAGGCTCAGGTGGGAGAAGTTGATGGGCTTTGCCGTGCCCTCGCAGATGAAGTTGAGGCTCTTCTGAAAAGCCGTGCGGGGGAAGGAAAGCCCGCAGTTCTTGGGCTTGCGACTGGAAGCACGCCTCTGCCACTCTACGCGGAATTGATCCGGCGTCACCGGGAAGAGGGGCTTTCGTTCGCAAATATGATCAGTTTTAATCTCGATGAATATGAGGCTTTGGGGCGCGATCATGAGCGAAGCTACTGGTGCGAGATGTGGAAAAATCTTTTCGATCACGTTGATGTGAAGCCGGAAAATGTTTCTGTGCCGCCTTCGGTATCGGATGATCCGAATCAAGCGGCGGCTGATTACGAATCAGCGATTCAAGCTGCAGGCGGGATTGATTGGCAGCTCTTGGGCATTGGCGGCGAGGGACACATTGGATTTAACGAAAAAGGAAGTGAGCAGGATAGCCGGACTCGCCGTGTGACCTTAGCGCGCAAAACGATCGTAGACGCTGCGCCGGGCTTCGGTGGTGAGGAAAATGTCCCGACTCATGCCATAACCATGGGAGTTGCTACCATTTTGGAGGCCAGGCGGGTGGTTTTGATGGCTCGCGGGGCATCGAAGAGGGGAATCGTCCATCGCGCAATGTCCGGTGAAGTAGGATCGGACGTCCCGGCCAGCTTTTTGCAAAAACATGAAAATGTCGGCTGGTTTCTTGATGCCGATGCGGCAGGATTATAGAAAGATGCCAGACAAAATACAGCTCCTCGAAACAGCTAGGAATCTTCCCCAACCGGATGATTACTTCAATGGCTTGGATTGGGGTGGCGAGATTTTACCGCGCGAGATCGTTTCATTCTGCCGTATGGCGCAGGACCACCGGACCAGCGGATGGGACGGAATTTCAGCCAAAGCGGGTCGCTATGACCAGCATTCGCGCTATGTCCTTCTAATTTCCCTGGAGGGTGATGGGAGCATGGGGGTGGAGACCAATACCCGGCAGATTCATCAAGGTGAGGCTCATTTACTTTTCCCCCATCAGATTCATTACTACATCGATCTTCCCGATAAGTTCACGTGGCTATACGTTACTTTTGATCTTGAGGGTCCGGCGCGCCAAATTCTTGAGCTTTGGCGTTCGGGTGGGCGCAAAATGGACGAGCAGGCCAGGAGCTTGCTGATGAAATTCCTCGGTGAGTTTCAAAAGGGAGACGGCTTACAGGCGAGTATTGCCCTGGGCAGGGTTTTCGAGGCAATGGAAACCGCCGAGCCTGCTAAAAATAAAACCGAGCCGGATACGGACCTCGTGGCGCAGATTAAAAAGTACGTTATGGAGAATCTCGAAGGCGATCTCGCAATGCCGGCGCTTTCTAAAGCCATGGGAGTTTCTGAAAGCTACTTGCGCGCAGTCTTCCGCGATGGTGCCGGAGTTTCTCTAGGCAACTTCGTTCGTTCGGTCCGTCTTGTGCGGGCCACCTACCTGTTGGAGCAGGGCGAGCTTGATCTTGGCGTTATTGCCGAGCGCACCGGCTT
This sequence comes from Akkermansiaceae bacterium, assembly GCA_039768565.1. Taxonomy (GTDB): domain Bacteria; phylum Verrucomicrobiota; class Verrucomicrobiia; order Verrucomicrobiales; family Akkermansiaceae; genus SW10. Next base: position 3,005 of record JBDNAG010000080.1, on the reverse strand, counting down.
CGGCTCCCTGACCAGTTTCACCCGTGCCTTCCGGCGCATGTACGAGATGACTCCGAGTTCCTACCGCAAACGCACGCGGGTTGAGGCTTAAACAACAAAAATAATATAGATTTATGAGCGAAATTAAGAATAGCCCGACCATGAAATTGTCGGTGATGATGTTCCTGCAATTTTTTGCATGGGGGGCGTGGTTTGCAACATTGGCCTTGGCGATGGGAAACAATGACCTTGGGGCCTTTGTTGGAGGCGCCTATGAGAGTTCACCGATCGCCGCAATCATAGCTCCTCTATTTCTGGGGTTGATAGCGGATCGCTACTTTTCGTCAGAGCGTGTCATGGGCGTGTTGATGCTTATTGGTGGGGCTTTGATGTGTCTGATTCCGGGAATGGCAGCGGATACCCAGGCTCTGTATCCCGCGGTGACCGATGCGCTGGAGGCGTTAAAAAATACAGAGGCCGCCAAGGCTCTCCTGGCAGGTGGTAATCCTCCTGCCGACATTATTCAGGCTCTTTCTGCTCAAGGTGATCTCCCCGCAGCAACCAAGGAATTGCTCGCGACCGCAAATTCAGCTCAAGCGGCCTACATGGGATCCGGCCAGAAGATTGTCTGGGTCATGATCGCCTACATGCTTTGCTACATGCCAACTCTTGGGCTTGGCAACACCATCACATTTTCGCATTTGGCTCAGGTTGAATTTCCAAAGGTTCGTGTTTGGGGAACCATTGGATGGATTGTTGCCGGGCTTACTCTTGGCCTCGCCGAATGGTCTGATTCCTTGAACATCTTCTGGCTTGGAGCGATCTCAAGTCTTGCTCTTGGAGCATACAGTTTTGTGCTTCCGCATACTCCGCCGCCTGCGAAGGGTAAGCCATTGGACGTAGGGTCAATCTTTATGAGAGATGCCTTTAAGCTTCTGAAGGATCCTCCCTTCCTGATCTTTGCGATTTGTTCGATGCTGATTTGTATTCCGCTGGGATACTATTACGGACAAGCTTCCAACTATCTCGGCGCCGTAGGATTCAAGCAAGCGGCATCAACGATGACTCTTGGGCAAATGTCGGAGATCTTCTTTATGCTACTGATCCCGTTTTTCTTCCGAAAGCTAGGGGTTAAGATGATGCTTCTGATTGGAATGCTCTGTTGGGCGGCCCGATACGTGCTTTTCGCATTTGGTGCCCCTGACCAAATTACTTGGATGCTCCTGCTCGGAGTCGTCATGCACGGAATTTGTTATGATTTCTTCTTTGTGACCGGATTCATTTACACAGATAAGAAAGCTCCCAAAGAAATTCGGGGGCAGGCCCAATCTCTTCTTGTCTTTTTGACTCAGGGACTTGGCTTGTTTTTCGGATTCCGGATGGCATTTAGCGGAGTTTGGCCATTTTCGGACAAAGCCCTTCCGAATACTTTCGGCGACTATGGGGCGGCCCCGGCGGGTCACGGCCCATTGATGGAATCTATCAAGGGAAATTCGGGAGATACCGAAGTGAGCTTCATCGACAGCCTTTTGGGAATGTTTGGAAAAGGTTATCCGGATGGAGTTCCATCAGATTCGATCTCGACTGCCATGACTGACTGGAAGGCGTTTTGGATCTTCCCAGCCGGAATGGCATTCGTGATCGCGGTGGTTTTCTTCCTGGCATTTTGGGATAAAAGTGCTGACGGGGATAACGACGAGAGCGAAAAAGAATGATCTTAGCCTTTCACATTGGTGACATTGCGGCTGTCGCAATTATCGCCATCATCATTGGGTGTTCCATTGGTGGAATGGTGAAGTTTTTCAAGGCTCTCGGAGTCTTAAAGAAAGGGCCGCCCCATGGTGATCCCGAAATTGCAGCAGAACAGGAACAAGAATCTCAAAATCATGAGCAAGACGATTAAAGTATTATGTGTCGGAGCCGGTCACATGGGAACTTCCCATGCCCGTGCCTATCACGCGATCGATGGATTCGAAATCTGCGGGATTGTCACCCGTTCGGAAGGCAGCCGCAGGGCGCTTAATGAAGATCTCGGTGCAAGCTATCCCGAATTTGGCGACTACTATGAAGCCCTCGAGGCGACAAAGCCGGACGCCGTTTCCATCTCCACTTATCCGGACACACACGCTGATTATGCCAAGGCCGCCATGGAGGCCGGGGCCGATGTCTTCATCGAAAAACCCCTCGCTGAAACGGTTGCGGAAGCTGAGGAAATCGTAGCCAAGGCCCGGGAGACTGGCCGTAAATTGGTTATTGGATACATTCTCCGCCACCACCCCAGCTGGATCAAATTCATCGAGGTTTCCCACAGTCTTGGCAAGCCGCTCGTAATGCGCATGAACCTCAATCAGCAGTCCAGCGGCGACAATTGGAAGACCCACAAAAACCTGATGTCCTCCATTTCTCCCATCGTGGATTGCGGAGTGCACTACGTCGATGTGATGTGCCAAATGACCCGGAGCAAGCCGATCCGCGTGAGCGGAATCGGAGCCCGCCTCACCGATGAACTTCCGGAGGGAATGGTGAATTATGGTCAGCTTCAGGTCACCTTTGAAGACGGCAGCGTCGGTTGGTATGAAGCCGGCTGGGGTCCCATGATGAGTGAGACCGCCTTCTTTGTGAAGGATGTCGTAGGCCCGAAAGGCTGCGTTACGATCACGGCGAAAGATGCCGGTGGTGAAGGGGCTTCGGCGGATGTCGATTCCCACACCAAGACCGAGTCGCTGCGACTTCACCACAGCCAACTCGATGAGAAGGGTAACTTTGTAAAAGAGGACGATTGGATTACCACTGACGACGAGCCAGATCACGACGGCCTTTGTCATCGCGAGCAGGAATACTTCCTCAAAGCAATTCAGGAGGACATGGATCTTGGTGACCACATGGACGATGCCATCAATTCGATGCGAATTGTCGCGGCGGCTGATGAAAGCTTCCGCACTGGTAAAACCGTAGAACTTTAAAACCCACAAATCGAAAAATTATGAAATCAATCCTACTGGTAATCGCCACCATCAGCTCCGCTT
>JBDNAG010000079.1:0-32037 GCA_039768565.1 Akkermansiaceae bacterium | reverse complement strand
TGTCGTCAAACCACTCCAAGTGTTTAACGTCACTAGAGAGCCATTTGGATTTAGTTTTAATACGATGGTAGGGCGGAATTACACCGTGGAGGCCACAAGTGATTTTCGGACATGGGAAGCAGTGGAATCATTCCAAGGCAGTGGCGGCGAGATCCGATTCGCCGCGGAACCGACATCTAGTAGAAAACGCCAGTTTTTCAGAGTTTATGCAGAGTAGCGATCGCTTGGCCAAGGGGCTATTTCTACTGGGAATTGCATTCGGCCGGAGGGCTTAGAAGCCGCCTTTGTGCCGGGACCCTCAACGGGGAGGGGTGAATCGGATCGGTGAACTATTGTGTCATCTATTCGTATCCGCGAGTCGTGGTTCAAGTAAAGGAATGAGGGGATCGCAGCTCCCTCTGGCTTTTTAGTGATTAGCTTTACAGGCTTGTCTGCGCAGATAGGGCTGGGACTGATCGAGTCCTTCGATCTGGCCGATTAATCGCTTGATTTGGCTGACCTAGCCGAGGATGAGAGGCGTGAAGGTGAGCAGTGAGATAAAGCCACAAGGTCACGTGACATTATCATGGGTCAAGATATTGGTGAGAATTGTGAGATCAGAGATCTTACCTATTTTTGGACAATACGAACCGAGTGCCAAAAGGCGAATTCCCAGGCCCAGTCGTTGGCATGGTTTTCGAGGGTGAGGTCGATTTTTTGGCCCGCGAATTTGGTGAGGTCGATTTCTAGTTCGAGCCACTCGGAATTGACTGTTTTGTAGGAAACGATTTGGTCGTGGAGGATTTTTCCATTGGCGAGAACGCGGAGCTTCCAGTCGCCGTGGGGGTGGTAGCTACAGCGAATCTTGAGGAGGGTGGATTTGCCTTTGGGGACTTGGAGTTGGCGCTTGAGTGAGCAGGGCGTTTTCTTGTCGAGGGGGTGGGTTTGAACGGCTTTCTCGTTTCGGAAACTTTTCAAAGCGACCACGCCACCTTCGCCGACGTTTTCGATCCGGAAGCCGGGCGCGATCGCTTCGATGGCTGTGTTCCACTTGGCGCGGAGGTTTTGATTGGGTTTTTTGTGGCTCTGGGGAGAGCCGCTGATCATACGACGGGCGACGGATTCGGTGAGGAAGGGGATTTTTGTTTGAGCGGCGAGAGCGAGGGCTTTTTCGGGATGCTCGGGGACGAGGGGTTCGAGGGCGAACCAGATCATCCGGGGGATTTTGGGATCTTCGATGTCTTCAGCGTGTTGGGAAAGCGCGTTTAGGATGGGGAAGCGATAGTCGAGAGGGAGTCGGGAAACGGCGGCCGCGAGGTAGAGACGGACGGTAGGAGAGGGGTCGCTTTGGGCAAGTTTTTCCAAGATGGGTTTGATGGAAGCGGGTGGAGTTTTGTCTTCGCTGAGAAATTGGATGGCCCAGGCGCGGACATGTTCATCGGAGTGAGAGAGAAGCTGCATCAGTTTCTGTTCGGCGTCGCCGGCGAAACGTTTGGTGACGTGTTGGGCCCAGAGAGCGCGGAGGCGTTTGGGGGAGGTTTTTGCGCTTAGAAAGAGTTCGTCGAGAGCCTTGTGGACGGCTATTTGATCGAGCTTTCCGGAGAGGGTTCGGTGGTGGAGTTCGGTGCGGGCCTGGCGGACAAACCAATCGTTGGGGTGGTTTTGCAGGGTGCAAAGCTCGAGATCAGAAAGCGCGGGGATGTTGGGTCGCGCGATCTTTTTGGCGTCCTTGGGCATGATGCGATAGATGCGTCCGGTGTCGGGGAAGTTGATGGCGTTGCCGCAGATGTCGGTGTCGTGCCAGTCGAGAATGTAGACGCCTCCGTCGGGCCCGATTTCCATGCTGAAGCCCACCCAGGCGAGGTCGTTGGTGGGCATGAAGTCGCTGCCGTGGCGTCCGATGTAGGTGGAGCCGTTGGGCTCCATGTAATCGGCGAGGACGGCATGCTCGTGGATGTTGCACATGAAGAGTTGGTCGTGATATTCGGCGGGAAAGGTGTCGGCCAAATAGAAGCGGGCTCCGCCGTGGGCAGAGAGGTGGGTGTGGTCACGGATCGTCTGGATGGGCGCGTAAGTGTAGGGATTGAGATTGGGTCGGGATTGTTTATGGTAGATGCCGCCTTGGACAATGTGGAAGAGGTGGGGAATGACGCAGCAGGTGGCGAAGCCGTGGCCGAGATCATTGAAGTCGAAGCCCCAGGGATTGGAGAGGCCGCGGGCAAAGATTTCAAATTCGCGGGTCTCGGGGTGGAAGCGCCAGATGCCGGCGTCGAGGTAGAGTCGATCTTCTTTGGGAGCGCCGGGTTTTCCGATGAGGGAGTGGGTGAAAACGCCCTGGCAACCGTAGAGCCAGCCGTCGGGGCCCCAGATGAAACTGTTGAGAGTTTCGTGTCGGTCGTGCATGCCCCAGCCGTCGAGGAGAACTTCGGGTTCGGCATCGGGAACGTCGTCGCCATTGGCGTCGGGAATGAAAACGAGATTGGGTGGAGCACCGAGGTAGACTCCGCCGTGGCCGATGGCGATGCCTGAGGCGAAGGTGATTTTGTCGTGGAAGAGTTTCTTGTTGTCGAAGACGCCATCGCTGTCGGTGTCCTCGAAAATCTGGATGCGGCTGAGTTGCTCGTTTTTGTGCGAGCGCCGGTTGACGTAGTTGTAGTTTTCCACAACCCAGACGCGGCCCTTGGCATCAAAGGTGAAGGCGATGGGCTCGCCGATGTGAGGCTCGGAGGTGTAAATGGAAACGTCGAATCCCTCCGGGATGGACATCTTGGCGACAGCTTCCTCGGGAGTGAGGAAGGGGGCGTCGCTGGTGCGGTGTTGCTTGCCGCGGTTCTCGGCGAACGAAGAGGTGATCGCCAGAGAGGAAATGCAGAGAAGTGGGATGAGCGTTTTCATTTATTTGGCGAGGGGGACTTGTTGTTTGGTCTGCATGTATTTGAAGAGAGCGACGACCTCTTCATTTTTGAGGGCCTGCAGGAGGCCGGCGGGCATCATGGAAAAGTCGGAGACGATGCGGGATTTGATGTCGGATTTTGGGACGGTGGTTTTTTGGCCAACCATGTTGAGGACGACTGTTTGTCCGTCTTCCTGGCTGATGTTTCCGGAGAGGGAACGACCGTCCTTGGTGGCGATGGTGACCATCTTGTAACTGTCGGCGATGTCGTCGCTGGGGTAGAGAATATTGAGGAGGAGGTAGTTTAGGTCGCCTCGGTTGGAGCCGGTGAGTTCGGGGCCGATTTTGCCGCCTTCGCCATACATGACATGGCAGGCCGAGCAGAGGGCTTGATAGGTTTTTCGCCCGGAAGATGGATTGGCTTTGTCGAGGGCGGACGAGGTGGCGAGAGCCTTGTATTTTTCGATTTCGGCTTCCTTGTCGGCGGGGAGTTTCTTGAGGCTGAATTCCTTGGCGAAGTCGGGCCCGAGGAGAAGGGAAAGCGAGCGCGTGACGTAAGCGGGGAGATCCTCCGGGGAGATTCGTTTTTCTTTCAGGGCGAGATGGAGTGCTTCGGCGTAAGCTTTGCGGGTGGCGAGGGTTTCGATGATGGCCTTTTGGGCGTCGGGTTCGAACTTGGGATAGCGGTCGAGAAGGAGCTTGGCGGCGCCGGGGCTGGGCGCCGAAGTGAAGGCGCGGATGGCTTCGATGCGCAGGGCGGGTTCGTCGAGGAGTGACTTAAGAGTGGGCGCAAGGCCGGGACGGCGTTGGGTGAGAAGGGAGGCTAGGGCTTGCTTGCGATCAGGGAGGGCGGCGTCTTTGTTCTTGAGAGTGGCGAGGGTGCGGTTAGCTGCTTCCTGGTCTCCAAAGACCTGACTAAGTCGATCGACAAGTTTGGCGAGTTCGGGATCATTTTGATTGAGGAGGCTGGTGCGAAGGTTGAGCCAACCGGGAGGTGGAGTGAGGTTACGTTGGCCGTCGAGTCCAAGAAGGATGCCATTGAGGAGAGTCCGCCGGGTAATGGGGTCTTTTGTTTTCGCAAGCTGATCGAAGAGGAGGGAGAAGGCGTGGTCTCGGTCCATCTCGACGATTTTTTCGAGGCGTGCTTGATTGAGGTCAATGAGGGGGACAGGTTTTGCCGGCGTGGTGATGAAGGTGACGTCGCGGTAGGGGATCTTGCTGTAGTCTTCCCACTTTTTCGTGAGTGCCTCGGGTTCGAGTTTTCCGGTGTGGATGAGAAAGCGATGACGGATGGTTTCCGTTTCGCCTTTTGGAATTTTCCAGTCTCCGAGAATGGCCCGGCAAGGTCCAATGCCGAGTTGTCCGTCGACGCGCCAAGGCTGTGGGAAGTCGGAGTTCTCCGGGTGATCAAAGATGGTGGTGTGGCCCCAGTCGTCGCGGCCTGCGATATCCATTCCGACGTCAACCCAGACTGCGCGTTTGCCCTCGGCCTGGTTGTTCTTTTGGAGGGCTGAATTTACGACTTCTCCTTTCGTTTTTCCACGATGCCACGGCATGCGAAGGAAGAGGCCACCGTAATTGTATTTGCCAATGGTGACATCGGATTTGCCAGTGCCTTCCCAGGTAAGGTCGAGGACGTGCTCCTTTTTTGAGGAACTCATGGTCCAGGTTTGGGTCTGGGTGAGGACGGTGTGACCGTTGTCGCCGAGGAGGTCGTAGGAGGTCTGCCAGGATACGGATTGACCGGACGCGATGAGAACCGTGGAGGAATTTCGTTTCCAGTAGTCGGACTGGAGATTGTGGAAGTAGTCGCGCTTGTTCACGCGGGTGAAGCCCCAGTAAAGACCGGTTTGGTGTTTGTGATGGCCGGGGCTGAATTCGGTGAGCTCTCCTTTTCCATCCGGGGCCACGATGGGGTGAAGGTAGGGGCGGGTGGTGGGCCCTGCAACCTGGGTGAGAATGGGATCTTTTGAATCACCGTGGCGAACGGTAATGAGTCCAGCCTCGGGGTCATGGTTCAGTTCTAAATTGATCTTGGCAAGGAGAGGCGAGCTGAAAATCAGCATGAATTGAAGAGAGCGTGTCATGGGGAAATAGATCGGGATTTAATAGGGTTTGATAAGCCGCTCCGGTGAAAGGACGATCGATGAGGAAGACATAGTTACTAATCGAGTGCTTAAAATTTATCTCTGCTCAGCACGAATTCGGATAAAGAGCTTGGTTTCGGGATCAGCGGTGGGTTGGAGGGACCAGGTGAAACGGGCATTTCCATTACCGAGATTTTCCTTGTTACTGAGTTCGAAAATTGTGTCTGCGTCGATCCAGGTCTCAAGGTCGTTGGAGGTCTGTATTGTGAGGATGGTATCGTCGGCGCCGAGGTTTTGTCGGACGATAAATGTCAGGTTTTCCGGTGGTCCGGTGAGGTCGTAGATATCGTTGGGATGATCTGGAATATTATCGTCGGTCCCGAGGGCGTATTCGAGGAGGGCAATCAAGCCATCGGAATCGAGGTCTGCGTTTGGATCTCCGGTGAAAGGAACGGCATCGCTGCTGGTAGGGTTGCCTCCGATTGTTGTGCTGGATCGCCAAGAGGTGGCAAGTTGGTGGTCAGGGGCGCGCTCTGGTGCGATGAGTATCATGGTGAAGCCATCACCATCGGCGCTGGTTGGCCACGGGAGTTTGTCGTTGTAGCGGAAGTCTCTGATAGTGCTGCCGTCGGCGGCAAGAAGGGTCACGTTTTCTCCGCTATTCGAGAGGTCGCCGATGAATTCTCCGGCGATGGGTATGCCGGGGTAATCGGTGGAGAAACCTGCAGACTTTCCAACGATTACGATGCGTTCATTCGGGGGGAGAACGGAGATGGGTCGGATGTCATTTTGATCAAAATCAAAGGTGATACCTCGAATGAATTTCACTCCACGTAAATCGATCTCTTGATCGCTAATATTCATCAACTCGATGAACTCCAAAGCATCGTCATCGCTGAGCGGGTGGTAGTTGATCTCGGAAATAACGAGATTCGTATTGTTGGCGGAGATGGTGTCGACGAAGAAGCTCGCTTCATTGAGTGCACTCCAGGTCCCTCCGGAGAGGACGCGTGCCTTGGCGAGAGCCGAGGTCGTAAGTGAAGCGGGGGCGCCCGGAGTGTAGGCGATCCCGGTGGCTGAGATGGCTCCTCCAGAATCTCGGGGATCCGTCCCATCAAGAGTGTAGTAAATCGCGCCGGCGGGTGCGGTCATGGTTAGTTGGAACCCAGAGGCGACATTACCACCGTGTTGGTTGAAGCTTGGGGCTACAATCGAGGGATAGAGATTTTGAGATCGCAGTTGTCCGAGAACTGTCGTGGTGCGCCCGGGCATGTAGGTATTCTTCTGATAGTTGACTTCTGTTTGCCACTGGGTGAGGCCAATCGGGGTCGCTTGTTGTGCATCACCCCAGCGAGCCGATTCCGCGATGAGGGGTGTTTCAAGAATGTCGATCCATCCGTCGAGTTCGCGGGCAACACTTGCAGGCGTCAAGACCCCGTCGTTGAAAAAGTGTCGGTGAATGCGGTCGGCAAAACGGAGGCGGTATTCAGCGTTTTCACGAAGTTTGGTATGAAGCCGGGTGGTTCGGTTGGCGAAGTTTTTACTGCTACTATTGGCAGAGGGGCTGAGGAATGTTCGCTCCGAATCCCAAACGAAGATTCGCCAGCGGTCGTCGCCGGTCTTTCTTCGGGCGGCCTGGAAGTTGTTATCGTCCCAATCAGAATTCCCATCATAGAAATTTACGAGAAGGTAATCAATAAGGTTGTCGAGATCGATGAGCTCTTGGATAGATGCGTATTCGGGGTCTCCGGCGAGTCCCGCTTCGGCTCGGGTGAGCATGGCATTCCACTCGGTGATGTCGCCATCGATGGCCTCCATTCCATTAGTTCGCGATGACTTGATGACGTCCCAGTCTTCTGCCGCACCGCCGAAGCGTTGCGCCATTGAGTTGTCCTCATTACGGTCCAGAGTGTGATAGAGCCCCCAGTAGATTCCGTTGAGATAGAGGTGGACGTGCTCCTGAAAGTTGGCCGGGCGATGCATGGCAAGCTGTAGGCTTCTTGCGAGTTGATCGCGCATGTAGAGGGCTTCATTGCGCTGTCCCTGTGTTGGGTGAAACCATGAATCTCCATTTTGTCCGCGGAGGAGGTAACTATTGACCTTATCTGGCCAGGCGTCGTTCCCGAAGACAGGAAAGTCGAGTTCGGACGGGCCGTATGCGGAGCGAAAGACAAGGCGAAGGTTGTGCTTTGGACGTGAGGTCAGTCGGCTGGCATTTCCAAAAACACGCATTCCGCAATCGACTTGAAGTTCCAATCCATGTGGGAAGCCGAAAAATTCCGCGGAGCAAGCGCGTTCCCAGGGGAAGCCCCGTGCGATAGCCGAGTTTGCATAAATCCCCCCGATGGCAGGGTCAGTATTGTTGTTGAAAAGATCATCGATGGGCATGGCTACTGAGACAGTTGGGAGTGCCAAAAGAGCGTCGACGATGTCTTGGCTTGGCGCGACGGAGGAAGTCATTGCGTAGTCGGCGCCGGTTCCGGGTTGCCAGACTGAAGGGTAGCCTGCAGGTGAGGCCGGTTGATTAAGAACATCTTCAAGGAAGAGGTAGGTGACGGTGGTGATTTTTCGTGGAGTTTCTCCAGGGCGAAAAGCAGCAGTGCGGAGAATGGTTGTGGTAGTGATGGGAATCGGCCCGTTGTAGAGTGTTCCTGTTGACGAGGTCGGAGGTGAACCATCGGTGGTGTAGCGGATGGATAGAGACGGATCCGATGTGCCGAGACCAACCTGAAAGGGAGCGTCGTAGAATCCTCGCGGTTTATCGGCGAAGACTTCTTCCTCAACAAATCCGCTAAAGGTAGTGGGGCCATTTTCCGCCGAGGGGGTGGGATCGGAAAAGTAACCCGAACTTCCATCGGTGAGACGCCCATAGGAAATGCCAATGTACTGAGGAGGGAATGAAGGTGCAATCTCGTCGTGAATGGTCAGGCCATCGGGTTCGACAAGGGCAAGGTATTCTCCGCCCGAGGAAAGCTTGAAGTTGGTGTGCAGTTTGGAGCCCGATATCGCGCGGTCTTTGTCAGATGCGAAGATCAATAACAACTCATCGGCATTCATTGCAGTCGATGGGAATTGCCACTTTTTGAGATTGGTCGGATCGTCCGTGAGATAGAATCCTGCGAGATCGCTCGGGGTGTCACCGGTATTTTTGATTTCGATCCAGTCAGATTCATCACCATCCTCGTCAGCGACCGGGCCGGAATTTTGCGCAACGAGTTCGTTGAGTCGGAAGCTCGCTGTTTCGTCAACGTAGATCGTGATGGTGTCCGTGGCGCTGCCGTTTGGGGTGGTTGCTGTAATGGTGTAAGTTGTGGTGACGGCAGGGGTAACGTTGATGCTTCCCGAGCTCTCCGTGGTATTGGGTAGAACATCGCCGATACCTTGGTCGATGGAAAGCGTGGTGACGTCCGGTGCGATCTCCCAGTTGAGAGTGGAATTGTCTCCGCCTGCAATGCTGATTGGAGCTGCGGTGAAAGAGTTCAGGACAGGTGGAGTCGTCATGGATGCAACGTGCTCGGCGATGCGCTCGGCAGAAAGTGTGTGCGTGTAAAATGCGACTTCGTCGATCGTTCCATCGAAGTAGTTACTTGTAAGGTTTTTGTGGATACCGATGAAAAATCCTCCATTCGAAGACTCGGGATTGACTGTTCCCGAGGCTGTGGCGACCCCGTCGATATACCACGTCCAGGTGTTGGTGGGGTCATCGAAAACGAGAGCCCCGTGATGAATTTGTCCCACGATGGCTGTCGTGCCGCTACTGCGGGTTCCTCCGCCCAAAAAGCTGCGGACATCGCCCCCGCTGGAGGAGAGAAAGAAGAGTGTGCGACCACTGCCACCGTCTTGTTGTATGACGGCCTGCTGGGTTGTCGCGTCAGTTTTAAAGAGGGCTTCGATGGTGAAGCTTGTCAGCGCAGGATTGAAGAGCGGAGGGGTGAGGATACGTGGTTTTTCGGTTGAGCTTCCGCTGAATTCCGCGGCATCGTTATCCTCTTCGGTGAGTCCGTTGGCGCCTAACGTCGGTCGTGGGGTGCCTGCGAAAGTGGCATGGTTTTCATTGGGGGAAGCGTCGAATGCCATCGTGGATCCCTGAACTTCGTTGAGACGGTAAAAAGCGACCGGATTATCGGAAAGAACCTCTACTGAATAAGGAGCAGCGAGAACGAAGGGGGAAGTGGAGAGGCCAGCCAAAAGTAAAAAGAGGCGATAGCGGAATAGAGAAAGCATGAGAGTAGGAAGAAGCGAAGTGTCTGAAGAAGTTATCCAATTGTTTTCTGTGAGCAACTTCCAAGGGGCGGGGATACTTGGGCGAGGAATTTCACGACGGAATTGTAAGCGAGCCGGGTTTTTAGGCGAAGATGTTGCAATCAAGGTAATGGAAATGAATCTAACGGATATTCTAAAATCAATTTTGGCCACTCTCGCTCTTTGAGGGGGTGTAAATGCCGGTGGTCCTACTTTCCTTCAGCTCCCCTTCGAGGGAGTGACGCCTAAAAATAGATGTCAGTGTGGGAAACTACTCGGGAAAAAAGCAGGGAATGTCTTATCTGGCGGAGTACGATCGAAGGATGTTGGGATAATCCTCAAGATTTGTGTAATTTCGTCCTGCTGGAAGTGAGTTATCCCTTGGTCATATCGAGCAAGCCTTCAAGGGGGGCTCATTCGTAATCAAGCGAGATCGTTTTTTTTTTGGCGTTGTCCAATCTGAGTTCAGTAATGCGGTGAATTATGACGTATCAATGTCTCAAGCGATTTTTGGCCGAGAACAAAATCATTCTAAATACAGTCAGTAGGAGCGGCCGATTTCATTGCCGTGCTCCCTTTGGCGCACGCACGGCAGCGGCTGAGATCGCCGGGAAGTAGAAAAGGTCTTAGTTTAGCTGTAACCTTTACGCTCTTGTTTACGAATACCTTGTCAGCCAAACCCTAAGACTCACTTCATGAACCAAGAAAACTCTCCTGCCATTCGCATCCCATCATTGCGTATTCAGTCCGGAATTGACTCCGAGAGTCAGGAATCGCAATTCCTATATCGTCAAAAGGGGGGGGATTGGTCATGTTCCTATTTAATGAAAAACAAGTTTGTCAAAGTGGCCTTGGCTCTTTTTTTGCTCCTGTTTGCAATCCCGCCATTTTCAAATGCTGGAGAAGTGCGGACTTGGACGGCTGTTGATGGGCGGACTTTGGAGGCCGAGTTTATTTCGGCGAATGAAAGAAATGTGACACTACGACGGAAGTCGGATGGGAAGCGCTTTACCCTCTCGCTCGATAAAGTCTCGGAAGAAGATCGCAAGTGGGTGGCGGAAGCTCTTGAAGACTTGGATGGCCCCGGAGAGAAGGAACCAAGTGGAATCTTTGAAGATCGCCTGACCGAGGACTGGGAAAAGATGGAATACGAAAGTCTGAAATTTCGGTTTTACAGTGAGAAGAGAATGAGTCCTAAAAAGCGACATCCAATCATGATCTTTTTACATGGCAAAGGTTCGGGTGGATCGGACAATGAAAAACAACTGAACGGAATCGTCAGAAATTTTGCGGGAGGAAAGTTTCACAAAAAGAATCCATCCTTTATTTTTGCGCCGCAATGTCCTGATGATTCGAAAGGCTGGCGCGGCGAGTATCTTGATGATGTCATCGGTCTCCTGAAAACAGCGATTAAAAACCTCCCGGTTGATGAAGATCGTATTTATATTACCGGAGTCTCGATGGGTGGATTTGGAACGTGGTCTGCACTGGCAGAGGCCCCTGAACTTTTTGCGGCGGCAGTCCCGGTGTGTGGAGGAGGAAATCCAGGGACAGCCAAGGCCATTAAGGATATTCCCATTTGGACTCACCATGGTGTCGCGGATCCGGTTGTGAGTGTGGAATTCACGCGACGAATGGTGGAAGCATTAAAGAAGGAAAAGGGTAACATCAAATACACCGAGTATGATGAAGCATCGGGGATTAAACACGATGCCTGGACGCCCTGTTATTCGAACCCAGAGGTCTACGAGTGGATCTACGAACAGCGGAAGGGGAAGAAGGACGACAAGTAGGGCTTGGGAAATAGCTCCAGAAATGGTCTGCAGAATGTTGAGGTCTCTGCGGGCTAGGCTTTGATCTCGGTCATCTCTCCAGTGCTGTCTGCGAATTTTTTGGTGGGAGCATCCACGGAGTTGAGCATGGAGACGAAGAGGTTTGCCAAGGGAACTTTTTTATCTCCTTCGAAGGAATGCAGGTTCCCGTGTTTGAACCCAAGCGCGTTTCCGCCGGCGACTTGGATTGGGTAATTTTTGGTGCTGTGGGAGGCATGAGGGTGAGCGGAGCCCCAGACGACGACGGTTTGGTCGAGCATGTTGCTGTCGCCTTCGGGCGTGTTACGAAGGCGGTCGAGGAAGTAGGCGTGTTGCTTGGCGCGCCAGTTGTCCCACTGGCCTGATTCGGTCGGCCGCTTGTGGGCGATGTCGTGAGTGGCTCCTTTATAGCCGAGGACGTAGTTGGCGTAGTTATACATTTCACTAGCGCTCGAATGCTCACTCTCCAGCATCAGGGTCGCAAACCGGGTGGAGTCGGTTTGGAAAGCGAGGTAGAGGAGGTCATACATGCAGCGCGTGTATTCCTGGGGATCCTTGTGGGTGACTTCGAGATTCAGACCCTTGGTGTCGACATTTGGCAGCGGCTCGTGGGTCCACTGGCTGGTGCGTTCGACCCGTTTTTCCAACGCGCGAATGGAGTCGAAATACTCTTCCATTTTCTGCTGGTCCTCTTTTCCAAGGCGACCCTGAAGGCGTTTGGAATCGTTCATCATCATGTCGAGTACGCTGGCCTCGCGTTTGAGTTCGGCGCGGACTTGCTCGATCCCTTTTCCGGTATAGGGATTGAAGAGCCGGTTGAAAATTTCCTGCGGCCGATGCATCGACGGGATCGGTCTGCCGGGCCCGTAATGCGAGAGAGTTTTGGCGCTGCCGTAGGAGCCGGTGCCTCCTTCGGTTCCGAGGACGAGTGAGGCGTAACGGGTTTGGTGCCCGTTGATTTTGGCGCCGAGTTGATCGACGGAGATGTTGTTCGTTTTTTCAAAGCCCGTCATGTTGGCTCCGGTGGCGAAGACGTCGCCGCTACTATGACCGCCCATTCCGACCCCTCCGGCGTGGTCGAGACCACGGAGGTAACTGACCGAGTCTTTGAGTGGAGCAAAGGGAGCGGCCGATTTGTTGAACGAAAGTGGACCAGCGTCCTTGCAAGGCCACCAGTTCCAGTCGTGGTGCGAGCCGTCCTTATTCTTCGGTTCGTAAACCCCGTAGGCGATGTAGCTGACGACCATGCGCTTTGGCAGGGCTTTTCCTGCGGCCGTCTTCCCCCAGGACATGCCCTGGAGAAAAGGAAGAGCCAAAGCCGCGCCGCCTCCACGGATGAATTCGCGTCGATCAATGTGCCAGGATTTTTGTTTCATGGGATTATTCTTTGTCGGGATTGGTGGCTGTGAAAGTGGGGCTCTGGCAAATGGATACGATGATGTCTTGTAGTTTGTATCCGTTCTTCCTGGCCCTCTTGAGAAGCTTTTCGACTTCAAATCGATCACGATAAGTGAGCTTACGGCCGATGCTATAGGTTAAGAGCCTGCGGATCACGTTCCCCGCGATCTCTTCCTCGCGATCCTTGAGAAGGTACTTCTTAAGCGTTTGCATTCCGTCCACCTCCGGGCCGTGTGGCACGCGTGAGAAGGCGTCCACTTCCTCGGTATAAATTGACTTAAGGTAGGTCTCATAGCCATCGAGCGTTTTGTGATCTTTGAGGCTGAAACCACGCACCCGGACTTTGTTCTTGGGAACCAGAGGCTGGTATTTTCCGATCGCGCTATAGCGCTCAAACGGAATTCCCCAGGGATCGAGGCGGACATGGCAGTCGTAGCAGCTTTCCTTTTTTCGGTGAAGGGCGAGCAGATCTTTGATCGAGACGGCATCGTCGGCCGATTCGCCCGCGGAGTCGGACAAGGCCGGGACCTCAGCGGGTGGCGGTTTGACTTCATTACCGAGAATGGCCTCGCGCAACCAGACAGCGCGATAGATTGGATGAGGCGCGGAACCGGTGGAGTTTCCTATCAAGATTGATCCCTGCGTCAGGAGGCCGCCCAGTCGATATTCGGGCTTGATGGGGACGGCTCGCAATTGCAGGCCATGCACTCCATCGACTCCGTAGTGAGCGGCGAGAGGTTCGTTGAGATAGGCGAAATTTGAGTCAATGATCTCCATCACGCTCCCGTTATTTTGGATCAACTCGCCAACGAAACCCACGGTTTCCCTGTGCATGTAATCGCGAATGGTGGGGCGGAATAGTTGCTCCTGACCACGGCGTTCCCCAAGATGCACGGTGTAGAGAAAGCGGGGGAAGAGTTCGCGGTTGATGTTCACCGTTTTCATCTTGGCGATGCTCAGCCATTGGCTGGTGAAGTTTTCCACAAATCCTGCAGCGCGCGAGTCAGCAAGGAGTCGTCGGGTCTGGGCTTCAATGACGGCGGGGTCATTCAATTTTCCGGAAGCAGCGAGACTAAAGAGTTCCTCGTCCGGTATGCTCCCCCAGAGAAAGTAGGAGAGGCGTGATGCGAGCTCATATTGTTTGGTCGCCGCGGCTTCTTTTATCACTGTGTGATAAAGAAATTGTGGTGAGATTAGTACCATCGCCAAGGTCTCACGAATGGCTTCTTCGAGAGTTTCGAATTCGGCATCGTAGATTTGGTAGATCCGGAAGTAGTGATCGACTTCATCCTTTTCGACAGGCCGTCGGAAGGCTCTCGTCATGAAGCGTTCGATCACTTCGTTGGCATATTCGTCAGGTTTTATGTCCCGTAGCGGTGAGTCGAAAAGGATGCGGGTGTGATGCTCCGGCGGCCAGACATCTGCAACGGGCGCTTCGAATTCAAGAGATTCAAGAACCACTCGGGGAGCGTCGAGGCTCCAGGAGGCATCGAAGCCACTCTTGCGGTGGTCGTTGAGCTCGCCGTTGTCGAAAATGTTTTGGGCCGTGATCGTGATGCTTGGTGGTCGGACTTTGTTCCGGTGTTTGCTTGAGGGTTGGACGGGGATGTTTTCAATGCGCCCTCGAAACTCAAATTCCCCGGGTTTGTCTGGTGAGTTCGTTAGATGAAGGGTCCCGACCTCGTGATAAACCCCAGATCCGGAATCATGCCGGAGGTCTGTGCCCATGACGATCCGGAGAGGGACTTCTTGAAAGCCCTCGGGAAAATTGCCCGAGGCCTTGATGCGGATTCTAAATTCACCGTTTTTTGGCCAGCCTTTCACACCGACGGTTTTCCTCCCAACCCCGGGGCCCTGATAGACTCCGATCTCGGCTTGGGTTAATCCGCCCTTGCCAGGTTTTACGTGTTCCCACTTTGCGATCGTTCGTAGGATTTCCGGCTCCCCGGGATCGACAATCGCGCTTGCCATCGCTTTGCGGGCCGCTTCCTTGTAGCGAACCAGTTGATCGGGTCCGATCATCATCATTTTGGAGGTGTTGTTAAAATGATACGGCTTGTCCGGATCGGCGGGGAGGTCCTTGGCCAGTTCGAGTTCGAAGCCGAGCAAGTCCCGCATCGTGTTTTGGTATTCGAAGTTGGTGAGTCGTCGGGTCGTGGTCTCCTCTGCAATCGCGCTCGCATTTTTGACATAGTCTCGCAGGCCCGACTCGATCCACTCGACAGCGGAGGCTCGATCCACATCACTCGGCTGCTTTTCCTCATCTTCCGGAGGCATCTCCTTGTGCTCGAGAGCGTCGAGAATCAGCTCCCATCGTTCCAATTCCTGCCCGGCGGAGAGATCGCCGTCCAGACTGTGAATGGTGATCTTCCCTTTGCTTTTTTCCGGCCCGTGGCATTTGACACAATGCGTTTCGAAGAACGGTTTGATGTGCGATTCAAAACCCGATTTCCCCAGTGGGATTTCGTCGGCGTATGTCGTTACGATAAGAGGAAGGCAAAGAGAGATTCCTCTGAGAATTGTTAGGATCCGGGAGCGGAGTGGATAAAACATCGTCGAAGACCCAAAAATTTGGTCGATTGAAAGACGATACCCATACTTCTTGTCGGTGCTAGAAGAATTCTGACCTGGACCTTCCCCGTAGGGGAAAGGTCGGCAGGCGTTGGGGAGATGCACTTCCGGCAGGTGTGAATCCCTCGGCGGGGTAGATACTGATTGCGACCTGGATCGAACCTGCCAACCTCAAAGACATGGCTCCGCGACGCGCTCCACGAAATCCCTTCAAAATGAAGGGCTGTTTTCAAATCGCCATTCTACTTCTCGCGATTGTTTGTCCGGTATACGCTGGAGACCCTCATCCGAATACGCTCCGGGTGATGAGCTACAACACGTGGTATGTTTTTGCCAAAGGCAAGGCGCAGTCGGCAGGAAAAGACTTTGTTAGATTACAAAGTCCGGATGTCGTGGCACTGCAAGAGCTTACTAATATCAAGGCGGAGAAGCTCAAGGAATTTGCTGCTGCCTGGGGCCACCCACATAGTTGTCTCCTGAAAACGCGTGGCTTTTCGGTGGGCATGACTAGTCGTTGGCCAATTGAAGTGATTGAAAAACGCCTTGAGGATATGCATCACGGATACCTTCATGTGAAGAGTCATGAAATTCATTACATTCTCGTTCATCTTTCTCCGTTTAAGTGGGAGATGAGGAAAAGGGAATCAGGAATCATCACGACGAAGGTCAAGGCTCTGCTCGCGAAAAGGGAAAGGGTGATCGTTTTGGGAGACTTCAATGCTACGTCGGAGGCGGACAAAAAGTGGCTGGACGCAGACAAGGAGCTCATTCCCAAAATGGAGAAGAGTGATGCCAAGCATGGGCACGTGCAGAATCTGAAAGATGGGAAGCTCGACTACTCGGTCATGGAGTCATTTTTTAACTCAGGCCTCGTTGATACGGCTAAGGATCATGTGCCTGGCGATGCCGCCTATCGCATGTCCTTTCCGACGGGTATCTTTACGGACCAAAAGACTCCTCCCGAGAAGGGGAAACGTATTGATTACATTCTCTCCTCTGCCGATCTTTATCAGAAGGTGAAATCAAGTGTCATCGTTCGAGAAGGAGTCGTGAACAAGATTTCGGATCACTACCCCGTGATCACGAACTTTGCGACCAAGTGAATTATAGAGAAGCGTCAAGTCTACTTCTTCTTTTTGTTATTTCCATTGGCAGGATTTGGAGTGTTCGGATTCACGTGGCCGACAATATCGGCAGCCGGAACTTTGCCATACATAGCCGCAATCATGGCCTTGGCTGAATAGGAACCAATCTTGCAGTAGGAAGTCGCGTTGTTGTACCAGTGTGAAATTTGTTTGTTCACCCGATTGCCACGAAAGCGAATGGTGTCCACGGCATAGCAGTTTTCGATCTGAGTCGCTGCTTTGAGTTGGGGATTTGCGACGGCGCCTCCTTTTCCTCCCATGCCACTGGTGGCGACGATGAAGGGGATGTCTTTCACTCCGAGGTCCTTACGGATGTCGCTGACAAAGTGGATCATGTTTTTCTCATACTCCGCAGTGAAGTCTCTGTTGCATCCATCGTTCCACCCCTGGTGCCAGAAAATTCCTTCGAGTTTATAGCCCTGGTCTTTGTAGTCGGGGTAGTATTTTTTCAGATTGGCGAGCACGTCCTTGGTGATGGAGAGAGTTTCGCGGTATCGCTTTCCGGTGTTTTCGGATTCCGGGTCTTGTGGATTGGGCCCGGCGCTCGGTGAGCGAAAGGGACCGCCTAAAGCTTGTCCGCCCCAGGCGCATTTGATGAGGAGAACCTGCTCGTCGAAGTGCTGGCCCATCTCATGTCCGAAGGCGAGCTCGGGTCCGACCTTGGGGCCGAAGCGTTTTGAAGTCGCTCCGAGGTTGATCTTCAGATTGCAAACACGATCGCCATCCTTTTCGTAATACCAGACGTCCTTTCGCTCGACCCACTTGTCGTCTGCGCCCTTGAGATATTCGAAATCGTTTTTGGCAGCGTGATCGAGATCCTCGTCCTTATCCGCACTGATGATTCCGTAGCCTTGCATGTTCGATTGCCCGGCAAGGAGGAAAACCTTCAGGGGTTTGGATTGATCGCCGATGGCATCTGCTGCGAGACCACTAGTCACGAGTGCGAGCCCGAGGAGGGATGGGAAGATGAGTTTCATTTTTGTTTCTTGGTTAAGATTGGAGTTGAAGAAATCAGACCATCCACTCGGAGAGCGGATCGCTTTGATCGATGGAGTCGGGCAAAGTTCGATCCGGAACGCCGAAGGTGTTCTGAGGAAGACCATTTCCAATTTTCAGGGTAATGGGATTCTTCGGCATTGATTGACGACCCGAGTCATAAAATGGCAAGAGTCAGAAGGGGGAGCAGTCAGTGGATCATGATTTGGGTGGTTGCCAGTTCCGGGGCACGGGTTGGTGCGGAGGTGGGCGGAAAGGATCTCTTCCCGGAGGAGGCTACAAATTGTGCTCCTTCAAAAAGGGAACCAATTCTTCGACACCGAAGTCGGCGAGTTTGAGGTCGCCGACGGTCATGGATGGGGCAGAGGTCAGGCCAAAGATCTCTTTCATTCGAGCGAAGGCCTGACGGTCGCTGGTGACGTCGATGTGCTCGTATTCGTAGCCGTTTTTCTTCAAGTAAGCTTCAACTTCGATACACCAAGGGCAGCCGGGTTTTATGTAAACAGTCATCATGTGTTTGAAGGTTTTCCAGAATGTTCAGACTGTCCAGCGGACTCGTGTTAATCTTCGATGCGTATGAGGGCTGGTTTGGTGACGCCGGTTTCGCCGTCGATTTCTTGTTTGGCCCGGATGGAATAGGCGCGTTTTCCGGGCTATTCGCGAAGTTGTTTTCGCCGAAGAACTTCTTTGACGGCCTTGTAGCAATTGATGAGTCCATGCCCGGTTTGGGAATCCATTCCTTTGGGACCGACATCGGTTGCGGTTTTCGTAATGATTTCTTTGAGGTCCCAAGGGAGGAGATCGGGGTCTGCAGAGAGCATGAGTGAGATAGCTCCGCAGAACATGGGGCCGGCATAGGAATTCCCATTCAGGAGCCCCGGGACAATTTTCCCGTTAGGGAATTGGCACACGACCTTCGCATTGAAAGCACAGACTTCTGGCTTCTGCAGGATTCCGTCGTGGTAGTGTTCGGTGGCCCAGATCACGGGCCCTATGCAGGAGAAAGGCGTGCGGGAAAGGTCCTGCTGAACCCCGGCTGCGGCGAAGACAGCATTGGGGATGTTTTGCGGGATGTGCATGGCGAAAGGTTCCGGGAGGTAATCTCGACGGTTTCCCGCTCCTGAGACGAAAAAGAGTCCGCAGAAATTCCCGTGCTCCATGACCTTGCGCCAGTGGGATTGGTATTCCCCGTAGCCGGTTCGGGTGAAGCTCATGCTGTAAGTGTCGGCCCCTTGTTCGATAGCCCACTCAACTGATTGTTCAATACCGCCGAGGTTGATGACACCAGCCCACCGGCTGAGAGGGGCAATACCGAAGGCCGGACGATTTTCTCCGTCTCCCGAGCCGCTGACGATGTTTGCACAATTGGTGCCGTGAAGGATTTTGCGGTCTTTTGGGTTTCCGGTGAAGGGACGGGTGTAGAGTTGGTTTGATTGCAGGTCGAAGTTGTAGCCGTGGACGTCATCGACGAAGCCATTGCCATCATCGTCTTTTCCATTTCCGGCAATTTCTTTTGGATTGCGATAGATGGTGCGCTGAAGGTGGTCGCTAACGATGAAATTTTTATCGTGGATGACGTTGAGGGTGCCTTGTCCGGCGAAGCCGAGTTCCTGCCAGACTTTGTCAGCCTCAAGCTGTGTGGTGTACCACGGAATGTTCTTCGGATTGGCTTTGCTAGGGCGTGCGATGATTGGAATTTCCGGCATCGGAGGTGTTTTCGATACCGGAATAGCACGAGCCTGGCGGATGAAAATTTTTCGGACGCCGGGGAGCTTGGAAATTTGCTGAATTCCTTTTGGCCGACTGGAACACGTGAATCCATTGACGATCCAGTGTGGGTCGATATTTGAAATGAGGCCTTTTTTCTCGAGTTCCTTGAGGGTGGAGGCGCTCTTGCCAAAAGCGAGGGAGCTTTCCTTTTTCAGGGCGGCAATGACCTCATTACGGAGTTGTGTGCGCTTCGCTTTTGAAAATTCTTTGGCCCGTCGCTGATAGGCGCCCGAGTCACCAAGGAGTTGTTTGTCGAACCAGACTGTGATGCGAAAGGTTTTGAGATTTTCCGAAGAAGATCTTGGGGAGGGTGAGATCCATAGTTTGTCTCCCGAGACTGATTCAAACGGGATCGGAGTACTCTGAGCCTTGGAAAGTAGAAGGGGTAGAAGCAGGAGGCTTGTTCGCATGGGTCAGAAGCTAAAATGTTGGGTTCAGAGAGCGAGTTTTCTTTATTTATCGGGATAGCGCAACTTTCCCATGACCGGGGGGTTCAATTTAACGATGAAATTTGTCATTCTCTCACTCATTTTGGCTCTTCCGCTGTCTGGGCAGCGTCGTGGTCCGGATAATGCACCGAAAGTCGGTGATGCCATTCCGAAGGCCGCAGCGCTTACTTTGAAGGACCAGAAAAAGGTCGATCTTTCCAAGCCCGAGAAGATCACGGTTCTCATCTTTGGTTCCCATACCTGAGGCCCATTCATGAGGCTGGCCGGGCGCCTGCAAGGAATATACGAAGCATATGGAAAGAAAGCTGATTTTTGGTGGATCTATATGCAGGAGGCTCACGCGACTGATGGAGTTCGACCCAATCGCACAGTGAAGATTAAGACTCACAAGACAATCGAGGATAGGAAGACAGCTGCCGAAGGGTGTGCTTCAGCCTCGGTGCTGAAGGTTCCCGTTCTTCTTGACGACATGAAAGACTCTGTCGCGACTGTATACTCGGCGATGCCTGAGCGCTTCTTTATTCTTAATTCCGATGGGAAAGTTGCTTATGCGGGAGGTCGAGGTCCGCGTGGCGTGGATCTTGATGCACTGGAAAAATCACTCAAAGAGTTAATTGCTAAGTCGAAATAGGGGCCGTCCTCCTTTGGGTATTGTCGAGTTGGAGTTGATTCGTTAAGTCCCGATCGCCTACCTATGAAGTTGCTGCCCGGTTTCCTACTCTGCTACTCTCTTTCTATTTGTTCTCTGCTCTCAGCGCCGGATCCTCCGGTGATTAAAAAGGATCTCGATTTTCTCGCGGGAGATCAACTACCTGAGAATCGTTCGCATGCATGGACGCTCGGACCGACCGGAGCACGGGGGTGGGCTCAGACTGGTGGAACCAGTGCCGCTGGTAATACAAATAGATCACGTCAGATTTATGTCACCCAGGTGACGAATAGCAGTCCGGCGAGCGACAAGCTCAAGAGGGGTGATATTATTTTTGGTTTGAATGGGAAGCCCTTTCAAAGCGATGCCCGGGTTTCCTTGGCAAAGGAGATCGCCAAAGTGGAATCCGGAGATGGCAAGTTGAGCCTCCTTAGGTTTCGCGGCGGAGAAAAATCGGAGATCACAATCAATCTGACAAAGAGATCGGCTTGGTCTGCGACTGCTCCATTCGATTGCGAGCGTTCAGCAGGCCTTCTCGAGCAGGGTTGTCAGGCTCTGGCGCGGCGTGGTTTGGGGAGGCCGCAAATTTCTTCCCATATAAATGCACTCACCCTCCTTGCGACTGATGATGAAAGCTATGAAAAAATCATTCGCGCGCATGCTCGTGCGACTGTTTCAAATCCTCTCTCGAATGAGATGGGATTGGCTTGTTGGCACTTCGCTTTCGCCAACATGTTTCTTTCCGAGTATTACCTGCTGACAAAAGACGAGAGTGTCTTGCCTGAGATCGCACGACTGAGCAAAGATCTAGTCGAGGGGCAGGGGCCGTTGGGAACGTGGGGGCACACTTTTGTTGATTACGAATCCAACCGGCTCCGCGGCTACGGAGCGGTCAACGCGGTGGGAGTTCCTGTTGCGATCTCTCTCGTGCTCGCCCGCGAGTGTGAAGCCGAGGTCAAGGGGATCGATGAGGCGATCGAGTTGAGTGCCTCATTTTTCCGCCGTCACGTTGGTCTGGGCAGTATTCCCTATGGTGATGGACCTCCGGGAACACAATACGGCCATGATGACAACGGGAAGAGTTCGGCTGCGGCTCTCTTTTTCAGCCTCCTTGGAGATGAAGCGGCGACGCGATTTTATACGCGTTGTGCGATTGCTGCCTATGGAGCAGATCGCGAGCAGGGGCATACTGGAAATTTCTTCAATATGATCTGGTCACTTCCTGCCGTAGCCTTGGCCGGTCGGGAGGCAACGGGAGCATGGATGAGCGAGTTTAGTTGGTATTACGATCTGGCAAGAGATCCGGAATTTCACTTTCCCTATCAGGGATACCCTCGCCAGCGTCGCAATAGTCATCACGCCGATTGGAAGACTCCTGGCGCTTACCTTCTCCATTTTGCAATCCCGAAAAGAAAACTTCGTATCACCGGACGTGGTGTGAAGCCAGTCAAACTCAGTGCTGCTGAATTGGATGAATCGATCGCAGCAGGCAAAGCTGATTTTCGGGCGAGCAAGACTGCGGAGCTTGTCGCATCGTTGAGTTCGTGGTCTCCCATCATTCGGAAGGCTGGCTCTGCTGAGCTGCGCCGCCGTGGACTCGCGGGAAAGGTCGAAGGTGATTTTGGTTCCTCCAACCCGCTGGAAAGGGTGTCTGCCATCGAGTCTAGCACTAATTTTAAAGCCTGTGCCAAGCTCCTGAATGACCCTGCCTTGGTCGTGCAAATCGCTGCGATCAAACGCCTCGGTTCACTCGATAAAAAGAAAGGCTTTGAAGCCATCACGGGGCAAATTGCGAGACATGGCGTGCCGAAGCCGGTCCTGACTCAGGCCTTTGCCGATAACTATTTCCCGATTCACTCGCGAGCAAAGGGAGTGGGCGAATTACTCAATGCTCCTTCTGATCGCAAAGCGACTCTCAAGGCAATCAATCTACTTCTGCAGGATCAAGATGCCCTTGTGGCATCACGCATCGCGATGGCAATCAAGTATCTGCCGCCAAACGAGTTTCGGCCCTTGCTTCCCGTGTTGGTAGAGGGAAGCACGAAGGTTCCGGTAGGGAATGTCATGTTTGCCAATAAATTCCAGACTTCCTGCACCGAAGTTCTCGCCCACTTGGAGGCTGCCGAAGGCCTTGAAGCAGCGACGGCTCTTCTCATTAGTGATGCGTGGGGGCGTAATTCCAGACTCCCGGCAGCTGCGCAGTCGTTGCTGAAATACGGAGGACACGCCAAGGTGTCACTTCCCAAGCTGCGCAAGTGCCTCAAGGAGGACTATCAGAAGGATTCCAAGTGGAAGACCTTGCTGCGTGAAACCATCGCCAAGATCGAAAAGGCTCCGGCGGCTCGCGATAAGCTTCGGTCAGTTAAGGAAATGTAATTTTCTTAAAGGGCAAAGCGCGTATGAAGATTTTAAAGAATCGCGGTCCTCTTTTTGGCGAAGAAACCGGGCCATCTGAAAAGCTAAAACCTGAATTGCGATGAGAGAGATTTTAAAGACCATCATTTTGGCCGGCATCGCAAGTGCTTCAAATATAGGTGCCGAGGAATCGTCACGACCAAATGTCTTATTCATTTCAGTCGATGATCTGAATGATTGGATCGAGCCACTCGGTGGTCACCCGCAAGCCAAGACTCCGAACTTCAATCGATTGGCTGCGCAATCCGTCACCTTTGCCCGCAACTATTGTCCCTCGCCGGGTTGTAATCCTTCGCGCTCGGCGACGATGACCGGCCTGCACCCGTCGACAACCGGGATGTACACCAACTATCAGGATTGGCGTAAAGCGATCCCGGAGGCGGTGACCCTCGGTAGCTACTTTCGGAAGAATGGCTATTTTTCGGCAGGTGCCGGAAAGATATTTCATTACACCCAGATCGATCGAAAGGGTTGGGATGACTATTTTCCTTCGCTTGAAAAACCGATGCCGGACGCCTTTGAGCCAAAGCCCGGTGAGACGGTGAACATGCCCAAGTTTCCCGGGATGTATGGGGATTTTGATTGGTCACCTATTCCTCTGGAGGACGAAGCCACGGCCGACGGTCGCAGTGTTTCGTGGATCATCAATCAATTGCAACAGAAGCATGAGCGCCCCTTCTTTCTCGCCTGCGGAATCTATCGTCCGCACGTGCCGTGGTATGTTCCGCAGAAGTATTTTGATCTTCATCCGCTGGAGTCATTGAAGCTTCCCAAGGTTCTTGAGAACGATCGAGGTGATCTGGGTGAGAGAGCCCGGGAGCTCGCGGATCGGGCTGGCGGATATCACGGTCACGTCATGGCAGCAGGGCAATGGAAGCAAGCGGTGCAAGGATACCTGGCCTCGGTGTCTTATGCTGATGCCATGCTGGGGCGTCTTCTCGATGCCCTTGAAGAAAGTCCTCATGGGAAAAACACCATCGTCGTTCTCTGGTCCGATCACGGGTGGCAGCTCGGAGAAAAGCAACATTGGCGAAAATTTGCCCTGTGGGACAATGTTGCCCGATGTCCTTTGTTCATTCGCGACACCAAAGGCACCAGCGCGGGACAACGCTGTGATCGGGTGACTTCTCTCATCGATATCTACCCAACTCTGTTGGAGCTTTGTGGGTTGCCGCCGCGAGATGGACTCGATGGCCGTAGCCTGGTGCCCTTGATAGAGAAGCCGGATGATGAGTGGGATTTTCCTGCGCTAACGAGTTATGATATCACCGAATTTGCGGTGTCGACCGAGCGTTGGCGATACATCCGCTATCTCGACGAGACCGAAGAGCTTTACGATCTTAAAAATGATCCGGAAGAATGGCGCAATCTGGCAGCGAAGCCTGAGCATGCTACAGTGAAAGCCAGACTTGCGACTTCGATTCCCAAGGAACCCGCACCATTGTTGGAAGAAACTCTGATTGAGTTGGAACCGCATCATGTCCGGCCATTTCTTTCGAAAGAGGACTATCAGAAGCGCAAGGAAAGGTAGGAGGGCTAGAGTTCCTCTACTTTGAACTCACATGAGATCGTTTGCTTGGTCTCAGGATGAGTGAGTTGAAGCCGGTGGGTGCCCGGAGTAAGAGTTGCTTGTCCTCCGGCGATACTGAGAGTGTCGGATGTCCAAGTGACTTCCGGGAGGTTTGCGATCAGCTTGAGTTGATCTGTGGTGCCGGGAAGCTCGGGGTCCAAATAATAGGTGGCGCCAGGAAGGGGCGTCAGAAATTTAAGGTTTAGAGTGGCAACCGGGCGTGAGTCCGAGAGGGCGAAGGCGTGGCTTTTGACATTATCATCCGATTGATACCAGTTGGCATAAGCGAGTGAGAGGAGAGCCCGCTTATCGGGGTGATAATCTTGATTCGAAACCGGCAATGGGAGTTGTTCTTTGGGACAGAATTCCAATTTTTGGTAGGGTGTTCCTTCGCTCGGAGAGAGGGGGAAATGATGTCCAGTCCTTTCATCGACCGTGATGCTGGTGAGGGAATTTGGCGGAGAGGGAAAAGCAGGGCGGGTATCCTGATGTAATGCTAACATGGCCCGGTGAAAGATAGGCCCGGCTCCGGTGACTCCGGAGATTCCTGCCATGGGGGTATTGTCGAAGTTTCCAACCCAGACTCCGACGGTGAAATCGGCGGTGAATCCAACACACCAGTTGTCACGAAAGTCCGACGAGGTTCCTGTTTTGACGGCGCAGGGAAAGGGGAGTCGGAGAATGGAATCATTGCCAAAAGCTTCGGCTCGGGCCTGATTGTCGGAGAGAATATCTGCAATCAGGAAACAGGCTTCTCTGGTGAGGGGATAGGTGGTGCTGGCTTTCGTTTCGTGGATTAGGGATGGTGGGAAGTGTTCGCCAAGTCTCGCGAGGGTTGCATAGGCGTTGGTGAGAGAAAGAAGTGAGACCTCGGCATTGCCGATGGTGAGACCAAGACCGTATTCGGCAGCCTCACGCGAGAGTTTGAGGTCAAGTTCGTTGAGGAGGGTGTGAAGAGGCTCTGGGCCGCCGAGTTGGTTGAGCATCCGCATCGCGGAAACGTTGAGCGAGCATCCGAGGGCGTGGCGGATGGAGACGGGGCCATGGTGCCGGCGGTCGTAATTCTTTGGAGCGTCGAGTCCTTCCTCGGTTTGATAGTCAGTGGGAACATCGGCGATGATGGTGCCGGGGTAGAGGCCCTGGTTTTGAAAGGCGAGTGCGTAAGTGAAGGGCTTGAGAGTGGAGCCTGCGGAGCGGAGAGCGAGAGCTCCGTTGATCTGGCCGCTGTTGGGACTTCCGAAATCAGAAGAGCCGTGAAAAGCAAGGATCTCTCCGGTGGCGTTTTCGATAATGACGATCGCACCGTGCTGCACATTTTTTTTGTCCAGCTTGGAAAGCTCGTCTTCAAGAATGTCATGTGTCTTTCGCTGAAGATCACTGTCGATACTCAGTTTGGCGCCCTCGTTGAAGTGGTTCGTCAGATGAGGGATTGGGTTCTCTGTCCCGGGGGTCGCGAGCTGCAGGGGCTCGGATTTAGCGAGTTCGATTTCCGGAGCCGAGTAAAAAAATTGTGAGGCAAGCCGGTCAAGAATCCAATTGCGACGTTCAAGAGCTGCTTGTGGATTGCGGAGTGGATTGAGCCGGGATGGTGCCTGGGGCAGTCCGGCGAGGAGGGCTGATTCGGCGAGAGAAAGATCGGCGAGAGGTTTCTTGAAGAAGAATCTGGCTGCTTCGGCACAGCCCTGCCGATGTGAGCCGTAGTCGAGCCGATTCAAGTAGGCGGTCAGGATTTGGTCCTTGCTCCAACGGGTTTCGATACGCCGTGCCAGAGCCATCTCGGAGAGTTTTTTGCCCAAGGTCCGAGTTTCCTGAGGCGTGGAGATTTTAATGAGTTGTTGGGTGATGGTCGAGGCGCCCGAGGTGATGCGACTGGAACGGGCATTTTCGTATAAGGCTCGAACGGACGCCAGATAGTCGATTCCAGGGTGTTCGAAGAAGCGTTTGTCTTCGGCTGCCAGAGTCGCCTTAACGAGGTGCCCGGGGATGTCTTCCAGCGAGGCTGGTTGGTGGCGAAAGTAGTCTTCGCGTGGAAAGTGGGTCAGTTCCTGCCCATGTCGGTCGAGAAGAATTCCGTGTGCGGTGGGTGGGTTTTGCAGCTTCTCCGGAAGCGGTCCGAGGAGCGGAAGAACCGGGAGTAGTAGAAGGAGAGCGAGGAATCGCGGAGCTGACGGGGGCAGGATCATTTCATGTGGTTAAGCCAACCACCGAAAGCTGAGGCGAAAGCGTTGGCTCGCGTTATTTCTTCGGTGAGATGGTGTAAATTTTGTGATCGTGGGAAAGAATGAGGAGTTCGCCTTCAGCATCTTCGACGAAGGCGGTTGGTTTGATGGTTCCCTTGGTACGTTTGAAGATTTTGGTGTTTCCACTCTTCTTGCCGTTCTCAAAATCGAGGGCCCAGATGTTTCCGTGAACAAAGTCGCCATAGATGTATTTGCCATTGAGTTCAGGGTTGGCCTTACCCCGGTAGTGGATGCCTCCTGTTATGGATAGCCCGCTGCTACGATCATATTCGTGGATTGGGTCGATGAATTTGGCTCCCTTGGGTGGGGCGTCGGTGCGCGCATTTGCCGAGTGGGTGGCTTCGCGATAAGACCATCCGTAGTTTCCTCCCTTGGTGATAATGTTGATTTCCTCCCAGGCATTCTGGCCGACGTCGGCAGCCCAGAGTTCGTTGGTGTCCGGGTGGAAGGTGAGGCCCCAGGGGTTACGAAGACCGAGTGCAAAAATTTCGGGGAGGTGGCCGGGTTTGTTGAGGAAGGGGTTGTCATCGGGGAGACCGTATGGTCGGCGGCCTGCGCGGGTGTCTACGTCGATACGGAGGATCTTACCGTTGTGAACGAAGGTGTTTTGAGAGAATCGCTGGGGATCGTTTGCCTTTCCGCCATCACCAATGGAAATATAGAGAAATCCATCGGGGCCAAAGAGAATGTTGCCGGAATTGTGATTCCAAAAAGGTTGTGGAAATTCAAGGAGCACGCGCTCGGTGGAGATGTCGGCTTTGTCAGGATCATCGGTGAAGGTTTGCATTTCGCTGACGCGGGTGTGCTTGGGATCTTGAAGCGAATAGTAGATGTAGAATTTGCGATTTTGGGCAAACTTGGGATGGAAGGCGAGACCGAGAAGCCCTTCCTCGAACTGTTGCTTGATGAGCGGTCGGTCGGTGACATCGAGAAAAGTGATCTCTTTGTCCGAGTCACGATCCTTTGGGAGGATGGTAATTTTCCCGAATTGCTGAACTAGGAAAAGCCGGTCGCTGCCATCGGGAGGAATGGCAAGAGCGATGGGGAGTTTAATCTTCTGTTTCTTGAAAGTCTGGGTGATTTTGATCTCGGGAGCGGCGGAGAGGATCGACGCCGTGAGTAAGAATGCCGCAAGTGTTTTCATGAGGGAATGATGACTGGAGAATGTCAGGCGTCCAATGCTGAATTTCGGAGTGGAAGTCGATTATCTGCGTTTCGTTGAGCGATGGAGGAATATCGCCTGCCTTATCTGACGCTGAGGTTCTGGGTGGCTCCTAAAGCGAAACTGGAGGGATCATACATTTCCTCGACCTTGGTTGAGGGAACGAAGTTTTCCCCATCGTGGGTCACGCGAGCATGGTAGCTCATGGTGACGTTGCTGGAGCGGCGCGGGTTATCGACAAAGAAGAGGACGCGGTCGAGGCGGACTTCCTTATGCGAGACGCGCCAATTGCGTTCATTTTTGACGCGCCCGGCCTGACTGCCAAAATCGGTATTAACAGCCTGAAATGATGAAGGGAGAGGGTCATCGATGGCGAGATAACGCATGGACTTATCCGGCAGGGAGACAGTCAGGGTAACTTTGACTAGGTCGCCGATCTTGGGATTCTCCAACTTCTCGGTGGAACCGTCGGATTTGATTCGCTCGTAATTTCGGATGACGGACAGACCGCTTTTGGAGATGGGTTGGACAGGCGCGATCTTGGGCTTGGCCGCGATCGCACTATAAACGTAGGCCTGCTCAGTTGAGGAAGCGAGGAGTTTGAAGCCGCCTTCTAGAGAGAGTTTGATAGTGTGGGAAGGCTTGCCCTTGGGGATCACGATTCTCTTTGTGCCTTCGCTTGTTTCGACCATGAGCTCAATGTCGTTTTGCGAAATTTCATGAGCTTGAGCATAGGCTCCCATGGCGAGGAGTGACCATGCGTTGGCCCAAGTGGTAAGCCAGTGACCTCGTGGGGAGCGTTTTTCGAGGAGTTGTTCGAGGTTGTCTTCGCAGCCTTTTGAGTTTGGACTGATGGTAGACCAGGCGAAGAGCGCCATGGCGTTGGAATTACGATGGGCCATCCAGTAGCCGTTGTCGTCTGCTTGCCTGCCCTCGATGCTGAGAACCTGAGCAGCTCCCTCTTGCTTGGCTGTGTGCATGGCGAGAGCGAGGAAGGCGCGAGCGGATCCGGGTAGTTGGTCTGCTTTTTCGAGAAGTTTGGAGTGGTAAGCATTTTCGGCCTTTCCAAGTCGTGCTAGGACGTAAAGCCCGCGCGCATAGTTTTCGTAAGCATAACCGCTCTTGATAGTGGAGAGACCGCGGAGCTTGGAGGAAAGATAACCTGCGAGTTTATCCAGTGAGGATTCGGGTACATCGGCTCCTGCTTCTTTGCAGAGAATTAATCCGAGCCCGGCATAGGATGTGGCCCAGTCTGATGACGAGCTGTCACCAATCCAGTAGCCAATGCCACCGTCCGATGTTTGCATGCTGAGAAGTCGGTCGGCTCCTGCCTGGATCGCTTTGTCGATCTGGGCCATCGATTTCTTTTGAAATCCCGGGGCGAGGTGACGAAGGTTCTTTGCTGCGATCCACGGAATGGTCGACGAGGTAGTTTGCTCGGCACAACCGTATGGGTAGCGGAGGAGGTAATCGATCGCTCCGCCTGCTTCGAGAAGACGGGAGCGGGCGAATTCGACTTCGATATGACCGCGGCCAGCGACGAGTTCTTCGGAGAAGCCTTCAAGGAGGTCGAATTTTTTGGCGGGATCATTGAAGCTCACGAATTGGACTTCGCGGAGAAGTGGCATGGGGTAGCGGACTTCGAAAGTGGACTCGACGGAGTCAGAGAGGTTTAGCTTGAGCTCGGGAGGGAGGTTGCGGTTGGAAAGCGCTACGGGTTCGGCAGACCACTGCCACTTGGCAGTGCCGGTGTTGGCAAACGTGACTCCGAATTCGACCGTGGCCTGACCGTTGGAAGGGACATCGACTTCCGTCATGAGCGTTTTGTTTGCGGTCGTCGTCGAGTCGAGTTTGAGCATGACTTTCCAGGTGCCAGCGGTTTTGCTGGTGTTTTGAAGTAGTGCTTTGGTCTTGATGAAATCACCTTCATGCGCAAAGGCAGGGGGAGAGGGCTCAAGCATGAAGGGTTTGTTGACGACGGCTTCGCCGAGGCCGTTGCCAAATTTGGAGGAGCCATGGGCGGCCACTGCGATGAGACGGTAGCGGGTTAGGGTGTCGGGAGCTTTAAATCGGGCGGAGAAGGAGCCATCGCTTCCTGTGACAAGAGCGGGCATCCAGGTTGCGGTGGGGTTGAAGTTAGAGCGTGCTTTTTTCTCTTCTTCCGCGCCGCCATCGGCTGATGCAAAGGCGTCGGCTTCTCCACCTCCGATGATGAATCCTTTGTTGCCAAATTCGCGGGCGTCGAGGGATTCGGGAATGAAGTTGGTTAGAGAAGTCCCGTTTTTGAGGCTCATTAGGCGGGGCTGGTGGAAGGTGGTGAGCGGATCAGGGTTGGTGTAACCCATGACAGCGAGGGTGCCCTCGTCGACGGCATACAAGGTGACTTCAGCGGCTGGCACGGGCTTGCCCTTGTGGTCGGATACGGTGCCGGAGACTTCGATCATATCGCCGGGACGGGTTTCGCTTTGGGCGGTCGCGAGGTCTACTTTGAGTCGTGATTTTGCAGGGTCGATCGTGAGCTCGCAATATCCGAGGCGGAGTTGGGGCTCGGGGTCTTTACGCTTTGAGTCGGCAGAGCCTTTGATGATGAGGACGGAGACGAAGGCGTTTGGAGCATCGTCTTGGTTGAGCGGGATTTCGATGATGGGATTATCGAGAGTCAGTTGCTTGCGGAACTTGCGAGAGACTTCCTGATGCTCGACGGTGATGAGGGCCTCGCCTTCGATGGGTGAGAGTACGAGGATACGGGCAGTATCACCGGGTTGGTAGCGGCGCTTTTCCGGAACAAGCTTGATGCGCATGCCGGCTTCGTAGGCCCAAGGGTATTCGTCTGTGCCGTAAATCTGACGGGTGATGAGGGTTTTAATCGGACGGCTGGAGGCATCCTTTGAAGTAAGAGTGAAGAAGTGCTTTCCAGACTCCATGGGAGTGAAGGGATAGTCTAGTTTTCCGTTTGTAAGAATGATCTCGCGGGTGGTGACGGGGACGATAGAGGATTCATTTTTGACAATGATACGACCATTGGGAGCCTTGGACTTGATCTGTTTGTTGACCTCGCGTTCGACAGTGAGGGTGGCGGTGACGGGTTTGCCGTGAAGTTTGCCATTCTGGGTGACGGCGACGACCTTGAAGGGGATTTCTTTCCCAACTCTTGTGATTTGATCTTGTCGGAGAATTCCAAGGTAGAAGTCAGATGAGTGAAGGGTAGTGCCAGCGCTGGAGGAGAGAGTCTGGCTGTTGGCATCCATGACTTCGGCTACCACGACCGCGCTGCGCGGAGTAGGGAATTTGAGTTCCGGTATTTCGAAATCGATGGCCAGCCTGCCATCTTCGTCGAGTTCGGTCTCGCTATTTTCGGCGTGTTTACCCTGTCTTTTGAGACTACTACCGTCATCTGTGTAGCCGAAGTAGTGATTCCAGTAGTCGGGGTCATAACCACGATGATTGCCGAAGAGGAAATCACGGTAGTCAGCAGGGTAGAAGCCGGTGGGATCGGTTCGGAAGAACCAGCGAACCTTTCCCTTGGCAACAGGGGTGCCCTGAAAGTATTTAGCGCTTAATTTGTAGGCAAGTTCTCCGGTGAGAGATGATTTGACCTCAAAGGTATTACGCTTGAATTCCTGAACCGAGAAGTAGTGTGAGAACGAAGCTGATTTCTTCGCGGCGCGCTTGGCCCAGTAGTCTGCCATCTCTTCTGCGGCTTCGAGTTCATCGGGCCAAGTAAGTCGAAAGTAGTAGTTGCCGACAGTGGTGTCGGGAAGCGAGTGAGTGAAGTCAAAGGATCCCGAGGTGGACAAAGTAAGATCTTTTTCAATTACGACGCGGCGCATGGGATCCATGAGAACGATCTTGGGGTTGATCGACATCGGGAGGTGGAGGTCGTCCTTCTTGTAGTTTCGGACGATGCCTTTGAGGTGGACCGTTTCGCCGGGACGATAGAGGTTGCGATCGGTGAAGAGTTCGACGATGCGCTTGTCGGACGGGGAGTTGCCCCAGTCGAAATTGATGGGGAAGCGCCACATTGAGACGGTGGAAAGTGAGTTGTCGAATGGGAGGATGAGTAGGTCACCCTTGTGGCGAGCTCGGAGCAGACGGTGTTCGTCATTGCGAGGGAAATTTGCGGTGCCGTAGGCATCGGTCACCGTTTTTTCGAATGGAGCGGCATCTTCACCGAACAGAGCGAAGTCGACACCAGGGAGGGCCTTGCCGGTTTCGCAGGAGTAGGCGTAGAGGAAGGCGTTATCATCAGTCAGCTTCCAGGCGAGTCCGATGTCTGTGAGCTGGACGAGGGACTGGGCAATCTTGCTGCTGGCTTTTTTGAGATCGGGGTGCTCGGTGGCATTTCCGGTAACCGAGACGAAGAAGGAGCCGCCGATTTGCTTCTTCGGAAGATATTTGCTCCAGTTGAGAGAGTGGGTATGGGTGGTGTCCATCTCGGCATCGATTTCAATGACTTCGTCAGCGACGACTTTTCCGGTGATGAGTTCGAAGGGGATAGGGATGCGCTTTTTAAATCGCTCGGAATTTGGGCCGTCGCCCGTGTAGTGACGGTAACCAAGGGAAGTGCGAATCAGATCTTTTGGACTGAGGCGTTTAATTTGGATTCGCAACGACTTGTTGTTAATCGATTGGACCTGGTAGACTCTCGATCCTCGGGCGA
>JBDNAG010000078.1:0-4756 GCA_039768565.1 Akkermansiaceae bacterium | reverse complement strand
GGATTCTTCTTTAGTTTTGCGGCTAATTAGGGGTGTTTTCGATCGGGATTTAGGGTCACCAGGGGGAGTCCCATATTAGGTGGAATGGAGGACGGGTGTCAGACAAATTCATCTTTGTGGAGATCAAAGTCTCGCATCGGTGTGAAAATAGCTAAGGTGCGCGGATGAAGGATCACTCACGCCGCGAATTGTTATCGTCTCTTGCTTTGTCTTCTGCTGCCTGTCTGACCGGGCTGGGACGGGGAGAAGGAGGTGGGAACCCAATCGGGGTTTCAACATACAGCTTCTGGGGATTTCAGCGGGACGAGTTAAGGGATATCGGAAAGTGTATCGATCTGGCTGCAAAAATGGGGTTTGACGGAGTCGAGATTCTGCAAATCCAGATGGAGGATTTTTCTCCACCAATGCTCCAAAAAATCAAACGACAAGCCTTCATGGCGGGTGTGGACTTAATGGGGTTTTCGACCCATCAGGATTTTGTCGATCCCAGTGAGAGGGTGAGGCGTCGGAATGTGGAACAAACCATCGCATATATCGAACAGGCGTATGCTCTGGGGATTCCGACGTTGAGAATTAATACCGGGGGATGGGGTACGAGTGGAAGCTTCGACGCTCTCATGGCCAACCGGGGAATCGAGCCGGTGTTGGAAGGGCACACCGAAGAGGAGGGGTTTGAATGGGTGATTAAATCGATGAAGCAACTGGTGCCTTATGCCGAGAAGTGCGGAGTGGTCCTGGGATTGGAAAACCATTGGGGACTTGGATTGACGCCCGAGGGTGTCATGAAAGTGGTCGATGCGGTGAAGTCACCATGGTTGCAGGTGACTCTGGATACCGGGAATTTTTTGGAGGACCCCTATGCACGGCTTGAGAAGCTGGCTCCACATACCGTGTTGCTGCAGGCCAAGACTTACTTTGGAAAAGGGAGATGGTATACCCTCGATCTGGACTACGAGAGAATCGGCAAGATCATGAAAAAGGTGAACTACAAAGGCTATGTTTCGCTGGAGTTCGAGGGGAAAGAGGATCCAATGACAGCAGTGCCGAAGAGTCTGGAACTTCTGAGGAAGCATTTTTAGACCCGGGTTAATTACCAACGGACTGGTTTGAATCTGGTGAGCTTTTGTGGATCCCTCTATCGGTAGACCAATTGTGCGGTTGCGGTTGTGTCGTTTCTGCTGATGAAGCGAATCCAGTAGGCTTGGAAATTTGCCGGGAATTGATGGGTGAATTCTTCTTTTAGATCAAGTGTCTGATAAGTTTTCCAGTCACCGTTTCCGGTGATATCGACTTCGATCGTGATTTTTGTGGGTGTGGACGACCTGAGAGTGAGGGTTTTGTTGTCGTAGCCGGTCATGAGGAATGGATCGGAGGGGGATTTGGCTTTGACCTTTGTGTCGAGCCAAGGGCCACCCTGGCCGACGGGTTTGCCGAGCTTCCAGAGGTCGTCGACGGCTCCGGCCCAAAGGGCGGTTTTTCCGTCGGTTGAGTGTATGAGGTGGTGATTGTCCTTGGGCGCGTTGTTTGAGACGCCGGAGAGGATGAGGAGGCCGCGGTAGCTGCAGAAGTCTTGGATACGGAGGTTGTGGGTGGCGACGGGACGGACGCGGGGGAATCCGAGGGCGTTGTTGGCGGGGAGTTCGTAGAAGGTGCCGTGGGCGTTGAAGAGGTCGCGCTCGGTGGCGACTTCGCGCGAGATGCGGCCGGTTTCGTTGTCGAGGTCGGAGTGGCCTTTGGGGAGGCGAAAGCGGCGCCCGGTGTCGTCGATGTAGATGACGGAGGCTTTATCGACTTCGAGGATGCCTTTGTGCTTTGGAATGGCGGCGTTCTTTTTGAGCCATGATTCGGCGTTTGCGTCGTCGACTTTGACGAGGGTCATGTCGGGATTGAGTTGGTAGAGGCCTTTTTCGGAGGCGAAGTGGAGATCGCGTTTGTTTTTGTCACGAGCACGGACGATGCCGCTGGTGGTGTTTTTGTCAGAAGCTTTGGCGAGGCCGTCGAACTTGGAGTGGTTCTTGCCAAGTTCGCGGGTGTCGGGGTTGGCGTAGGTGAACCAGGCGGAGGCTTTTTCTAATGAGGCGGAGCTGGTGACGCGAATCCAGGTTCCTTGGGAATCGGCGGGGAAGGCGTGCCAGTGGTAGCCGTCGACTTTGACTTCGGAGAATTTGGTCCAGTTGTTGTCGCCTTTGAGGTCGACCTCGAAAGTGAAGGTGGTGGGGGCGCTGGCGAAGAGGTGGGCGGCGCGGCTTTGGAAGCCGGAGAAGAGGTAGGGATCGGAGGCGGTGTTGGCTTCGATCTTGTCGTTGAGCCAAACGGAACCGCGTCCGATGACGGGGCCGAAGTGGTCGAGTTGGTCGGGTTTGACGAACCAGAGGTTGGACTGAGATTGAGGGGCGGCGACGTGGCCTTTGGCTTTCCGTTTGTTGAGGAACTCGGCGTGGGCGGTATCATCGCAGCCCATGACGACGTGGTCGCCCCAGCGGGCGAAGTCGCCTATGACCTTGAGGTAGGTTGAGCGGGGAGAGATGCCTGCGGAGGTTTTGGGAGTGAAGGTTTTGGGGAAGTTCCAGAACATGCCGTGCATGGTCATGAGGAAGTTATCGCCTTCGCCGATTTCGCGGATGCGGGGCCATTCGGTGTTCCAGCCGTGGGCGCCATCGTAGCTGTGGCTCGCTTTGGGGAGGCGGTAGCGGTGCCACTCGCCTTCGTGAAGGCACATGAGAATGAGGGAGCGGGCGTCCCAGCCGTTGGCCCAGATTGCGTCTGTGGCGGGGTTTTCTGAGCCGTAAATTCCGTTGGGCCCGGTGACTTCGGTGAATTGTTTTTCAAGGACGGTTTCGAAGTTTTTAGCTTTGCCATCCCACTGCGCGAGGACGCCGGATTTGGTAAAGGGGTTTGTCTTGGCATCCTTTCCTCGTTGGCCGTTATTGGAGTAGATGATGCGGCCTTGTCCGGAGTAGAATCCTTTTCCGTGGTAGCCGTGGAGGCCAGTTTTTGGCGAGCCTTTTTTAGCTTCGTCGAAGAAGAGGGTTTTGACGTCGAGCGTGTTTACGTCGACTTCGTAAATGCCTTCTTCCATGGAGGCGTAGTAGATTTTGTTGGCGGGGTCGGTGAGGTGACGGGCATTACCGGTGGGGCGGCCGAACATCTTGGAGAAGGGAATGGCGCGAACCTTGCGGTTTTGATCGATGGCGTAGGGCCCAATGAAGAGCTGGTTGGACTCGCGGTGGATCATGCGGTTGGCTGGAGTGCCTCCGATGGATTCTTCGCGGATGACCATGTTGAGGTCTTTGCCGATTTCGTAGAGTTTATCGGTCGATCCGGTGGGCGCGTGAGGGGCGTAAGTGACGGCCCAGAGTCGATCGGCGAAGGGAACGACGGCTCCGGTTCCGCATTCGTTTTCGTCATTGAAGAAAGAAAGGTGAGGGTAGATGCCGGAGAAGGATGGCTTCTTCGTTGGCTTCGCGGTTGCGACCTTTGTGGTGATGACTTGGGCCCGGTGGGTGGTGATCGTTTGGTGGTAGGATTTTGACTCTGGGGAGGGGGAAATGTTCTTTCGCTCAGCGGGGTCGTTTTTGAGGTCGTAGACTTCCTCAAAGGAGAGTCCGGGATACTCGATGTATTTTTCATCGTGAGTGCGGATGGCCCAGAGTGGTTCAGAGCCGAGTTGGGATTGGGGAGCCTCGTAAACAAATTTGGTGCGCCAGTCGGAAGGTGTATTTCCTTCGACGAGGGGGAGGAGGCTTCGACCGTGCATGAAGGACGGGGTTGGGAGTCCGGCGATGTCGAGAATGGTGGGGGCGATATCGATGCCGAGGGCGAAGTCTTGGTTGGTTTTTGAACTGCCTCCAGGCGGGGCGATAATGAGGGGGACGCGAATGGAGTCTTCGTATGCGAGGACTTTACTGGTGAGGCCGTGCTCGCCGAGAAGCCAACCGTTGTCTCCTTGCATGATGATCCAGGTATTGTCGCGGACGCCGAGTCGGTCGAGTTCATCGAGAACGGTGCCAAGAGTTTGGTCCATCTGCTCGACGGAGGCGTAGTAGTCGCGAGTGTGAGCTTGGATGGCTTCGGCTTTGTCGTAGCCGTAGGCAAGGGCTTTGGTCCGGCTGCGGGATTTGGCGAGGTAGGGAGCTTTTCCATTGAGGCCATCGTTCCAGGAATTGGGAAGAGGCATGTTCTCGATCTTCTTTGAAGCGAGGAATTCTTTCTTAGCTGGCCAAGTGTGGCGGTGATCCATGTGTGGAACCTGGGTGCAGAGCCAGAGGGCGAAGGGCTTGTCCGAGGATTGGCGGAGGAAACGGACGGCCTCATCGGCGGAGAATTGATCAACGAAATTTTCAGCTTTAATTTTGGTGCCGTCTTCGCGGGTGAACTGGCGACCATACCAAGTGCCATTTGAATAGCAGGTGGAAGAGAAATCGAAGCCACATTGTTTGGGGGAATCGCCGAGATGCCATTTGCCGGTGACGGCAGTGCGGTAGCCCGCGTGCTGGAGGAGTTGAGGGAAGGTGACCTCGCCTTCGTTCATGCGGCCCTTGCCAATCGCGGTGACACCGTTGGCACTGTTGTAGCGTCCGGTGAGGGCGACGGCGCGGCTCGGAGAGCAGACGGAGAGGGTAACGAAGGCGTTTTCGAAACGTGTGCCTTGAGTGGCGATACGGTCTAGGTTGGGAGTTTTGAGGTGAGGGTTTCCGGCACAGCCGAGAGCATCAGCACGGTGGTCATCGGTGAAGATAAAGACGATGTT
This sequence comes from Akkermansiaceae bacterium, assembly GCA_039768565.1. GTDB lineage: Bacteria > Verrucomicrobiota > Verrucomicrobiia > Verrucomicrobiales > Akkermansiaceae > SW10. Next base: position 6 of record JBDNAG010000078.1, on the reverse strand, counting down.
GGGCTT
>JBDNAG010000077.1:0-84118 GCA_039768565.1 Akkermansiaceae bacterium | reverse complement strand
TTCGCCATGCTTGGTTGTGAAATCAGCTCCTGTTTGCTGAAAGTCTGCCAAAATAAAAAGGCCCGCCAGATTATGGCGGGCCTTTGAAATTTTCTAGAGCAGATCTCGAATTAAGGGCTGCTTTCGACCCGGTAAAACTCACCGGGCAATCCTTCTTCGGGAATCGTCAGAATGGCCTGCCCGTTACCCTCCGCATCGGTGATAACCTCTGCCTCTGTTTCAGCAACAGTGGTGAAGTCATCCTGTAAATTGGAGGATTTTTTCACTAGGAAGGTCTGGTTCCCAGGGCCGGTGAAGGTGATGACATACTGTCCGGCGTTACTTTTTGCGAACCCCGTGATTACGATCTCGGTGTCTCCCGGAGGAGCCAAGGGGTCAATAATCCGGAAGGTGTCAATAGCCCCAAGAATGCCTTCGGAGCGAATGTCAGCATAGATACCTACGGATTGAGCCGCGTTTGCAACGAAGGGAGTGCGTGTCGTTACGATGATTCGCTCGGTCTCGCTGTAGTACCCAGCCTCGAAGGTATCCTCGGTCGGCCTCGCGATGAACAGCGTCAGTGCATCGAAGCCATCCAAGTTTGGATTGTTGTATTCAGTCGCTCCGTCAAAGCCACGTGAAGAAACCCGGCTAGTCGTACTCTCGGCATACATCGTAATGTAGTTCTCGCGGGTCCCGGCTGTTGGTTCGGAATTACCCACATAGAGGCCAAGGTTTCGGTTTCCTGAAATCGGAATCCCCATATCGAGTTGGGCCTCTTCACCGACGTCCAGTGTTGCACCCGAGCGAATGAAGGCGAACTGCTCGATGCCATCATAGACGGTCGTGTTCACCTCCAGTTGATTCGAGTCATTGACCTGGAACGCTGAGGTGTTGCTCGCGCCTCCATTAACGTCAAGAATAACGGTGGCGGTCCAGGCATCCAATCCCCCGCTAAAGTCGTCTAAAACGAGCCCCGCAGAGAGGGGGCTGCCCGTCAGTGCGAGAACCCCGATCAGAGCGGATGATGATTTCAGGTCCATCATATCGTCTTTTCGAAAATAGATGATTAAGCGCGGCGACGACGCAGCAGGCCGAGAGCCGCGAGTGCGCCGAGGAGGGCGGTCGATGGCTCGGGAACCTGGGAAACGATACGGAAGGAGTCAATGGCTCCAACGGTTCCGGCTTCGCGAACGTCTGCATAGATTCCTACGAAATCAGCTGTGTTTGCGGTGCCTGGATTGCGGGTCGAGAACACAGTGCGTTCGTCGCCGATATAGTAGCCCACGTCAAAGGTGTTTTCGTCTGTTCGGGCGATGAACAAAGTTTGTGCTCCTGCGCCGCTTGATTGTGGGTTGTTATACTCAGTGGTGCCGTCAAAACCACGGGTTGCGAGGTTGTTGTTACCGCCCGCGTAAACAGTAATGTAGTCTTGGCGAACTCCGGCGGTCGGAGCGGTGCCTCCCACATAAAGGCCAAGATTGCGATTACCGGAAATTGGAACGCCGCTGATATCGACCTGAGCTTCTTCGCCGACCGCCAGAGCTGCACCTCCGTAGGTAAAGGCATACTGCTCAATACCTTCGTAGGAGCTAGTGTTGATTTCAAGCTGGTCGGAGCCATTCACCTCAAAGGCAAAGGTGTTGCTGCCCCCGCCATTGGCATCGAGGATGACCGTGGGAGTCCAGTTGCCGAGCCCCGATGTGAAGTCATCAACGAGGGTAGCTGCGGAGAGAGGTCCGGTGAGGAGGGCGAAAGCTGCCCAATTGAGTTTTAATTTCATAATGTTTTCCAGTTAATAGGGTTATTTCGAGGCGCTTTTCTTCCGGGAAATGCGTGTCGTTGTGGGAACTAACAATTCTAAGTAGCAGGTAGGCAAGCCATTCCCGTCTTTCTCACCCAAAAGGGGGAGGGTGGGCTATTTGTTCCCGAGATACTTAACGACTGCTTCAGTTCGGGTGCGAACTTGAAGTTTTTTGTAGATATTTCGCAGGTGAGTGCGGACGGTGTCGAGGCCAATGCCACAGTCTGAGCTGATTTCCTTGTAGAGACGTCCTTTTGAGAGGAGTGCGAGGATTTCGGTCTCCCGGGGAGTGAGGTTCAAATTGGTATCCTTGGGCGAATCACTTTTTTGGAAATGTTGTACGACCTTGCGGGCGATGGCTCCGGACATCGGCGAACCACCGGTCAAAAGCTCGTGAAGCGAGTCAAGAAGCTTGGTTGGTGCTTCATGTTTGAGCAGGTAGCCGGAGGCGCCCGCGGCCAGGGCCTCAAAAATGCGATCATTGGTGTCGTAGACCGTTACCATGAGGATGAGGGTTTCCGGGCATAGCTCCCTGAGGCGGGCGACGCATTCGATCCCTGACATTGCCGGGAGTTGGATGTCCATTAGCACCATCTGGGGTGGGTTTGTGGGAATGGCTTCGAGAGCGGATTCAGCATCGGGGAATGCTCCGGCCAATTTCCAATCCTCTGTAGAGGCAATGAGCTCACCAAGGGCCTCGCGCAAGGTGGTGTCGTCTTCGACTAAAGCCACGGTATTTGGAGAAGGAATCATGGAACGATCAATGGTGTTGAATTATGCGAAATTTGACATGCAAATCGTATGTGAGTTCCCGTCCCGAGGGAAGATGAGATCTCGAAAGTTCCACCGAGGGCCTCAAGGCGCCCGGCCAGATTTCGCAGACCATGGCTTGTTTTTCTGACTTTGTCCGGTTCAAAGCCGAATCCGTCATCCTTTATTTCAATTTCCAAAGTTGAATTGCGGCATGCCATGGTGAGGTGAACTTCACAGGGGCCAGCGTGCTTAAGAACGTTGTTGAGTGATTCCTTAACGGCCAAGGCGATGTGGTGCCGGAAGTCTGACCCCAGTTGGTGCTCCGGTAGGTTAGGGGGAATCTCGAGATGATAGCGGATGGAGCCGTCTCCGAAAAGGTCCTCGGTGAGCTGGGTCAGATGGGTGGCGAGATGGTCGAGCGAATCGTGGCTTGGGTCGACGGCCCAGACTAGGTCATTCATTGCAACCACGAGCTCGCGAGTCGAGGTATCGAGTTTCTTAAGGTGACGTTTTGCCTTTTCAGGATCACGGGTGATTTCGTGTTGAATCAACGAGGCATTGATATTGAGAACCGAGACACGGGTGCCGAGATCGTCGTGCATGTCCCGGGCGATCCGGGTCCGGTCGCGCTCGAGAGTATTTTGCATCCACATTTGGCGGAGTTTGCGTCGATTGATCCGGCGGGCTTCGCGAATGATGACCAGGGAGACCAGCGCGACCGTTGCTGCTGCGATCAGAGGCCAGAACCAGGGGCGTCCCCAGACCGGTAGGAGCACTTCGATGGGCATTTCGACGCCACCGCTGCTGACGGTGCCGTTGTCGCTGAGCCAGACTGCTCGAAAGTTGTAACTGCCGGCAGGCACGTTCACGTAGCTCGCCCGGTGCAAATTGCCGGGGTTTACGTTGTAGATCTCATTCCACCGGGTCGCCAGGGTCTTGCCTGAATGCAACGCGGGGTCGAGCGGGATTGTGGCTGACCAATTGCCTGAGTGCCTTTGGTCTCGGTCAACGACTGCCAGGGATTGTTTGCGCTCGGGGAAGGCTACTTGTGCGATGGCTGGGTCGCTGCCGCCACGGGTCCAGCCTGCCGGAACTCCTGCTACCGAGCTGAGATTAATGCCTTGGGCGAAATCGGAGTTTGGCCAAAGTGACTGCTGCGTTTCATCAGGAAGCAGGATCTTCAGGTCGTCGATGACGAAGCTTCCGGTCGTGTCGGGCGAGCCGGAATCAAGGGTGATTCGGAGGGTGGCTGCTTCCTTGGGGATGAATAAGGGTTCTGAACGTGGCGTGAAATCAGATTCCTCGGGCTGGTTTGTCCAGCCCATACTACTACCGCTCGCCACAGACCGGGCTTGGGAGATGATGCGGCTTTCGGTGTCCAGAACTTCGAAAAAGAGGCTCATTCCAAGTGGGGCGCTTCGCCAGGTCGCATCCATTCCGTCGAGCTGGGTGCGTAACTTGACAGGATAGTCAATTTGCTCTGGCGAGAACCGCAAGTCGAAGTCGAGCCGATGCAAACCGGAAGAGAGGACGATAGAATCTTTCGCTGTAGGGGCGGGCGTGATGGGCTCGCCATCCACCAGAATCTGAACGAGATCGAGTTTGAGTGGTCCGATCTGGGGAGAAGCGCCTCCGGCCGCCTTCGCTTCATTTGGAGAAAGACGTTGGTTGGCGGGAACGAATAAAAAATCGGTCGGGTGCCGTGCAATCGAACTAATGCGAACTTCGTCAATCCGTCCGGGGAAAGGCTCGGCCTCGGCATTCACCGGGAGAGATGTTCTTCCTTCATTCCCAATGACGAAATCGCCACGCCGGTTCTTTTCAAAATCGTGAGAGAGGATGCCGGTTCCGATCAGGTTTGCGCTCGTGCTTTCCGGAGAAATTTTAGTCCAATAGAGACGAAGGTTGTTTGGAGTGTCCTCTTCTCCATTGTATGTGACTGCGACATGAAACCAGTCGGCCGTATTGATGGCATGAAGCCCGGATCTGGGAATTGTCGCGATGGCACCACCACTGGCTCCGCCGTCGTTGAGGGGGGTAAACGCAAGGAAGCCTTGTCTTTCGATTCGGAAGTTGAAAATACGTTCCTCGTCTTCACCGTCCATCGAGATGATGGTAAGGGCTATGACTTCGGCTTCTGCTGGAGGGAGATCGAGTTTGATCAGTGCTTCATATGTGAAGGCTCCGTTTTCACCTCGATGAATCAGCGATGCAGGTGCTCGATCGGCAGGCCCGTTTGAGAGGGCTGCTGCTGCTGTGAGGGCTGCTCCCTGAAGGGTCCATGTTCCCGGAATTCCGCCCACATTATTGTGAAATGATATCGCTCGGCCCAGGGTTGGGAGTGCTTGCTGGCCGGCTTTGGCTCCGTTGAGAAGGCCTAAAAGCGGGGAGGGAGAATTCCCTTCATCGACAAATGGAGGTTTCGATTCGTCCAGATGCCAAAGGTGCAGAGTGTGCCCGTCCGCGCTGTATGGTTCAAGCCCGCCGAACAACCAGCCGGTGCCAAGAAGCACGAGGGAGGGGTAGATCAATGCGTAGCAGGACATAGCCTGCGTCGACTTAGCAAACTGGAACCGCCAATACGAGGCCTGACTTTAGGATTCGGGCGTCCGTCCGATCAAACCTAGAGCGTAGCTTCGCCATAGTAGGGCTGAAGAGCTTCCGGGATATGGACGATCCCTTCTGCATCCTGGCATTGCTCAAGAAGCGCCACGAGGAGACGCGGAAGAGCGGTGCCAGAACCATTCAGGGTGTGGCAGAAGTTGTTTCTTCCATCTGCGTCCTTGTAGCGGAGCTTCATGCGGCGCGCCTGGTAATCTCCGAAGCAAGAACAGCTGGAGACTTCAAGATACTTGCCTTGGCCGGGTGCCCAGACCTCGATGTCGTAGGTCTTACATGAGCTGAAGCCGACGTCGCCGGTGCAGAGCTCGATGACCTGATAATGGAGGCCAAGTTTTTGAAGCGCTGCTTCGGCATGGCCGGTGAGCTCTTCCAAAACAGCCATCGAGGTCGAGGGGTCTACGATTTGTACAAGTTCAACCTTATCGAACTGGTGCATGCGAATAATACCCCGGTTATCGCGGCCCGCGCTACCCGCTTCCCGACGGAAGCATGGGGTGTGAGCAGTCAGCTTGATGGGGAGATCCTCTTCAGCGAGGAGTGTGTCGCGATAAAGATTAGTGACCGGAACCTCAGCGGTGGGGGCGAGGAAGAACTCGTTGTTCTCCGTGCCATACATGTCGTCCTCAAACTTGGGTAACTGGCCTGTGCCTTCCATGCACTCTCGCTTGATGATGTGGGGAACATTGACTTCCTCATATCCGTTTTCACGACCTTGGAGGTCGAGGAGAAATTGGATCAAGGCGCGCTGGAGCCGTGCTCCTTCGCCTCGGTAAACGGCGAAGCCGGAGCCCGAGAGGCGTGCACCATCGTCAAAGCTGATGATGCCCTTATCTTCCGCGAGGTCGAGGTGATCACGAGCTTCGATGAGAGCCGGCTTTTCACCCCAGCTTCGAAGGATGGGGTTGGCTTCTTCGTCGGCGCCCACGGGGCAATCGTCGTAGGGAAGATTTGGAATGTTGAGGAGAAGTTCGGTCTGGCGCTTGGCCGCTTTGCTACCTTCGTCGTCGAGAGCTTTGATCTGCTCTCCGATTTTTTTGACCTCGGTTTCGATGCCCGAGGAGTCCTCGCCATTGGCGCGGAGTTTTCCGATTTCCTTGGAAGTGGACTTACGCTCGGACTGGAGGGCCTGCTTGGCCGTTTCGTTTTTGCGGCGGGTCTCGTCGCAAGCGAGGACTTCGTCGATAAGGTCGGCCGAGCCATCATGACGATGGGCGAGGCGTTCTTTGACGAGGTCTGGGTTATCGCGGATGACTTTGATGTCGAGCATGATGGAAATGTGGATGTTGGTGGATCCGCAAGGCGCTTACCCGATTTCTGCGGGTCTGGCAAAGGCAGAATGACCTCGGTGGGCTATCGTGAGGGCGATTTCTAGTGTCCTTCCGCGTAATTACCTGAAGGAGAATACTAAACGGACATTTCATTTAGCTCAAACCGGCTAAAGATCCAGCTGGTGGTTGCAAATAGAGCTAGCAATGGTTCGAGGATGAAAAGTGAAAAGGTGGAGTAGAGGGTGAATGTTTCCTGTTGTGAGAATCGACCCGCGCCATGGGTGTAGGTGCCCTAGTTGACGAAGTCTTCACGGGACGAGACCGGCAGATCCTTTGTGTCGCACGAAAGCTCGTCGGAGTTTTCTTTCATAAGCGGGGTGTCTTTGAGTGTGATAGCCTTGGCGAAACTGGTAACGCGCGGGGCCCTACCTAGTTTGCGATGAATTTCTAATCGGGTGTCGGACTCGTCGAAAATAGGGGCCCTCGATTTTTCTGTTGTCGCAAGGAGCAGGGGGCAGGAAAAAAGCGAGGATGCTCCCTTAAGCAAGCCCCGTTTACAGGTGGCTGGAATCGATCGAATTAAAGGATGATTTTGTCGATGAGCTTGCCGGTTCGATCTTGTGGTCCTAGTTTGTCATTTGTTCCCGTGGTTCGGGCCATCGTGTTGTAAACATCAAGGCCCTCGGCATTGACGTCGAGGATTTGTCCGGTTTTGAGGCGGCCGTTGGCTCCAGTGACAGCGTGAAAAACTCCAGAGAGTTCGCGTTTGGTGTCGTTATGACGGCCGTCACCAGATTCGGTGGAAATGGTGATCATCGCATTTTCGAGAATGGTTTTTCCATTCGCTTCGCGGGTTTCTTCGGTCGAAAGTAAAGAAAGGAAGTGGGCCACTTCGCGCATTTTCATATGGGCATGGGCGCGGAGTTGTTCGTTTTTCTTTTTCTCGTTGAACTTATGCCACCATTCGTGGGAGCAGCCCTTGTCGCCCGAGGCCTTAAGCTGGGCGGAATCATCGAAGGTGAAGTGCTTTTTACCATTGTAAATGTAGTCGCCTTTGATGCGGAGCCGTTCGCCGGCGGCAAGGAAGGTCAAGGAACCGAAGCGGGCACGGTCGGTCTGAATGGCCAGAGCATAGAGTTCGGACATGAGGCGCCACTCACGGACGAGATCATCGAGTTGCATGTCGAGACCCTGTCCCCCGGGGTCGGCCTTGCCTCCATGTGGAAGTTCTGAAGGGGCAGGGTGGGGTGGGGCGTCATTATCGATTTCGAATTGGAAGGCTCGCTGTTCGTATTCGCGGATCCGGTCGAGGTGGTTTTTGAAACGATCCCTGGAGGCAGAACCGAGTGGAGAATTTTTGCCTGAGTAGTGGCGGTATTGCTCAAGGACGGAATCAAGGACACTGCGTTGAAGTCGTTCATCAAGTTCGTCGCTGCCCTTGATCTGGCCGAAGACACGACTGAAGAGATCGATAGGTCTTTCCTGCATCGCTGCGGCTACCGTGCCATCGGCATGATAGGAATGAACGTAGCGTGAGATTCGGCTGCGGCGAAAGAAGGTTCCCGCAACTAAAGTGGGGACCATGCCATCGGGCTGGCCTTTTGGATAATGAGCCTGGCGCAGGAGTTGATCGAGAGAAGCTCCACCGGCGCGGGCTTCTCCGTTCGGGGCTGTTGCGGTGAACGCAGCGGAGGATCCATCGAAGTGGGCGTTGATGCCGGACTGGTCGGCGCGGACGTGATCAACTCCGCGCATGATGAGGAGCTTGTCGGCGAGCGGCTTCAGCGGTTCCATGACACCGGCAAAACCTTCTTTTTGGAGTGGGGAGGGAATGCCAAGGCCGAAGAAGAGATTGAAGGCTCGCATGGGAATGGCGGCGTCGGCGGCTCCGGAGGCAGCGGACATTTCTTCAAGGAATGGAAGGCCGATGGTGGTTCCGGTAAGGGAGCGAATAAGGGTGCGGCGGTTCATGGGAATGAAAAGTTGAAGTTTTACTCGGTGACGAGAGGGGAGGTGGCGAGATGGAGGATGACGTTCTGGTAGGTTTGGTTTTCACGGACTTGCGAAAAGATGGTGTCAAGGTGAGGTCGGTCGGTTGTGGCGATGGGTCGGCCTAATGAAAATTGAGCAAGTTTCCAGATGATGTTCTGACGCACGCGTGGGCTCTTGGCGAGCAGATCCATGAGTTCCCGGGAAGTCTTGTATTTGACTGTTTCAGCAGTTCCGGGAATGAGAATTTCGCCATCCTGCCGCAGTTCATTTTCATAATGGTCCCGGGTGGCGTAGCGGGCGAGTCCATCATATTGCTCTAGGCCGAAGGCGAGGGGTTCAAACTTGGTGTGGCAGCCACCGCAGGATTGATCAAGCATGCGGCGCTCTGCGATTTTCCGTTGGGAAAGTCCGGGTGCTGATGGGACGGGGGTGGTGTCGACTCCGGACGGTGGATCTTTGACCGAGCCGCGAAGCAGGTCATGTAAAACGAAGAGGCCCCGGGTTACCATGGACGCTTCGTCTCCACCAATTGTGAGTAGGCTCCCCTGGGTGAGAAGTCCGCCTCGAGAAGTATGACTTAGGTCATATTTGGTGAAGCCTTCGGCCTTGGGTTTGAGCCCATAGTGTTTTGCCAGTTCGGGGGTGAGAAAGGTGATCCGGGCGTTAAGGAGGTCTCCAAGGGGACGTTTTTCCTCCCAGAGAAGATGGTTAGAAAAGGCCAGAGTCTCTTTTCGCATATCTTCCGCGAGTTCTGGTTTCCAGTCGGGAAATTCTTTCCGGTTGGGTTGCAGGTTTTTCAGGTGATTGAGATTGAGCCATTCCGAAATGAAATTCTGTGACTGGGCCACGGCACGTGGATCTTTGAGCATCCTATCCACTTGCTTGCGAAGTTGATCCGGACTATGGAGTAAACTATTCCTTGCGGAGTCAAAGAGCGCCTGGTCGGGTGGTCCGCCCCAGATGAGATAGCTTAGCCGCGACGCAAGTTCATATGAACCGGGCGACTCTTCTCCCTCGATACGATAAAGGAAGCGTGGCGATTGAAGCATACCTCGTAGTACATAGGCTAAGGCGGTGTCAAAATCTCCGCCTCCTGCACCAACGCTGGTGACGATGCCTTGGTAAAGATCGATTTCGCGATCATGAAGCGGTCCGCGGAGGATCCAGGTGCCGAGGGATTGAAGATGGGGGCGGATTGCCTTTTGGTTGGTTTTACGATTACTGGAAAAACGACGGGCGAATTTTTGGACATCGATTTTGGCAACAATCAGGTTGGCAAGTTGTGCGTGGGCTTCAACGTGTTTGAGATCGATGCCAAGATTGTATGCCGTGTTACTGAAGCCATCGGTCCGGAGATCGGGCGGGAGAAGATCCCGGGCTTCCCTTGTGATGTCGACGCCTATGGTCGCTTTTACGGTCGCGATGTATTCTGAAGTGGTGAGGCGCCGAGGGAATTTTTTGGGATTGGTTAAGAGGAGGTGGGCGGCGGGGTCAATGTGTTCGCTGCTCCAAACCGCTCCGGTTTCGATCCACTCACGAAGGTGCGCTTTTTCTGCGGCTGAGAGAGGGGCGCGCTTTTCGGGCATCTCGTCTGACTCGACAGATTCCCAAACGAGGCTTTTCTCAAGGTGACCGGCTGAAATGATAACGGGGTCAATAAAAGCTGTTTTCTTATGGGAGAGGTCGAGGTCTCCTTCGCTGGTTGTTGAGTCGTGGCACTCCAGGCAATGCTTGGCGAAGATTGGTTCAATATGATTGATGAAGAGATCCCGGCTGCGGTCCGCAGGGGATTCCGGGTTGGGTGGGGCGAGGCCGTTTTGAAATAGTTTGGTGACTTCGGCAGGCGAGAGGGCTTGCGAGTAGATAGCGACTTGATGGAAGGTTCCGAGCCATGGGCGGTCATTTGAGAGCTCGTTGCCCAGAGCGATATGATAATTACTGTCCCAGTTTTTTGGAGAGCCGGGGAAGGAGCGTTGCCCGCTTTTGCGGCCGTTGATAAACATCGTTCCCATCCCGTTTTTTGATCTGGAGAAAACAACGTGTGTTCGTTTTGTGACGACCTTTCCTGCCGAGAGTGATGGGATTCCGTTGACACCGGTTTTTTCAGTGCGGAAGCGGGCGTCGAATTTCGTTTTATCCTGACCAAGGGTAAGGTTGCGATTCGACGAGTCCCGGGAGATCGTGACGATACGGGCCGGGCCGGATTGGGAGAGGTTGGCCGGAGTAATCCATGCGCTGATGGTGACTTCGCCTGACTTCTTGATAGCACTGATCAGCTTGGCTGAAGGCGACTTGGAAGAGAGCAGAACGGGGCGAAGGAGGGTGAGTGATCCGGACTCACGTTTAAGAGCTCCTTGGTCTACGATGTCGAGATTGGCGGGAGGTTTGACGCCGGAAGAGTCAATGACCTGCGAACCGGTATCTTCGTCGAACAGATAGAGAGCAATTGGTCTGGGCTCTGCTACGGCGGCTATAACCAGGGTGAGCGAAACAGATAGAAGCTGGACCATCGATATAGAGACGAAGGAGGTGAGGGTAGACTTACACTTTGGTTGTTTTTTGGAGCGCTGATGGAACGTGTTGTGAAAACGTGGCCTCCAGCTACGGCTTGAGGTGTTGCTGGAAGAACTCGATGCGTTTGCGACGGAAGTGGGGAGCTTCCCCGGCTCCGTGTCCTGCCCCCGGGATCATGTGGAAGGTGAAGTCTTTATCGGCTTTGATGAGATCGTCAACAATTTGATAGGTTGAGGAGGGGTCGACGTTTTTATCCAATTCACCGACGGTGAGCATCAAGTGACCCTGTAGCTTTGGGATGTGGGTGCGGTTGGAGTTTTCGATGTAGGATTCGTTGATGGGCCAGTCGAGCCATTGCTCGTTCCACCACATCTTATCGATGCGGTTGTCGTGGCAGCCGCAGTCAGAGACGGCGACTTTATAAAAGTCCGGATGATGGAGCAGGGCAGCGGTGGAGGATTGGCCACCGGCGGAACCTCCATAAATGCCGACACGGGTGAGATCCATTTCAGGATGCTTAGCAGCGGCGGCTTTCATCCATTTAATGCGATCGGGGAAGCCCGAGTCCTTGAGGTTTTTATAGGCGATTTGCTGGAATTTTTGGCCGCGGTGGTTTGTTCCAAGACCATCGATTTGAACAACGATAAAACCGCCTTCCGCCATTTCGTATTTGTGGGAAGACCAGCTGCTCCAGCTTTTGGGGACGAATGATCCGTGAGGGCCTGCGTAGATGTTTTCGATGACGGCGTATTTTTTGCCTTTTTGAAAGTTGCGAGGTCGCCAGATGACGCCGTGAATGTCGTATTCATCGTTGCGATCCTTACAGACGAAGCGCTCGGGGAGTTGCCAATCAATTTTAAGTTCAGGCTTGTTGAGGGTGGCGACGAGCTTGGTGTCGGAAGTACGGTGAACCTCGTAGACAGGGGGGTGATCAACGCGGGACCATTTGGCGAGGTAGTGGGATTTGTCGGGTGAGAAGGAAATTTGATGGGTGCCGTCGGATTCCGTGAGGAGAGTGAGCTTGGCGGTGTCGAGATTAACGAGGGCGTAGTGGAGATGATAGGGATCTTGTTTTGGGTGATATCCGGAGACTTGCAGAAGGGCGGTGCGCTCTTCCTCATCGACTGCGACGACGTCACGAAGTACCCACTTGCCGCTGGTGAGGGGGCGGATGACATCGCCCGACTCGCGGTCGAGAAGATAGAGGTGGTTGAATCCGGTGCGCTGACTGAGCCACAGCATTTCTTTCTGGTTACGAAGGAATCGGTAGTAGCAGTGCTCGAAGACGTGAACGAATTTGTCCGACTCCTCGGCAGCGAGGACTCGTTGAAAGCGGGTATTGGCGTCGATTTCGATGAGGCGGTATTTCCCGAAGCCGCGTTCGATGCAGGCCAGTGTTAAGCGGTGGCCTTTTTCGTGCCAGCGGATGTCGGAAATCGAGTAAGGGTTTTTGATGAGAGTGGGACTGACCGGGATGGGTTTGCGATCATCGGTGAAGAAGATGATCGGTTGGGAAACATTGCGTTTGTCGCCGGGCTTTTCGTAATTATGGACGATGTGTTTGGGTTGGAGTTGGTCCTTGGGGGAGGAGCCAACAAGGTGAACCTGATAGGTGGGGTGATTGGTGCGGTGGGTGAGGTAGAAGCAGGAGGAGTCGGCATGCCAATGAATGCGGGAGTCATAGCGTGATCCCTTTGGAGGTCGTGGAAGTTGTTTTGTTTTCCCACTGGTAAGATTTTTAAGAGTTGGTTGGTCTCCAAGGCGGACTTCCCATTTGTCATCGGGCGATTTGGCTGCAGATCTGGTCCGGTTCCGGCTTGCGCCGTGGGCGAAGTCCTTGGGCTCGCGGGAGGCTTTAGCCTGCTTGTCGAAGGGGGCTTCGATGACATCCCCCGACTGAAGCTCGAGTTGGTAGGATTTTTCGGCTCCGTCGAGATTTGCTTTGAAGAAAAAGGTCTTGTTGTCTTGAGACCAGCGGTAGGTGAGTCTCGTGTTGGGAACCTGGCTGCGCTGTTTTTCATAGAGCTCCTGCATTTCTTTGAGCCAGACTTTGGTTCCACCGTGTTCAGCTGAAAGCGACTGAATGAGGGTAAAGAAAGCAAGTAATCTGATCATGCGGAAGATTAGCCTTGTCCTCGGATTCTGGTAGGAAAAAGGTGAGAAGGAATTGAAGGGGGAAGTCATGATGGAGCTGGTCTTTTGATGTAAAAAACGGTGACCGGAAAGAGTCCCGGTCACCGCTTTGATGGGGTTTTTAAAGGTTATGCTTCGTCCTTGTTGGCTGCGGCGAGGGCTGCGGCTTTACCGCGAGCGACTTCCTTGCCTTCCCGATCCACAAGAATGTAGGTGGGAACTCCGCGGACGTCATAAGGGGCTACCAATTTGTTTTGATTGGTGTCCTTTTGCAACATAATGGGCCATGGTTGTTTGAATGATTTTGCCCACTTAAGAGCGTCGTCTTCCTCCTGGTCCAAAGAGATGTGGATCATCTCAAGATTAGGATTCGGTCCAATTTCCTTGTTGTATTGCTCCGCAAACTGAGGAGCTCCTTTTTGACAGGGTGGTCACCAGCTGGCCGAAAAATAGAGAAGGAAATATTTGGGAGCGGCCTCAAGATCGTGGTCGACAAAGTCTTCTCCATCAAGTTTTTGAAGCTTTTTGAGAGCCTTGCCAAAGTCGCCGTCCATAAACTCGGCGGCTTCCTTCTTATTCTCTTCAGCTACGGCAATTTTAGCGGCCTCTCCCTTGGCCCACTTTTGATCTTTCTCGGAGAGAAGGTCTAGTTTGAAGGTCATCTCCTTGATGCCGCGCTTTACGGTCACCGACGTGTCATCGCAAGAGACGAAATCTCCCTCAAAGGTTTTCGAGCCATCAGCACTTGTCCAAGTGCGAGCATGGCCAAAGCCTGCCAGCATCAGGGATGCGATGGTTGTTAAAATGGTCTTTTTCATATCGATCTGGTTTATATACGAAGCTAGAGCTTCGATTTGTCTCAAAACATGAGATCTTTTGCAAAAATGATTGCTGATTCTCCGGCGTCGAGGCGTTTGGCCATGCGGGGAAAGAGGATCCAGTGGAGTGGGAGAACTGCATACCAATAGGCTCGCCCGAAAAGGGTTCGGGGACGGAAGGTGGCAGTCTTAAAGAGATGGTCGGGGTGACTTCAAACTGAAGCCAGGCTTCGCCGGGTATTTTCATCTCGGCAGCATGAATGAGACGAGCCGGCGATTGCAGGTCGTCCCGGTCGAAGAGGAGAACACGCCTGAAGTCGAGGGCATTCGGCTTCACGTTCTTCGAAACTGCTTCCACCACCCATGGAGTGGAGAAGGTAGTAGACGGTATCGATATTTTCAGGAACTGGAGGAAGGTTGCCGAGCAAGTTACCTTCCAGCAGGGTGAGTTGCTTGCTTTCGATGAACGGTTGGAATTGCGAGGAGGGAAAGCGAGTAATAGATCGCACGATTCCGGTCACGATGTGGCCGGCTTCCAGTAAGGTTGGAAGCAAGCGCATGCCGATGTAAGCATTGGCGCGGGTGAGGAGAATGTGCATGGAGCGATTCAAACGGGATCTCCATTGAGGCTAATGGCGCTTTGCCAATCTACAAAATTACTCCATCGGTGAAGAAGGTTGTTTAGTAATAGAAGGGGACGAGACAAAGCAGGGAGTCGCCGAGATCAAGAAAGTTATTCCACCACTGAAAGAGGAAGCTGCTGAGTTGGACTTCACGGGAAGTGGCGCAGAGGATTAGAGTGAATAGGATTAGGTTGGCGAAGATGATGATCATCAGGGAAAGAAAGGTCCCATTTTCTTTCAGGTCTGGTTGGTCTTTTGGAATCATCCAAACAGTCCAGATGATGTGGAAGGTCCAAGTGAAGCCGAGAAGTCCGGTGAGGATGAATCCGCCGGCCGGAATGTCCCACCAAAGGCTGACAAAGCTGTGAAGCGATATGATTACTGCTGACCAAAAGGGGATAAAGTAGGGTGATAGGGCGATAAGAATGTTAGACTTATTTGTCATCACGTATCCGCCTTCGGAGCTGAAGTGAATAGCGCTGATCCGTCCGCCACAGACGTAAACAAACATGGCGTGGGTCATTTCGTGGCCTAGCACGTAGAGGTAAAGCAGGCGATCGTTGGCAAATCCGGCGATGAACCAGCTGATCATCGAACCAATTCCGGCGATAAAACAAAGAAGCTCGGTAGAGTACCAGATAGTTTGAAGAATTCGTTCCTCGCCACTCTCTTTCATCAGAGAAATGGCAGTGATAAAGCAGAGCGGAATCAGAAGGACGCCCAAACCCCAGTGCAAAATTCGGCGAATCAGTGGAAGGTGGAGGGAATCATCTTGATAGAGATCAACTGCTTGGGCGGTGTCGGCGATGGCGGCTTGGCGGGTCATGCCGTGCCGTCTGCGATTTCCACGAAAATTGACTTGGCTCTGGGCGCGTTGGTGGAGATTGAGCAGGCTAATACCCCAACCGGCGCGACGTCTCTGGCGGGAGCGGGAGCGCTGGTCGAGTTTGCTTGAAAGTCTGCGATTGGCCATCGAGATAGTTAAGTTAACTAAATGATTCAAAAAATAAAGCGAATGTCTCAGATACCCTTCAGCTTCTGGCCTGCTCTTTGCTAGAGTGGGGGCGTGAACGAGGAAAATGAAGTTCCCGGCTTGGTGAAGAGTGATCCTTGGCTGGCACCTTACTCAGATGCGATTCGGGATCGAACGGCCAGATTTGAGCGACGGTTGGCGGAATTTGGGGCATTGGTGGACTTTGCGACCAGCCATCAGAGGTTTGGACTTCATCGTGAGGGAGGGGGGTGGGTGTTTCGTGAGTGGGCTCCCCGGGCCAAGGCACTTTTTTTGACCGGGAATTTTTGTGACTGGTCGCGGGAAGCGCACCCTCTTCGACGTGCATCGGAACTCGGAGCATGGGAGGTTTGGCTTCCAGAGGAGGCTTTGAAACATGGGGATTTGTATAAGATTCACATTGTGGGTAAGAATGGAGCTCACGACCGGATTCCCTCCCATGCGACCTTTGTGGTCCAAACCGAGGAAACCAAGGAGTTTTCGGCTCAAGTCCAGGCCGAACCTAAGTATTTGTGGAAAAATCCCCAGCCTGGAAAGGTTAAGGCTCCCAAGATTTACGAGGCTCATGTTGGCATGGCCACCGAGAAATTTCGAGTAGGGACGTATCGAGAATTTGCCGAAGACGTTTTGCCGCGCCTGGCCCGATTGGGTTACAATGTCGTCCAGCTTATGGCGGTAGCCGAGCATCCTTATTACGGTTCATTCGGATACCATGTCGCCAACTATTTTGCTCCGAGCTCTCGATGTGGGTCTGCCGAGGATTTAAAATACCTCATCGATACTGCCCACGGAATGGGGATCGCGGTCTTGATGGATATCGTGCATTCGCACTCTGTGAAAAACTTCGCGGAGGGGTTGCCATCGTTTGACGGGGAGGAGGGCTTGTACTTTCATGAACGCGGCCACCCGCAGTGGGACTCGCGGCTCTTTGATTACGGTCGGACTGAGGTCTGTCGCTTTTTGCTTTCAAATGTGGCCTACTGGATGACTGAATTCCGCTTCGATGGATTCCGCTTCGATGGAGTGACTTCGATGCTTTACCATCATCACGGAAACATCGCCTTTGATCACTACGATAAATACTTTCAGGACGGGGTAGAGTCGGATGCGGTAACCTACCTGCAGTTGGCGAACAAATTGATCCACGAGATTAATCCCAACGCGCTGAGTATCGCTGAGGATATGAGTGGAATGCCAGGATTGTGTCGACCGCTTTGCGAGGGTGGAATGGGCTTTGATTTTCGTCTCGCAATGGGTATTCCTGACTACTGGATTAAGTTGCTGAGACACACACCGGATGAGCACTGGAATCTCGACGAGATCTACCATACGCTCACCGATCGGCGTGATGGTGAGAAAACCATTGCCTATGCCGAGAGTCATGATCAGGCCTTGGTTGGCGATAAGACTCTCGCATTTTGGCTAATGGATGCCGCGATGTATCACCACATGGCAAAGGGGGATGACGACGCGATCGTGGATCGAGGCATGGCACTGCACAAGGTTCTACGGCTTATGACCTTAGCCTTGGGTGGGGAAGGGTTTCTTACCTTTATGGGTAATGAATTTGGTCATCCCGAGTGGATTGATTTTCCGCGTGAAGGGAATGGCTGGAGCTATCAACATGCGCGCCGGCAGTGGTCTTTGGCAGATCATCCTGATCTAAAATATGGTGAGCTTGAGGCCTTCGATGGAGCAATGATGCAAATTGCCGATAAGGTTCTTGCTTCCCCGGAAGCAAAGAGGCTTAACTTGGATCAAGACAATCAATGTCTTCAATTTGAACGAGGTGACCTCGTCTTTGCCGTGAATTTGAGTCCCTCGAATTCTGTTGTTGATTATGAGTTTCCGGTCACCCAGAAGGGCGATTATCGTCTGCTTTTGTCATCGGACGACTCTGAGTTTGGAGGTCATGCGCGCACGGACACCTCGATTGACTACCCCTTAACAGGGGGGCAACTGAAGATTTATTTGCCTTGCCGGACGATTTTGGTGTTCGAGCCCAGAGGTTGATTTGGAAAATGAAAAAACCCGTATCGTCGAGGAAAGGAGTTGGATCAGTTTCTTTAATAGTATCTGAGGAGGTTTGACTTCCGAGGGGGAATCAAATCCAATTCGCGTCTGTCGATAGAGATTTTGAGATTATCTACCGATCGGTTCTTTTTGGGCGA
Organism: Akkermansiaceae bacterium; assembly: GCA_039768565.1. Classification (GTDB taxonomy): domain Bacteria; phylum Verrucomicrobiota; class Verrucomicrobiia; order Verrucomicrobiales; family Akkermansiaceae; genus SW10. The sequence continues at coordinate 66,429 of JBDNAG010000077.1, read as the reverse complement.
CTAAGAACAAACTGTCTCTAAAAATAGGGAAGTTACGGATGGGGTTAATCGCGAATTTAGCGAGATTTCGAAGCTTATTGGGATGATTTCTCCAGTCACTTAGTGGAAAATACCCGGTTTCGTTTGAGCGCCCAAGATGCGAGTAAAACGAGATGGTTTCGCTGCGGATGATGCTCAGGGCCTTGTTACGGAAACATTCCAAGACCTCATGCAGGGTATATTCCTTCCAGTGCCCATGACCTTCGTCATCGACTTCGGGCTCATCCCAGCGGTTCGGGATGAAGAAGTTTTTATTGAGAGCTCGTCTGTTTGGGGTGGTGAGGATGAGTCGTCCCCCCGGTTTCAGGCAACGCTCTATTCCTTTGAAAAGTTCTTCGAAGGAGGCTGGGTTAAGGTGCTCAAAGACCTCAGTGAAGAGGATGGTGTCGAAGTGATCTTCTGGAAAGGGAAGGCTGGGCTGATCATTAAGATTGTGATCGAGCAGCTCTATCCCTGCGTTATTGACGATCGGGAGCCGGTCTGGTTTAAGGTCGATGGCGCTAACATCCCACCCATTCCGTTTGAAATATAGCGAGAGGTAGCCTGGCCAACATCCGATATCGAGGAGTCGCGGCTTTTCCGAGCCAACCGATTGGACCGCTTCCGCGCTAAGTCGGAAGCGATGCTCATGATTTCGGAGGTAGGCCTCGTCCTTCTTGAGGTCTTCCTTGACCCCGTCGAAGATCGCGTCGTCCATAGGTCCGTCGACTAGGCGATGGTCAGGACCTGTGCAACAATGCGCTTGGCATTGGGTAGCTGATCCGGCTCGACGTGTGGCGAGTAAATGGCGGGAGCATCGATGGTGCAGACTCGCTTGACGGGGGCATCGAGATAATCGAAGGCGTAGTCCTGAATGAGCGTGGCGATTTGAGCGGAGACTCCGCAGAAAGGTTTGGATTCGTCGACAAGCACTGCGCGGTTGGTCTTCTTGACTGACTCAATGATAGCGTCCTGATCGAGCGGGCGGATGGAGCGGAGATCGACAACTTCGGCGTCGATATTGTGCTCGCTAGCGAGGATTTCGGCAGCCTCAAGGCAACGGAGCACGCTGGCACCATGTGCAATGAGGGAGATGTCGGAACCTTCACGCTTGATGTCGGCCTTTCCAAGAGGAATGAGGAAATCGCCATCAGCAGGGTCGGGGACATCTCCCATGTTGCCGTAGAGAGTAGTGTTTTCCATAACGTAAACGGGATCGTTGTCACGGATTGCGGTTTTCATGAGGCCCTTGGCATCGGCCGGAGTGGCGGGGGAGCAGACCTTGAGACCGGGGAAGGCTGCAAAGAGTCCTTCCGGGGTGTGCGAATGGGTTGCGCCCACATTGGTTCCTCCGTTGGCGGGTCCCCGCATCACGATTGGGACGTTGATGAGTCCGCCGGACATGTAGCGACAGCAAGCGGCATTGTTGACGAGTTGGTCAAAGGCGACGCTATGGAAGGACCAGAACATCAGCTCCATCACGGGCCGGATGCCGAGCATGGAGGCTCCGATGCCCATGCCGATGAAGCCTGCTTCGGAAATTGGAGTGTCGACGACTCGTTTGTCGCCCCATTTGTCCCAAAGTCCTTTGGTCACTTTGTAGGCTCCGTTGTATTGAGCAACTTCCTCGCCCATGAGGACGACGTTTTCGTCGCGGGCGAGCTCTTCGTCAAAGGCCTCGTTCAGAGCGTCACGGTATTGAATTTCGCGCATGGTATCTAAATGGGTAAAAATTAATCGTTGAAGAAGTGGCGTCCGATCTTGGAGGCCTCGGTGTTGTTGTCGGTTTCCCAGTAAACATCGTCGGTAATATCCTCGATGGTGGGTGCAGGGGAGTCTTCTGCGAATTTGGTGGCCGCTGCGGCCTCTTGTTTTGCTTCGGTATCGATAGCTTTGGCTGATTCCTCAGTGAGAAGGCCTTCGGCGATGAGCTTGGCACGCCAGAGATTGATGGGGTCGTGATTCTTTTTGTAATCCGCGATTTCTTCGGGAGAACGATATTTTTTATGGTTCGCATCGGCGACCGAGTGACCGTAGTAACGGTAGGTCATGATCTCGAGAATGGTCGGCTTGTGCTCCTTTCGCGCCCGCTCCATGGCGATGTGGGTTTTGGCCCGGACTTCGTAAAAATCCTCGCCGTTCACCACATCCCAATCCATGTCATAAGCATCCCCCCGTTGTGCGAGGCAGTCTTTGTAAGAACTGGAGCGCTTTTGCGAAGTTCCCATGGAGTAGCCGTTGTTCTCAATAATATAGACGACCGGGATTCCAAAAAGGGCAGCGATGTTGAGGGATTCGTGAAAAGCGCCCTGGTTGATTGCTCCATCTCCAAGGAAACAAAGTGCGCAGCCTTCGAGACCCTTGTATTTGAGTCCATAACCAAGTCCCAGTCCAAGGGGGGTTTGCCCGGCAACGATTCCGTGGCCACCCCAGAAGTTTTTGTCGGGTGCGAAGAAGTGCATTGATCCGCCTTTGCCTTTCGAGCAACCGGTGGCTTTGCCGTAAAGTTCGGCCATACATTCGTTCATGTTCATGCCGACCGCGAGAGCGTGGGCGTGACAACGATAGGCTGTGATCATGTGGTCGTGATCGCCCATAAGGGAAGCCGCTCCGACCGCGAGAGATTCCTGCCCAATATAAAGGTGGAGGAAGCCACCCATGGTGCCGTCCTTTTGGTAGTTCTTGAGGCCGGCTTGTTCGAAGCGACGAATGCGGACCATCTGGCGGAAGGTCTCGAGTTTCTCTTCGGTAGAAAGCGTCTTGTTAATCGGTGAGCTCGCAAAATCGAGCGGGGAATGATTTGGGCTGTTGGAAGTTTCCATGGCGAGAGTATTTCGGGAGCGGACATAGCGGCCTCTTTGAGTGGCCGCAAGACTAATGCTGTTTCTCCATTCTGTCCGGAAACAGACAAAAACAAACTCCTCATGCGTTTTTTTTCACCATCAGAGCCCTAATTGAGACTCTAACGTCCTCAGTTCCGGTTACGGTTTTTTCGGCAGGATTTAAAAAGCCGGCCCGTTTGATGGCATGAAACAATGCGTTTAGCGTGGAAAGTTCGGGGCGTGCCTTTTCTGCATTCCATGATTTCGGTCGCGATGGAAGACTTGATCTAATTGTTGGTGATAGATGAGGTTTAAGGCTACCCCTGATGGGGTAACTCAGGAAGATGCGGGGCGATAGATGATGGTGTGGAACCAAAACGCCGAGAGTATTCTAGTTGCAATGCATGCAGCTGACGACGGTGAGGCTGGAAAGATCAGAAAGCATTTGAGCTATCATCATCAAAACGAGACGAGATAATGAAAGAGGGGGCATTTGGCTCCGTATAGATCCAGCGTCAGAAGTAACCCCTCTGATTTTGTGTGTTTGTGTGGCCGCCCTCTTGTTTGTGCAGGAGGGCGGTTTTCCTTTTCCTCTTAGTTGGAAAACAAGGAAGCGGGAAAGACAATCTGCATAATCAAGGTGAGGAAAAAATTTACCACGAGGATCGCGAGCGAAGAATAGACCATTGCGCGAGTCGTTCCCCGGCCCACCCCGACTGCGCCGTTCCTTGCCTTCATCCCCTGATCGCAGGAAATAATGACGATTAGAACACCGAAGAAGAGCCCTTTGGTTAGAGCGATCGTGGGGTCGGTAAGATCGACATAGTTTTTCATGTTATCGAGCCAATAGGCCGATTCCACATGGAAGACACCTACGCCCACGATGTAGGAGGCCACCATGCCAAGCGCAGCTGATTCCGCAATTAGGAGTGGAACGGAAATGAGCATCGCAAGAAAACGGGGAGTGACAAGGTAATCGACGGGATTCACGGCCATCGAGCGGAGCGCGTCGATTTGCTCGGTCACTTTCATTGTGCCGATTTCTGCGGCCATGGCGGAACCGACCCGGCCGGCCAGCATGAGACCGGTGATGGTCGGTCCCAGTTCGCGGAGCATTGCTACTGAAACCAAGCCACCGGCTGCCGTTTCGAGACCAAAAAGTTTGAATTGGAAAAGCGTCTGGGCGGCCAAGACCGCGCCGGTGAATGCTCCGGTCACGCCAACCACGACTTGTGATCGGGCTCCGATTTCAGCGACTTGCTCCCACATTTTGCGCCACCGTTTCTGGCCTTTCGTGAGCGAGTAAACAATTTCTCGCGTCAACAACCCCAGTTGCCCGAGATAGTTGATAAAGGTCAATACGACCTGGCCGGTTGCCTGAAATATGCTCACGTCACGAATCTAGGCTTCAAAGAATGACAAGGCCATGCGGAATTGCCGGAAGGCTATTCAAAGTAGGCCGCCACACTTGGGGGAAGTTCATCCATGCAGAACATAAGTGTCCTGCCATTGGTGAATGATGAGCACGGCTTTGTCGGTTTACTTAAAGTTGGGGTCGTGGGCGAAGAAGACCTCGAGTTCTGTTTCGCAATCCTTGTAGGCGATAGTTTTTCTTAGATTTCTGCAGTGGGATGGGCGGCGGAGGCGAGGAGCAGTGCGAGTTCTAAGATATTCGATTGCGAAAACTAGCAGTGTCGACCCATTCTGCCCCGGCGATGGCGCTCCTAAAATCATCGATTGATTCGAGGAGTGGGAAATTTTCCGGCGTGCCATATCCCCATGAGAATATCAAGGGGGTCATATTACCGTTTCGAGCGGTGGCCAGATCGACAGTGGAGTCTCCGACGTAAGCGACCTCTTCAGGCTTAAGATTCCAGTCGGAAATGATCTGATGGGCAGTCGTAGGATCAGGTTTTTTGGGGTAATCCTCCTGATGGCCTTGAACTGGGGTGAAGAAGTTTTGTGGAAAGAGCGTTTCGACAATTTCCACAGTGTATTCATGGGGCTTGTTCGAGAGCACGGCCATGGGGATTTTCCTTTGTTGGAGTTCTTCAAGCAACCTGACAAAGCCGGGGTAGGGTTGAGTGCCGGTTTTCCAATCCGCAGAATAGTGTTTTTGAAATGCCGCTAGGAGATCCTCCTGTCGGTTGGCATGATCCTTGCCAAGGGCGCGAATGACGAGGTTACGAACGCCGTCACCGATGAATGTCTCAACGGCCTCCTGAGGATGCTTTGGGAGATCGAGATCTTCCAAAGCGTGGTTGAGTGCCGTTGCGATTCCGGGAAGGGAATCAACGAGGGTTCCATCAAGATCAAAAATAAGTCCACGAATCACGGGGGTGCGATAATCTGTGTGAGTTGATTTTCCGAGCCTTGTTTTGACAGACGGGGGAAGTTTTGGGAGTAGTTCTCCCGACATGAAATTCAACTTTTCAATTAAGACTCTGGCTGTCGCATCTGTGATGAACCTTGGATTGCTCGCTCCTGTCCATGCTGACGATACTCCTCTCGCCGAGGAAATGGACGTATTGAGCGGCTCTCTCAAGAGGCTCCGTAAAGCCGAGACCTCCGAAGAGAAGGTCGAGTTGGTTCACGCTGCCCAGAAGGCGACCATCAAGTCTCTCCAGTATTCTCCAATGATCTTTAAAGACATTAAGGATGAGAAGGAGAAGGCAAAGGCAACTGCTGACTACAAGCGGCTTATCGGTCTTACCTACGCGAAGCTTTGTGAACTTGAGATGGCTTATCTTGCAGGTGACGAGGACAAAGCTGACGACATCAAGGGAGAGCTCAAGGATCTCAAGAAGGACGGTCACGAGAAATACACTGAGTAATTCTCTTTTTGAGATCTAAAACTTTACTTCGCCTGGCTGGTATTTCCAGTCGGGCGTTTGTGTTTGATGCGGCTGGCTTCTCTCGGCGAAATCAGTTTTCTGACCATCGCTTTTGTAAAATAAGATGATTTTATCATCGCATGACCAACCGGTAGCAGACCATCCTACAGGATCTAGAAAGAGAAATAACTATGAAATTAAACAATCTATTTTCGTTCGCAGCAGCCCTATCCCTTCCGCTTTCTTTCGTCTCTTGTGGAGGCGAGGAAAAGGAAGATGAAAAGAAGGAGGAAAAAGGAGTTCAGACTCCGGAATATCCCGCTAAAAGGGATCATACCCAAGTCGGCGAAGACATTGGAGTCGTGATGAATGGCTTGATGGAGTCGATGTCATCGATCAGCGATAAGAAATCGGCTGAAGAATTTGTGGCTGGATTTGGTGAGAAGAAAGCCTCGCTTGCTGCACTTTGGGAAGAAGCCAAAACGCTCGATCTTCCGACAGCAGAAGAGAAGGCGGCTGTTCAATCCATCAAGAATGCCTCTGACAAAAAAGGTGAGGCCCTTTTGGGCAATTTAATGAAGATGATGACTGAGAGCCCTGATGCTGAGGCAATTGGGGAGATCTTGGGAAGTGTGATGAATGACAAGGAAATGGAAGAGGTGACTGAGGAGCTTGAAGCTCTCTATGACCTCAAGGACTCCTCCGCGGCCGAGTAGTCTCGAAAAGTCTTCTTTTGTTGAGAGGTTCTCGCGCCCGGCTGATTTTCTAGTCGGGCGCACTGCTTTGATGGCTACAGCTTGTTTTTTCACCCGGCGCAACGCTTCATTCCCTGGGGTTCCCCGCCCACGCTTAAGAAAAATTCCGTTCTCAATGGAGATCTTGAATTTCATTTTTTGCCGACCAGCAAATTAGTGTTTTCGTTTCCAAGTTCCATCGATTGCCTGTGATCGTTTTAATACGTCTACCTGCTTGTTGAGCTGGCTTAATATCGTTCGGGGTTCTGGAAATAATCCATTGCCTCCTCTTCTTTTGGTCAGAGGGCTGGCGGGAACCTGATTATTGTCGCCTCTGGCGGGAATGGACAAAGTGGTGACCGGGGCGATAAGAGGTAGGGGAATGGCCTTCTCATAAATAGCCTGAAGTGAGTCCGGGGAGGAAATGTTAAATCAGAGGCGATGAATACCTAAAATAGAGGTGTTTTGGCTAAGTGGTTAAGTTTAATTAATTAATGCCCGGTGTAGCCGGTGAGATGGAATTCGTCAAAAATTCAAAGAATGACGGTCTTTGAGCTCTCCGTGAGCAGCATTGAGAACATTTTTTGGGAAATATTTCAGAAACGCCTTGCCAGATGCCTTTTTATTCCTAGAGTCGCGGCCCCCAAATCGGGCCTGACTTCACGTAATCCTTGAGAATACAACGATTCAGCTCCTTTATCAGGCAATCAACTATCGGGTGCTCACCGGAAAAATGGCTCTTGCGAGGAATCTCGCTGGACCTCCCGGCGGGCCTTTCCGGTTGAGAACCAGCAAAAACAACGATTTCAACATTCCTTAATTCTACAAACCCGCTTAACCGCCATCCCAAAACGATCGCATTATGCCCACCATCAACCAGCTCGTCCGCAAAGGTCGTAAAAAAGCAGTCACCAAGTCGAAATCTCCGGCTCTGAACAACTGCCCGCAGCGCCGCGGCGTTTGTCTCCAAGTTTATACCCGCACGCCAAAGAAGCCGAACTCTGCGCTTCGTAAGGTTGCCAAGGTTCGCCTCACCAATGGTTATGAAGTTATCGCCTACATTGGTGGTGAGGGTCATAATCTTCAAGAACACTCCATCGTTTTAATTCGCGGAGGTCGTGTGAAGGATTTGCCGGGTGTGCGTTATCACATTGTCCGTGGCTCACTCGATACCCTCGGGGTCGATGGTCGCAAGCAGGCCCGCTCCAAGTATGGTGCCAAGAAGCCCAAGTAACTTCCTCAATTTAATCTCTGACCAACCAATTCCATGGCACGCAGAAAAAGAGTCTATCCAGCCAAAGTTTATAAAGATCCCAAGTTCGACAGTCAAGTTGTCGGCCGCTTGATCTCCAAGGTGATGAAAGATGGCAAGCGCTCCCTCGCTGAGCGTATCGTCTACGCCGCAATTGACCGCGCCAACGAAGGTACTGACACCATCGATCCGCTCGAAATCGTCAATCGCGCTATTGAGAATGCCAAGCCTCGCGTTGAGGTGAAGTCACGCCGCGTCGGAGGTGCGACCTACCAAGTTCCTTTGGAAGTAGACGCTAATCGCTCCGAGTCTCTCGGTATGCGTTGGATCATCACTTTCGCTCGTGCCAAGAAGGGCACTCCAATGCACGTCGCTCTCGCCAACGAGATCAAGGATGCTGCCAACAACACCGGCAACTCCGTCCGCAAGCGCGATGACGTTCACAAAATGGCTCAGGCAAACCGTGCCTTCGCCCACTTTCGCTTCTAAGTTTCGTATTTCTCTTTTGAATTAAAGAATTTCTTTCCCGCAAATCCGATGAGCAAAGTTGCACAAGCCCCAACCCGTACCGTTCCTCTTGAGAGGACGCGGAACATTGGGATTGCTGCGCACATCGATGCCGGAAAGACTACGCTCACCGAGCGGATTCTTTTTTACACGGGAATGATCCACCGTATCGGTGAGGTGCACGATGGTGCCACCACCACTGATCATATGGAGCAGGAACGTGAGCGCGGAATTACCATCACTTCGGCTGCGGTCACTTGTCAGTGGATGCAGCAGAAAGAGGATGGGGTTTCCAAACTCTTCACCGGTGATAACCAGCGTATCAACATCATTGATACTCCAGGCCACGTTGACTTCACTGCCGAAGTTGAAAGATCGCTCCGTGTTTTGGACGGGGCGATTGTTGTTTTCTGCGGAGTCGCCGGAGTCCAACCACAGTCCGAGACGGTTTGGCGCCAAGCGACAACTTACAACGTTCCTCGGATCGTATTCGTCAATAAGATGGACCGGGTGGGAGCTGATTTCGATGCTGCCGTCAAAGAGGTTGAGGAGAAGCTCGGTGCACGCACCGTGCGTATTTTGATTCCGATTGGTTCCGAGGAGAATCTCCGCGGTCAAATCGATGTGCTCAACAAGAAGGCCGTTGTCTATAAAGATGACGACATTCTCGGTTCAACGTACGATATCGCTGATCTCGATGCTGATCAACTCGCTCTCGCTGAGGATGCTTATTCAGAGCTCCTCGAAGCAGTCGCTGATGTGGATGAGCAAATTGGTGAAATGTTCCTCATGGAGGAGCCAATCTCGGTCGCCGATCTCAAAGCCGGTCTTCGCCGCGCGACCATCTCCAACGAGTTGGTTCCCATCGCTGGTGGTTCTGCTTTTAAGAACAAGGGCGTTCAGTATCTTCTTGATGCGGTGGTCGACTACCTCCCAAGCCCGCTGGAAATTCCGGCCGCTGAAGGTCTCGATCCCACGGATGAAGAAACCACTGTTAAGGTTGAGACAACTGACGAAGCCAAGTTCTGCGCTCTCGCCTTCAAACTTTGGGCCGACAAATATTTTGGCAAACTCATTTTCTTCCGCGTATACAGCGGAACCGTCTCCAAGGGAGATATGATTTACAACCCACGCACTCAGACCAAGGAGCGCGTGGGTCGTTTGATTCAAGTCCAGGCCGACAAGCACGAAGAGATTGATACCTGCTTTGCGGGTGACATTGCCGCGCTCGTGGGTCTCAAGAATGTCCAAACTGGAGACACTCTCTCGCACCAACAAGCCGGCGTGCTTCTGGAGCCACCAAGTTTCCCCGAGCCTGTCATCTCGATGGCTGTCGAGCCCCGAACCAAGGCTGACTCCGACAAGATGGTCGTCGGACTTGATCGTCTCTCCGACGAGGATCCGACCTTTTTGGTTAGGACCGACGACGAGACCGGACAAACCATCATCGCTGGAATGGGTGAACTTCACCTTGAAGTGATCATCGATCGGCTCAAGCGCGAGTTCGGTGTTCAGGCCAATGTTGGTAAGCCTCAGATCGCCTACCGTGAGACCGTTTCAGCGACTGCCCAAGGCGACGGAAAGTTCATCCGCGACGCTGCTCTCGCTGGGAAGGCTGCTTATGGCCACGTTACTCTCAGCTTGTCACCCAACAAGCAAGGGGAGGGGGTCACCACCGAGGACAATGCTTCTGCGAGCGACTTTCCGAAGGAATACATCCCGGCAATCATGCAGGGAATTCAGGAGGCTCTCACCAATGGGCTTGTTGCTGGTTACCCGGTTGTCGACGTTCACGCCAGCGTCACCGGCGGCTCCTTCCACGAAGTCGATTCCAACGATAACTCTTTCAAGATTGCGGCTATCTTTGCGATCAAAGAGGCTCTCAAAGCAGCTTCACCCATTCTTCTTGAGCCCATTATGGATGTCGAAATTGCGACACCTGACGAGTTCCAAGGCGACATCATGGGCGACCTTAACCGCCGTCGTGGTCAGATTCAGGAGATCGAGACCAAAAGCACCGTCGCTAATGTCTCCGCAACTGTCCCACTTTCCGAAATGTTCGGATATTCGACGGACGTCCGCACCCTTTCTTCCGGTCGTGCTTCCTATTCCATGGAGCCAAAATGCTTCGAGGAAGTGCCTCGCAACGTTGTAGACAAACTCGTCGCCGAACGCGGTGGCGGATATTAAGCCTACTCAAAAATCACAATCATCCCACCAGATATCTTTCCATCATGAATCAGAAAATCCGCATCCGCCTTCGCGCATTTGACCACCGGGCCATCGACCGCTCCACTGTCGAGATTGTCGAGACTGCCAAGCGCACTGGAGCCAAAGTCGCCGGCCCTGTCCCTTTGCCAACACGGATCGAAAAATTCTCCGTCAACAGTTCCGTTCACGTGAACAAAAAAGCTGCTGACCAGTTTGAGGTTCGTACACATAAGCGCCTCCTCGATATCGTTGATCCTACCGCCCGCACCGTGGACGAGCTCAAAAAGCTCAACCTCCCCGCTGGTGTTGATATTCAGATCCACATCTAATCTTTTCTTTTTAACTTAAACTTTCCAACCGGAACCCAGACCCATGTCACTCGGAATCCTAGGTAAAAAAATCGGTATGACCCGCGTCTTTGACGTCGAGGCAGGCTGCATGATCCCCGTCACTGTCGTCGACGTGAACGGAAATGAACTTCTTCAGGTGAAAACCACGGAGACTGATGGCTACTCCGCCGTTCAGGTCGCATATGACGACCAAAAGGAGCGCCGTGTCAATCTCCCTGAGCGCACTCACCAAGCCAAGCAAGGTGCCACCGGCGCCAAGAAGCTGGTCAAAGAGTTTCGTTTCGAAAGCGATGCTGACCTTCCCAGCAAGGAAGACGGTCATCCCGGAGCTGCTCTTTTTGAAGACGGTCAGTGGATTGACGTCATTGGCACTACCAAAGGTAAAGGTTTTCAGGGTAACGTGAAACGTCACGGCCACAATGGTCAGCCAGACGGTCACGGTCACATGATGCACCGCAGAACTGGTGCCATTGGTGCTGGCTCGACTCCTGCCCGCGTTTGGAAAAACCAAAAGATGCCTGGGCACGACGGCACGGTTAAGCGCACCACCCAAAATCTCAAAATCGTTCAAGTCCGTCCTGACGACGGAGTCCTCCTCATCTCTGGCTCGATTCCCGGTCATAACGGTGCATATGTCACTGTTCGTCCGGCTCTTAAAAAGTCCGCAGCCAAGTAAACCCCTGTTTTAGAAAGAACCTGATCCATGTCAGCATTCACAATTCAAGACGCCGAGAACGCCAATATTCAGCTTATCGCTGATGGCTCCAAAGGTAGTCAGGCCGTCCACGACCTCGTCGTTGCTTACCAGGCCAATCGTCGTTCCGGAACCGCTCAAGCAAAAACCCGTGGTGAAGTCCGCGGAACCGGCAAGAAGATGTATCGCCAGAAGGGCACCGGTGGCGCACGTCACGGTGACCGTAAAGCCCCAATTTTTGTCGGTGGTGGTGTTGCCTTTGGTCCTCGCAACCGGTCATACGCTAAGACAGTTTCCAAGAAGGTCCGTACTCTCGCTTTGCGCCGTGTTCTTGGAGAAAAGATCAATGATGGTGTCGTTCACAGTGTGAGCTCCTTCGAGGTCGCTTCCGGTAAAACCCAAGATATCGTCAAGGCCATCCGCGAAGTCTCGGATGCCGCTCGCGTGATCGTCATTGGGAAGGCTTTTTCCGAAGAGACTTACCGGGCCGAGCGTAACCTCACTTGGGCTCTCCTTCAAACCGCCGAGAACGTCAACGTAGAGGAGCTCCTCTTCTGGGGCGATGTCATCATCGTTGATGACGCTCTTGAAACCCTCGCTTCGCGCACCGCCTAAACCACTCAGCTAGCCATGAGAGATATTTACAGCATTATCGATACCGTCCGCATGTCTGAGAAGGCAGCTCTTCTTCAGGAGAACGAAAACACCTACACTTTTAAGGTCGATCGTCGCGCCAACAAGATTGAGATCAAAAACGCCGTCGAGAAATTCTTCAAAGTGAAGGTTCTCGATGTTCGCACCGCCAACTGTGCGGGGAAGGCCAAGCGCCGTCGCCGCGCCGATGCCGGCCGCACTCCCGCCTGGAAAAAAGCCATCGTCCGCCTCAAGGATGGTGATTCCCTCGACCTCCTCTAAAATTCATTTTTCGTAACCTCACTCAGAAAGGATCACTCCAATGCCTCTGAAAAGTTTTAAGCCCGTCACTCCCGCGAACCGCTACAAGCAGCTCCCGACATTTGACGAAATCACTAAGTCAAAGCCTGAAAAAAGCCTACTCGAAGTTAAAAAACGCTCCGGTGGTCGCAATAATCAGGGCCGTATCACCATGCGCCACATCGGCGGTGGTCATAAAAAGAAATATCGTCTCATCGACTTCAAGCGGACTAAACGTGACGAAGTCGCAACCGTCGTCGGGATCGAATATGATCCGAACCGGACATGCCGCATCGCTCTCCTTGAGTATGCTGACGGAACCAAGTCATACATCCTTGCTCCATCCGGTCTCACCGATGGTCACAAGGTTGAATCCGGCGAAAACGTCGAGCCCAAGGTTGGTAACGCGATGCCTTTGAAGAACGTTCCTCTCGGGACCGCCATTCACAACATCGAGATCCGCCCTGGATCCGGTGGTAAGGTTGCCCGCGCTGCTGGTCAGCAGGCCATTCTCGCATCACGTGACGAGGGTTATGCTTTCATCAAGATGCCTTCTGGCGAGCTTCGTAAATTCCACGAGGAAAGCTACGCAACCATCGGAACCGTCGGTAACCGCGATCACATGAATGAGGTTTCGGGTAAGGCAGGCCGCACCCGCTGGCAGGGCAAGCGCCCATCTGTTCGTGGAATGTGCATGAATCCTGTCGATCACCCCAACGGTGGTGGTGAGGGTAAGTCAAAGTCCGGTGGTGGTCGTCAGCACCTTAAATCTCCTTGGGGACACACAAAGGGACAGAAGACACGTCGCAAACACAAGAACTCAACCTTTATTGTCGAGGACCGTCGCAAGTCCAAGCGCAAGTAATTTCACCTGCTAGTCACTAACTATATTTCATTATGGCACGTTCATTGAAAAAAGGCCCATACGTCGATCAGAAGCTACTGCTCAAGATCGATGCCGCGGTCGAGTCGGGCAATAAAAAGCCCATTAAGACCTGGAGCCGTCGCTCTATGATCACTCCTGACTTCGTCGGTCACAACTTCGCCGTTCACAACGGAAAAACCTTCGTACCTGTTTTCGTTTCCGAGAACATGGTGGGCCACAAGCTGGGCGAGTTTTCTCCTACCCGTATCTTTAAGGCTCACGGCGGTATCGGTAAGAAGTAATCTCCAAAAGAATCCTTAGCTATGCGTTTCCAAATCACCAACTCATTTCTCGCCGGGCTTTTCGCTTTTGGTGTTGCGATGGCCGGTGCCCAGGAAACCGAGGTTGAAAAGCTTGAGCGCGAGAATCGTCAGTTGAAACTTCAACTCACGAACTTGAGCAAGAGCTTGGCAACGTCCCTCGACAGGGAGGAAAGCAAGACGAGGACTCTCAAGGAAATACGTGAATATCTCGCCCTTCGCGGCAAAGATCTCTTTGAGGATCGCGATACCAAGTTACTCAACGCAGTTTCCGACTACCAGGTTGCCCGGGAAGATCTCATTCAACTTGAGGATTCAGTGGCCAGCCTTCTCCCAACCATCAAAAATTATCTCCGCACTGCGGTTGCTTCGAATCCGGAATCCCGCAAGGAGGTGGAAGTGAAGCTCCGCGAGCTCGAAGTTGCCTTGGGTCTGCGTCAGCAGCCCAATCGTAAGATCGAGAAGGGAACGGCACGCGAGGCCCGCGTTGTTACAATTGACTTGGACTCCGGTCTTGTCGTAGTCAACGCCGGTTCCGATGCGGAAGTAGGAGTCGGAATGCAATTCCGGATCGAGCGCTCCGGAACTCACATCTGCGACGCCACTGTCGGCCTGATCAGGGCCGATGTCAGCGGACTCCTTCTGCTACCCCTCATTAATCCTGACGTCTCGGTTCAACCCGGCGACATCGCAAAAATTATTACTCAATAAATTCTCACCTGACAAACTGATGTTAGTTCGTTCGACCACAAAATACGCTCGGATTTCTCCGAAGAAAGCACGCCACGTTGTTCGCGAAATTCAGGGGCTTCCTGTCTCCGATGCTCTAGACGCGTTGACCTATACGCCCAAGAAGTCCGCTCACCTGATTGGCAAGACGCTTAAAAGCGCCATTGCCAATGCCGAGAACAACCACGAACTCTCTGCCGATGAACTTATCGTCAAGGAGGCAGTCGTTGGGGAAGGACCTACTCTTAAGCGTTTCAAGCCACGTGCCCGCGGTTCTGCCGGTGCCATTCGCAAGCGCACCAGCCACATCTTCATTACTTTGACTGACGAGTTTGAAGCTCCTGAAGAAAAGCAGCGTTCTGGAAAGCCCAAGAAGCGCGACACCATCAAATCTCTCTTCGGAGCTGGGGCCAAGCCTGCCGCCAAGACGGAGGAGGCGCCCGCTGAAGAGGCTCCCGCCGAGATCGAAGAGGCTGAGTCCACCGAAGAATCTGCTGAATAAGCCTAGTTGAACAATTTACCTTTAAAGAATCATGGGACAAAAAGTTAATCCAATCGGTTTCCGCCTCGCCGTCAACAAAGACTGGCGCTCCAAGTGGTATGCCGAAGGCAAAGACTACACTGATAAGCTTCACGAGGACCTCAAGATCAGGAAGTATATCGCTGGCCGCCTTCAGGCAGCCGCCCTTGCCAAGGTGATCATTGAGCGGGCTTGGAACAGTGTGCGTGTGACCCTTCACACTTCCCGCCCGGGACTCGTGATCGGACGTAAAGGTTCAGAGATTGAGATCATGACCAACGAAATCTCCAAAATTGCCGGAGGTTCCCAGGTTAAGATCGACATCGTCGAAATCCGAAAGCCGGAGCTCGATTCCCAATGTGTATGCGAGCAGGTCTGTATCCAGCTCGAGCGTCGAATCGCTTTCCGTCGTGCAATGAAGCGTGCCGTTCAAACAGCCATGGACTTTGGAGCAAATGGTATTCGGATCCGATGCGCCGGTCGCCTTGGTGGTGCTGACATCGCTCGTGCTGAGTGGTATCGTGAAGGAAAAGTGCCTCTTCAGACCCTCCGTGTCCCCATCGACTATGGATTCGCCGAGGCCAAGACTGTTTATGGTATCATTGGTGTGAAGTGCTGGATCAATAAGAACGAAGATTCGGACAAAGGTGCACGCCCTCCAGGTCATGATCGTCCACGTCGTGGCGGTCGTGGTGGACGTGGTGGCGACAATCGCGGAGGCGATCGTCGTGGAGGTGGCGGAGGCCGCCCCGATAATAACAATTCAGACAAGCCCGCTGAGGGTGGAAGTAAGCCAGCTGCTTCCTAAACCAGTATTCATTTTTTAAACCCAAGAATTTAGGAGGATAAAATCATGCCTTTAATGCCCAAAAGAACCAAGTTCCGGAAGTCGCACCGCGGCAACCGGGGTGGTAATGCCCAGCGTGGCACCGATGTCAGCTTCGGTGACTTCGGACTCCAAGCCCTCGGCCGTGGATGGATGACCAACCGCCAGATCGAGGCTTGCCGTATTTCCATCAACCGCTTCCTTAAGCGTAAGGGTAAGACCTGGATCCGGGTTTTTCCTCACAAGTCCATCACCCGCCGTCCACCTGAAACTCGTATGGGTAAAGGTAAAGGCTCCGTTGATGCCTGGGTTGCTGTGATCCGTCCTGGCACCATGCTTTTCGAAGTCGGTGGTGTTCCTGAGTCCCAAGCCCGCGAAGCCATGCGCCTCGCTTCATATAAGCTTGGATTCGAAACCCGCTTCGTTTCCCGCAACAACCACTAAGCTTGATATTGTCTCGCTTGAACAACTGAACTGACCGAAAGGAATCACGTCATGCCCAAAGTAAAATTTTCTGAAGTTTCCGAGCTGAGTGTTGAAGAACTCTCAACCCGTCTTCGCGACCTTAAGGAGGAGGCTCTTAACCTCCGTCTCCAGCAGGCCACAGGACAACTCGAAAACACCGCCCGCCGCCGCATCGTCCGTCGCGAAATCGCACAGGTGATGACCGCCATCAATCAGCGTAAGTCCTTGTAAAGGAACCCTGACCGAAACCAACTTTTAACCTATTTTTAAAAAGATGTCCGAAAATCAGGAAGCCGCTCCAAAGAAAGACTTCGTCCCATCCGAGGGGCCAGCCGCGAACAAGAAGACCCGCGTTGGTCTCGTGAAGTCCACCAGCATGGATAAAACCATCGTCGTGGAATACACCAACCGCGTTCCTCACCCCAAGTTCAAGAAGATCATCAAGCAGTCCAAGAAGTTCTACGCTCACGACGAAGCTGGTGAAGCCGCTGTCGGCGACAAGGTGCGCATCGAGGAGACCACTCCGATCTCCAAGCTCAAACGCTGGAAACTTGTCAAAGTTCTCAGCCACTAAACAAGCCCGGCTCTCGCAGCCATTTATACAAACTCTCTAACGATACTTATTTCGCCATGCTTCAAATGGAATCAAAAGTCGCGGTTGCCGATAACACTGGTGCCCGCCAAGCCAAAATGATTGGCGTCATCGGCAAGCGGACGAAGTCTGCTCGCGTCGGCGATGTCATCACTGCTCACATCCGCGAGTCCATCCCCACTGCTGCCGTGAAAAAGGGCTCCGTGGTGAAGGCCGTGGTCGTCCGCACCGCTTATCCCGTTCGTCGTGCCGACGGTTCTGTTCTCCGTTTCGACGAGAACGCGATCGTGATCATCGACAAGGACGGAAACCCAAAGGGATCCCGTATTTTCGGACCCGTTGCCCGTGAGCTTCGTGAAAAGAACTTCATGAAGATCGTGTCCCTCGCTCCCGAGGTTCTCTAACTCCCAATTTTTACCGGACCCATGAAAACTAAAACCCACGTGAAGCCAGGTGACGAAGTCGTCGTTATCTCTGGAAACCACAAAGGAAAACAGGGCACTGTCCTTTCCGTCAACGCTGCCAAAGAGCAAGTTGTTGTGGAAGGTGTTCGTGTCATGAAAAAGGCAATTCGCCGCTCCGAGGAGAATCAGGACGGTGGCATCGAGGAAGTCGATGGCCCCATTCACATCTCTAACGTAAAAAAAGTCTAGCCCGGGACGCCTGACTGTGTCAGGAACCCGGCTCGCTCCAACCACTCGAACGAATCGGGAAGGGGAGCAAACCGCGCGCTTAAGCACTTTAACCAAGCTGACCCGCCACCAATACAATGAAACCAACACTCCAGCGCCTCTACGAGGAGAAGCTCATCAGCGCTCTCCAGGAAGAATTAGGCCTTACCAACGTTAACGAGGTCCCCCGCCTCGAGAAAATCTCCATCAATTCCCACGTCGGCCACTACGTCAATGAGCGTAAGGCAGCCGTCGAAGACGCAGTTGATGAGATTGGCAAAATTACAGGTCAGAAAGCTTCTGTCGTATTTGCCAAGAAATCCGTCGCTAACTTCAAAGTCCGTGAGGGCGAGGGCGTCGGAGCACGTGTTACCCTTCGGGGACCACGCATGTGGGAATTTCTTGAGCGCTTCATCGCAATCACCTGCCCGAACATTCGTGACTTCCGCGGTCTTCCATTCAAGTCCTTTGACGGACGTGGAAACTATGCCGTCGGATTCTCCGATCAGTCCATTTTCCCTGAGATCGAGCTTGATCAGATCAAGCGCCAGATTGGTTTCGACTTCATCTTCGTGACTTCTGCGAAGACCGACGCTCAAGCCAAAGCGATGCTCAAAGCCCTCGGCATGCCTTTCCGTGACAACGTCAAGGAAGAGTCTGCTGCATAATCTTACGACCTGGAAAAACTAATACCATGGCAACTCTTACAGACCCTATCGCTGACTTCCTCATTCGTTTGAAGAACGCTTCACGCGCTGGTAACGATTCATTCAAAGCTCCACATTCGAAAATGAAGGTGGAAATCGCCCGCATCCTCAAGGAGGAAGGCTACATCTGGAACTACGAGGTTGATACCTCTGGCAAGTTCCCTGAACTGGTTGTTAAGACCAAGTATGTTGACGGCGTCCCCGCACTTACCGATCTCAAGCGGATCTCCAAGTGCGGTCGACGGAAGTATTCCGGCTCCCAGGACATTCCACGTGTTCTCAATGGCATGGGCATCTCCATCATGTCGACCTCCAAGGGTCTCATGACCGGGCATCAAGCCAAGAAGGACAAGGTTGGCGGCGAGATCATCGCCTTCGTCTGGTAGTAAACCTCTCACTCAGAAAACAGAACCATGTCAAGAGTAGGACTCAAGCCCATCCCCGCAGTGGACAAAGTAACCGTCAGTGTCGACGGGAGCACCGTCAATGTTGAGGGACCTAAAGGCAAACTTTCCCTGGATCTCCCTGAAGGCATCACCGTTGAGGTGGGCGATGGAGAGATCAATGTTAACCGTGCTTCCGAGTTGCGTCACGTGCGCGCTCTTCACGGCACCTTCCGCAGTCTCGTGCAAAACCTCATTGTAGGTGTAAACGAGGGCTTCGTGAAGGAACTCGAAATTCAGGGCGTCGGTTTTCGTTCGGCGGTCAAGGGTAAGGCCCTCGATCTTAGCCTCGGAAAATCACACCCCATTCTTCACCCCATCCCCGAGGGTCTCACCGTGACTGTCACTGACAACACGAAGATCAAGGTGGAAGGAATCGACAAGCAACTCGTCGGCCAGTTCGCCGCTGAAGTGCGTAACTACTACCCACCCGAGCCCTATAAAGGCAAGGGAGTCCGCTACGTTGGCGAATACGTCCGCCGCAAGGCTGGTAAGTCCGTTAAGTAAATCCTGACGAAAACCCAGAACTTCATATTTCAAATGAGCACTCTCAATCGAAAGGAACTTCGCCGCAAGGTCCACCGCCGCATCCGGAAAAAAGTCTCCGGAACTGCCGAGCGTCCACGTCTTGCAGTTCATTTCTCAAACAAGAACGTTTACGCCCAAGTCATCGACGACATTGCTGGTAAAACTCTTTGTGCCGCTTCCACTCTTGATTCTTCTATCGAGAAGACCGGAGCCAGCAAGGAAACTGCCGAGGCTGTTGGAAAGCTTGTCGCCCAGCGCGCCGCAGACGCCAAGATCGAAGCAGTTGTCTTCGACCGTGGTGGCTTCTTCTTCACAGGTAAGGTCAAAGCCCTCGCCGATGCCGCCCGCGAAGGTGGTCTTAAATTCTAACTCTTGCTCCGAACTAAAATGGCAGATAACGAAAATCCCAAGCCAGCTGCCGACGCAGCGGCAAAGCCAGCGGACGCAAAACCCGCTGACAGCAATTCAAACAACCGTGGTGGTGATAACCGTGGCGGGGATAACCGCGGCGGTGGTAATAATCGCGGTGGTGGTCCCGGCCAAGGCGGTGGAAACCGCGGAGGCTTTGGCGGTCGTCAGCGCGAAGCTGCTCCTACCGATTCCGAAGGTAATGAGCTTACTGAGAAAGTTGTATTCATCAACCGCTGCTCTAAAGTGGTGAAGGGTGGACGTCGCTTCAGTTTCTCCGCTCTTGTTGTTTCGGGTAATGAGAAAGGCGCTGTTGGCGTCGGATTCGGAAAAGCTAACGAGGTCGCCGAGTGCATCAAGAAGGCTTCCGGCGTTGCCAATAAGAGCCTCCAGAAGGTGAAGCTCAACGGCCCAACCATTCCTCACGAAGTTTACGCCGAGTTTGGCGGTGGCAAGGTTCTCTTGAAGCCCGCTTCACCCGGAACTGGCGTTATTGCTGGTGGAGGAGTTCGTGCTGTCTGTGAAGCCGTCGGTATTCACGATGTTCTCGCAAAGTCGATTGGTTCCAACAACCACGCCAACGTGGTCAAGGCGACGATCAAGGCACTCACCATGCTCCGCAATAAAGACGACATTAATGCTCTCCGCGGAAAGAAAAAGGAGAAGGCGATTTAATTCTGCCTTCTCGAACCCTGAAACATATTTCAAATAATGAATCTTCATAATCTCAAGCCCAATCCAGGAGCCAAGCATCGTAAAAAGCGTCTTGGTTGTGGAGAGAGCTCCGGTCTTGGTAAGACATCCGGTCGAGGCCACAAAGGTCAAAAGTCCCGTTCCGGCGGTGGCGTCCGTCCCGGTTTCGAAGGTGGTCAAATGCCCCTTGCCCGTCGCCTTCCCAAGCGTGGATTCTCCAACCTTCAATTCCGCGACACAATCGCCATCGTCAACGTTTCCCAGTTAGAACAGTATTTCGAGGCGGACGCTGAAGTGAATGAAGAGACCCTTCGTGAAGTTAAGTTGGTCAAAGGCCAGTGCGACAAGATCAAGGTCCTTGGACAAGGCGAGATCACTAAGGCCCTCAAGGTTACGGTTGATCAAGCAAGTGCTTCCGCAAAAGAGAAGATCGAGAAGGCTGGTGGCTCTGTGGAGCATTCCTAGTCGCTTCTCCCAAACTCTTGTGAAGAAGCCTTTTCACGCAATTTCCACGTTGGGCCCGGTTCGCCGGGTTGCAGCGTTTTTTGCGTTATTGGGACTCTTGACTCTTACCTCTTGCGGTGAAGACAAGGATTCCCCGCAAGCCATCATGAAGGAGCAGACGCGCATCTTCAATGAGATGGCTGGAATCGTAAGCGAGGTCGCCGAAAAGGGTGACCAAAACGGGGCCGCCCAAAAGATTACGGTTCTTGCTGAGGAACTCAAACAGCTGAAAATTAAAATGTCCGACGTTCTCATTGAGCGGAAGGAGGAGGATCTGGCCGCGATCACAAGCCAGCCCGAATTTCTCGAGGCTAATGCCGCGTTTCAAGAGGCTCAGACCAAGCTTTTCCAATCTGGACGAAACACACATGAGCTCGCCAAAGCTTTGGTGGCTCACCACAACCCCGCTCCACTCGTTGGAGAGGGTAAAACTGAATAAATTTCCCGACCCTTAAATCACCATGATTTCCGCATTTACCAACACCTGGAAAATTCCCGAGCTTCGGGACCGTATCCTTTTCACCATGGCCATGATAGTGATCGTGCGCCTTGGTGTGCACCTTCCGCTTCCCGGCGTGAACATGGATGTGATCCGCGAGTATCTTGAAATTCTTAAGAAGGATAACGAAGAAGGTGCCGGTGGTGGCGTCGGAGCGATTCTTAACGTCTTCTCCGGTGGTGGTTTGACCAGCATGGGACTCTTTGCCTTGGGTATTATGCCTTATATTTCCGCGTCGATTATGATGCAGCTTCTGAGTGCGGTGGTTCCCAAGTTGGCACGCCTCAAGAAACAAGATGGTGGTCAGCAGAAGATCAACCAGTGGACTCGTTTCGTGACGATCGCGATTGCCGCGGTTCAGGGTTTCTTCCTCGCCAAATCTCTCGAGAATCCCGAGAGTAACCCACTTCTACGCGGAATCGGTAAAGCTCTTGATGCCACTGGTCAGGACCTAGTTCCAGCTTTTGCTGCCAACGCCGGTGGTTCGTTTGTAGCACAAACGGTTCTCATCATCATCGCAGGAACACTCTTCCTCATGTGGATCGGTGACCAAATCACGGAGCGCGGTATTGGTAACGGTGTCTCCCTCATCATCTCAGTGAACATTATTTCCTCTCTTCCGGGTGTCATTGTGACTATCTGGAACACATTCGTGATCGAGCGTGGTGACAATCCATTCAGCCCACTCCTGATCGTGCTGATGGTTGTTCTTTTCCTCTTCGTGATTGCCGCAGTGATTACTATCACTCAGGGCCAGCGAAGAATAGCGGTGCAATACGCCCGCCGTGTTGCGGGTCGTCGTGAGATGTCCGGTGGAACACAGTATCTTCCTTTGAAGGTGAACTATGCCGGTGTTATGCCCGTGATTTTTGCAACCGCAATCCTCCAGCTTCCAACCCAGCTTCTTGGTCAGATGACCGACGCTTCTTGGGTTCGGACCATGGGTGAGCTTCTTTCTCCAGACGATATCTGGTTCTACCTTCTCTCCGGATTCATGATCTTCTTCTTCAGTTTCTTCTGGGTGGCGACGATGTTCCAGCCGTCTGAAGTTGCTGAGAACCTCAAACGAGGTGGTGGTTATATTCCAGGGGTTCGGCCAGGAAAGCCAACTTCGGATTTCCTCGATTATACCATGACCCGCCTTACTTTTGCGGGAGCCCTTTTCCTCACGTTGATCTTCATGATGCCGTTCTTCATTGGACTCGCTCTTGATCTGGGCGCCAACAGTCTTGTGACCTCCTTCTTCGGTGGAACGAGTCTTCTGATTTTGGTCGGTGTCTTGCTCGATATGATGCGTCAGATCGAAACCCATCTCCTTCAGCGTCAATACGATGGATTCCTCCGTAAAGGAAAGATCAAGGGTCGCCAGCAACGTCAGGTTTCCGGCCAACAGGCGACCAGTGCTTCGGTTCTATATCTCTGGGTGGTGCTTGCGATGATCATTATCGTGGCTGTCGTTGCTCTCTTTCTTAACCAGTAGATGAGATCGCGGCACCTCGTCTTCCTCGGCCCTCCGGCGTCGGGGAAGGGGACTCAAGGTCGCCGATTGGCCAAAGAAAATAGCCTTGCTTATCTTTCGACCGGCGCGCTTTTACGGCGCGCCCTTCGCGATAATACGGACCTCGGTCAAAAAGCCCGTCCCTATTTGGAACGTGGCGAATATGTCCCGGATGACATCATGGTGCCCATGGTTCTGGAATGGGTTTCTGAACAGGTTGACGGATGGTTGCTTGATGGATTCCCCAGAACGGTTCCCCAAGTGAAAGCGCTCGACTCCTTGCTCGAAGTAAAGCCCTCAGCAATCATCTTGCATGTCTCGGACGATGAGCTTCGGCGGCGGGTCGCATGTCGTCTCGAGTGTGTCGAGTGCCACCGGGTCGCCCGTGAGGGCGAGGGTGAGAAATGTCCTGAATGTCAGGGCTCACTTGAACCGCGTGCAGATGATGCCGCTGCAAATTTCGAGAATCGTTTGGCTGAGTATCGACGTTTGGTGATTCCTGCTGTGACCTATTATTGCGATCAGCAGCGCGCACGAATCGTGAATGGAATGGGCTCTCCTGACGAAGTTTACGCGAGAGTGAAAGGCTAGCTGGTGATAAATTCTCACCAAAGCCAGAGTCTCTTAACTTAATTCGAGGTTTGCCATTTGGCGTGGTGATTGTTCTACGCCTTGACCCTGGGGCGCGTAGTCGTTAACTCCTTCAGATATGGCCAAGCGATCCAAGATTCCCATCAAGACCAAGCAGGAGATCGAAATGATGAGGGAGGCGGGGAAGGTTGCCAGCGATGTTTTGCAGCGGACGGCAGCGTTCATCGAAGCTGGAAAAACGACTCGCGAGGTTGATGAATATGCCTTGTCGCTTATGGACGAGCACAGGGTAAAGAGTGCTTTTCACAAGTATCGTGATTTTCCAGGCTACACCTGTATCTCAATGAACGAGGAGGTGGTGCATGGCATCGGTGGGGATCGCGTCATCGAGGATGGCGATCTTGTGAAACTTGATGTCGGGGTGAAACGACAGGGGTGGATCGGTGACAATGCGCTCACGGTGCCGGTTGGCAAAATCAATGGTGAACAAAAGCGGCTCCTTGCTGTGACAGAAGAGTCACTTTTTGTAGCAATCTCCCATGCCCGGGCTGGTGCTCCATTGTATGACCTTTGTGCTTCGGTGGAGGATTATGTGACTCGGTTTGGTTTCACTGTGGTGAGAGATCTCGTGGGGCATGGCGTGGGCCGTCAGTTGCACGAAGAGCCGCAAGTTCCCAACTACCACCCGGGTGGGAAATCACCCGTTTTGAAAGCCGGGATGATTTTGGCCATCGAGCCCATGATCAACGCAGGTGTGGGAACCGTCGATTGGTTGGATGATGGTTGGACCGTATCGACTTCGGACCGGAGGGCGTCAAGCCACTTCGAGCATACCGTCCTGGTCACCAATGGGGATCCCGAAATTCTCACTTGGCGTCCGAGGACCGCCCTGCCTGATCAGCTTGGAATTCCGCCCTTGAAGTAGAGGGCGAAGCAGGCCTGTTGTTTGAACTGGATTCGATGGTGAAGCCGGGTGTACTGTCGTTTAGAAATTAGGCTTCACAGTGCTTTTTGGTAGAAGTTGATGGACTACTTCCACCTGATTGCCATCGAGAATGGCAACCAAGGCGACGATGGGATGTTCTTCTGACTTGAGCAATTTCCATCTGGATTGCCTTTCCTCGGTGAAAGCGGGACTTTCACTGGAGTTGGACCAGCTAGAAAAGTGTTTTGAGGGGACCAGTTTTTCGCTCCTCCTTTGTTGGCACTACCAACTTGACATAAAGTTGCACCTATTCCGATCCTTTGAGCGGACCTAGACGGCGAAAAGAATCGCTCTGATTGCTCTGGCGTTGGAGAGAGAAAAGCTGGCAACCGGAAAATATCCCGCGCAGTTGATAAAAATGAAAGAGGAGCTTGAGCTTGTTGATCTCACTGGTCCAGAGCGTCGGCAACTTTCCTATGAACTCGGGCCGGACGGGCGCCCAGTGATTTGGTCAATCTATGAGCAAGAGTAGGGGGTGCGGGAAAGGATCTAAGGCTGCGTTGGCAATATTGGGCGAAGCAAGCCGAGTGAAGGGGGCTTATTTTAAAGCGATGGTCGCCGACTTGAGCGGGACGCTCAGTATGAAATCCTTACCGTAATCGCCGACGATGCCGCCGTGATCTTGACCGATCTCAAGCATGTCGATGGGCTGTGCACTGAGGCGGAAATTACCAGGTTTTATGGTATTGAGTTTACCGTTGGTGTGAAGAACAACGCCCTTCTCTTCTACCATTGCTTCGAACGTTCCTTTGGAATCGGCTGTGACTTCGACGGAGGCTGTCTCTGATTTTCCTCCTCGTCGAACGGTGAAGTAGAGACGTTCGTTTTTAAGGTAAAGTGACCAACCGTGATTGGATCCGCCTTGGGCGAGGATGACCCCGGTAGCGGGATATTTTTCCAAGGTCACTGAGATTTTGAAGGGACGGTTGGCAATGTTCGGAGAAGTCTCGGAGGTGAATTTATCACCGGGATTCAGATTAAAGATCTTTTTGTCGGAGGGTGTTTCCTTCTTGTTCTTTTTTTCTTTTTGCCACGAGCCGAAGGGAACGACGCCGCGTTTCTTGGCCCATTGATCGTATTGGGCGGTCATCTTTTTGACGATATCCGGATGTTTTTCGGCAAGGTTATTCATCTCGGTGCGGTCGGCTGGGATGTTGTAGAGTTCCCATTTTCCTTTGACGCTTTTTGCGACCAATTTCCAGTCGCCATCGCGGACGGCGCGGTTGCCTTCGTGCTCGAAGAAAATCGGCTTATCGCGTTCTAAGGTCTTTCCTTTTAGAATGGGGACAAGTGAGGTTCCCTCGACCGGGATTTTTTCCTTCGGGTAAGTGGCCTTGGCAAGGTCGAGGCAGGTGGCCATAAGGTCGATAAGGTGAGTTGGTTCGGCGGAGTTACGCGAATAGAGGGTCACGGTCGGGCTGGTTGAGATGACCGAAGGGGCGGTGATGCCCTTTGGCCAATGTGCGATTAGGGGAGAGGAGATACCGCCTTCGTGAACCCAGTGTTTGTATTCACGGAAGGGAGTATTGGAAACGTTGGCCCAATTTTGACCGTAACCGATTTCAGTTTCAGGTGGTCCGGGCATGACGCCTCTGCCCCGGCGGAGCGGGTAGCCATCGCGTGATTGCGGAGGAACCATGTTGGTTTGTAGTTCGTCTTTTCCCATGGGTTTCAGGGTGGGCTTCGCGGGGCGTTCGAGTGGGCCGACGAGCTTGCCGCGTCCGAATCCTTCGGCGCAGCCTCCGTTGTCCTGAAGGTAGAAGATGAGGGTATTGTCGAGTTGCTTGTTGTCCTTGAGGCACTGGATGATACGGCCGATGCCCTGGTCCATATTGTCAACCATGGCAGCATAAACTTCCATACAGGCAGATTCCCATTCTTTGAGTTCAATTTTTGACCAGTCGCCAACTGGCCCGGGGATTTCCCACTTGGGATCGATAAGGCCAAGCTTCTTCATTTTCCTGAGGCGGGCCTCGTAAGCTGGAGTGTAACCACCGTCGTACTTCCCATCATACTTCGCGATGTCTTCAGGGAGCGCGTGCATCGGCCAGTGAGCGGAGGTGTAAGCAACGTAGTGGAAAAAGGGCTTGTCAGCGTGCTCTTTAAAGTGAGCGTCGATGTAGTTGACAGTGTTGTCCGAGATGGCGTCGGTGTAATACCATGTGCCGTCCGGTTTGTATTCGGGATCGTTTTCCGGAGTGATTTGGGTGTTGTTGCGAGTGAGGGAATTCGGATCGAAGAGTGAGCCGGCTCCGTGAATGGTGCCGAAAAACTTATCGAATCCGCGTTGTCGGGGCCAGTTGTCCTTGGGGCTGTCGTGGTTAATTTTGGGGGTGACGTGCCATTTTCCCGCCATGTAGGTACGGTAGCCGGCGGGCTTAAGGGCTTCCGCGATGGTGACGCATTCTTTGTTGAGGTAGCCTTGATATTGAGGAATGCCGTAGTCGCCGGTCATGTGTCCGATACCAGCTTGATGGGCGTAGAGTCCGGTGAGGAGCGATGCGCGGGTAGGGCAGCAGCGGGCGGTGTTATAAAACTGGGTGAAGCGCATCCCGTTGGAGGCCAGACGGTCTAGATTTGGAGTCTTAATTTCACCGCCGTAGCAACCGATATCCGAGTAGCCCATATCATCGGCCATGATGATGATGATGTTTGGGCGTTGGCCAGCTTGGGAAAAGAGCGGGAGGCTTAGTATTAGAAAGGCAAAAAGTTTCGGAAGACAGCGCATGTTAAGGTTACGCATGAACCGCTGTAGATTTTCATGAAATCACTTCCGAGTTGTGGATTGTGCAATCCGGTGGGATTGAACTAATTGAGCCAAGCGTAGGCGGCATTCAGGTAAATGGCGAAGGTGACCCAAAGAAGGTAAGGGATGAGCAGCGTGGCGGCGGCCTTCGAAAGTTTTGCGAATTCGTGAACTGTGAGGGCAATAAAAAGCCACATGAGGAAGATAATGATCAGCGCAGCTTCAAGTTGATGGAGCCCAAAGAACACGGGAGTCCACAAGAGATTAAGAATCAGCTGGCTCAGGAAGAAGAGAGTTGGGCAGGTTTTGCCTATTTGTTGAGGATGATAATGCCATATGAGGGCGAAGCTGATGCCAATCATGAGGTAGAGGGCGGACCAGACGGGGCCAAAAACCCAGTTTGGAGGGCGGCCTGCGGGGTGCTCTATGCTTTCGAACCAATCCTTGAGCGATGATGAGGTGAGAAATCCTCCTACTCCGCCAAGCAGGAGCATGGTGAAGGCACAGAGGATAATTTTAAAAGGTAATGAGCGAAACATGATGGCGGAAGAAGAAAGATTACTGCTATATTGGAAATTTCCAGGGTTCTATCGTGGTAAAGTTGAAAGAGGAGTCTTGTAAGGCGTGCTGATGCAGTGAAATTGGGGGTGGTGAAATTTTCTCGCTTTTAGTCTTCAGCGAGTTGTATGTCTAGAAGTGACAGAGTGGTGCTATCCTGCGATCAACACGCTTCCTCTTCGCTGAGATCCAGGCAAATAAGACAACCCGTCATCGAATGTTTCTTGGTCTGGTTGACTGGGCTTTGTCATCTCCCTTGTAGACAGGGATGAGATTGGAATAGGCCGGCAAGACGTTACTATTTTCAAAAATCCATTTGGACTCGTGACCACAAAAAAACCCCTGGTGATTCACCCGGGGTTCGTTTGTTAAAGAGAGATCGGTTGGTTTCTAATCCTAGCTGTCGAAGCTCAGTCCGCGGAATTCGTCAGCGGCTGCTGAAACTGCGCGTTCGATAGGGAGCCTCTCGGTGGATGATCCGGTCCAGAAACCGTGGCCGCTGGTGTGGTTTAGCATATACTGTGCGTCCGATGGTGTTTCCATGGCTGCACCGTGGGCTACGAGGATGGTGTCGGGGCTGAGTTCGCGACACTTTTGGTAAACCTTCTCGGTTTGCTCGGCGGTTTCCTCAATGGTCATGCCATTGTCATAGCCCTTGATGCCGCCTTTGGTTGTTCCGGCATGATAGCAGAAAATGTGGGGCTTGGCCTGTTCGCAAATCGCGTAGGAATCTTCTTCAGTAAAGGCTAGGCCGACGGAAACCATATCCATCTCTTCCTTGGCGAGAATGAGCATGTCGATTTCGTTTTGGAGGGTGATACCTGCGGAGGTGATAACCTTGAAGATTTCGGAATCGTGATCCACATAAGAAACCGATGGCCCGATGTTGGAGACGGACTGCACACCCATGTCTTTGCATTGCTGGAGAACCATGCGCATGTCTTTGAGGGGGTCGTTGGCATTTAGGCAGGCGCAGACGAAGGATTTGCCGCTGAGAGCCGGCATAATGTCTTCGCGGGTGTAGTCGAGGGTCTGCTTATTAGAGTCAAGGATGGGCCACATCATGGACATCGTTCCCATGCCGTTGGCACGAAGGCGAGCCCCAGAGAAGGTGTTGATGCAATCGGTGCCAGCGGCTTCCTGTAGTTTGGCGACGAGGCCGGATCCCGCGGAGGAGATCATAATAGGAATGCGGGCGTCGACTTTCGCTTTGAGATTGGCGAGGATTTGCTCAGTGGTGATACGTTTTGTGATCATGGATTTAAGAACTGGTTAATGTGTTGATTGAGAGATTGCTGATAATCTTCCGGTTCGTAGTAGCGCGCCGGGAGGTTAACAAGTTGAGAGTTTGGAAGGGCGTTGGCAATCGCGGAAGCAACGGATTCTGGATGAAGATCGTCTCGCGGGCTGGACATAACCAAGGCGGGTGCCGAAATGCTTTCGAGGTTATTCAGGGATACAAACGGGCGGGATTTCCACATGCGGCTGAGCACCGAATTGTCTGGGCGTTGGTACACTGCAGTAATGGACTTTGCGACCGATTCGTTGGCGGACAGGAGTTTTTGAAATTCCGGGAGAGCCTCGAAATCGGTTTGATTCATTTTTCCAGCGTCTGCAACGAGCTTGAGATGGGCGGGGCAGGTCGAATCGAGCCACGAGGGACGGAGGAGGACGAGCTTCTTGAATCGGTCCGAATACCGGAGTGCGATATTGAGCGTGATGCCCGAGCCCATCGAAAGGCCACCGAGATGGCAGCGTTCAATCCCAAGGTGATCCATGAGAGCAATCACGTGATCCGCAAAAGAGTCAAAGGAGAAAGTTTCTGAACCGAAGTCCATTGATTCTCCGTGGCCCGGCATGTCGGGGGCGATGAGGCGAACGTTCTCAAGATCGATAAGCCCCGAAGTGATTTGAATTCTTCCAGCACCAAGGCCATGGAGGAATATTAAGGGCTCTGCGGAACCCGGTCCGAGAGTGTCATAGGAGAGAAGCATGGTGAAATTTGGAGGCTTTAGTCGGGGCG
The DNA here is from genome assembly GCA_039768565.1 of Akkermansiaceae bacterium. GTDB lineage: Bacteria > Verrucomicrobiota > Verrucomicrobiia > Verrucomicrobiales > Akkermansiaceae > SW10. The sequence continues at coordinate 36,903 of JBDNAG010000077.1, read as the reverse complement.
CGGGATTTCAAATTGATCATTGGTGCGGGAATACCAATCGGGCGATGCCATTCTGCCCAGCGGGTGATACTTGCTAGGCTGAAGGTAGCCTTTTTCATCCATGAGCCCGTCGCGGACATGAACGCAATGAACGATGCCTAAAATGAGCCGGTTGGTTCCAATCTCGATCGTTGAGTGTTCGGTGCATTCCATCGCGACCGGAGCATCTGCAATTCGGGGCACCGAGATTTTTAGAGAAGGAAGGGTTGCGAGCTTATGCAGATCGATTTCGCTCTCCCCATGGGGAAGGGTTGCAGAAGTAGCGACCATCACGTCGCCAAGTGGTTCGTCGACGGTATGGATGACAAACTCGCGGTTCTCGCGGATATTTCGCGCGGTGTCCTTGGGCGTTTGGCGGTCCTTGTTGCCTGGTGCAAAAGCCACAATGGGAGGATTCGAGCCAAAGACGTTGAAAAAGGAGAAAGGTGCGGCGTTGGTGATTCCTTCGCGGTCCTGAGTCGTGACCCATGCGATGGGCCGTGGTGTGATCAGGGAGGCTAGGATGCGATAGCGATCGCCGGGTGTAACTTCTTCAAGATTAAAGGTCATGGAAAGAACAGAGGTTTAAAATGCCCATCAGACCTTGATTGATCAAGGCTCTCTTAGGCGGCGGGCTCTGTATCTTTTTTCTTGAGAGCCGCTTTAGGCTCTTCTTCCGGTTCAACGATCGTGACCTTTGCGCCTTCAGGTGCAGCAGCGAGTCTGTTGGTGACCAAGTGCCAGCCTTCAATGAGATCTTCCATAACTACGAGATTCTCCGGATCTGTCCAAATTGGAGTGATTTTCTGCCTTTTCAGGGTATTTTCAATCGGGTCAATAAGGAGGATTTCGTTGGGTCGACGGAGAGTGTTCCGAGGAATGACAAAGACGTTTTGAATGGTGGCTCCGCTGACGATTGCCCGCACTGGCTGCCCAATGCGGAGAGGGTCGGACTTTTTGTCTTCTGCGGATTTTTTTAAGCCGAATGGATCGTCGACCCGGGCGATGACAAAGAGTTTGCGGGATCGTTCGTCGAGAACACCTTCTGTTCTTACGATTTTCCCGTTCCAGGTTTGGCCTGAGTCTTCGGTGAGGGCGTCGACCAAAGTAATTTCGACAGGTGAATCATCGGGGTTATTGGGTAGGGTGATGTGAGTTAGTTCCCGTGCGGAGAGGGAGAGGCGAACCTCTGCGAAGTCGGTGGAAAAGATTTCTCCAAGGACTGTTCCCGAGCTCACAGACTGGCCGAGTCCAACCAAGCGCTGCCTCACTCTGCCGGCATACGGTGCGATAACTTCGGTGCGCTCCAGGTCACGTTCCGCATCATCAAGGTCAGCTTGGGCGGCTTTGACATTGGCTTCGGCCTCTTTCAGTTGAGGCTTGCGAAGAACAAGGTCAGTTGGGGGTTCGGTGTAACCGAGGTCGTTCCAGTCGAGGAGGGCCTGCTTTGCGCGGGCATCCTCTTGTGCGAGTGCAGCTTCCGCCCTGGCCAAACGAGCCAAGGCGGCAGTTTTGGCGGTTTGAAAGTCGGTTGGGTCGATCATCAAAAGAGTTTCCCCTTCTTTGAAGAATGAGCCGCTTTCGAAATTTGGTGAAATTCCGCTTACCCGACCATTCACCCGGGGAGTTAAAGAGGTTTGGTTGTGTGGTTGCACAAGGCCCTGAGACTGGAGGACGACCTGATATTCAGTTCGTTCGAGGAGCTCGGCCTCAGCTTCAATTTGCTGCCGTTCGCCGCGGCGAGCACGGGGCTTTTCTTTCTCTTCGGCGAGTTGTCGGAACGCAAAATATCCGGCTGCTAAGACAGCAACAGGAAGAAGTATACGAATCAGCTGGGCCATGGACAGGTTGAGTATAGCTCTAATTACGCAGAATGCGAGCGGGGTCTAACAATCGAGTTTCAGAGATTTCATCCTGCTTTCTGGAGCGGCTCGATCGAAGTTTTAGCGATTTTCTTTAGTTCCTCAGCGTCGGGAACGTCGGCGCTGGGCCCAAAGGACCGATCCTTGAGAGATTGAATGGATTCCTGAATCTTGGAACGAGCTTCTTTGGGGAACTTGGTATCGCGTTGCAGTCCCTCGAGGAAGGCCAACAAACTGACCGGCGTCAGGGTGCCGGGAAGTTCGGGTCCTCGGTCTACGACAATCTCCGCCTTCTTTTTGAAGAAGAGGAAGTAAACGGCGACTCCGATGGCTGGAATGAGTAGGACAAGGAAGAAAAGGTAGGGAGGGGATTTGGAGGATCCACCCTGAATTGCGGTTGTTTGGTCAACTGCGACAAGATCGACATCTTCATATTTTTGGAGAGAAAGGCCCTCATCACTTTCGGTCGAAAGATTGGCAAGGACCTCGGGGAAAGTGAAATTTTTGGGAAGGTTGTTGGATGTCGGCTCCAAAACGAGACGCCATTCGTGAGTCGAGATGGGTGCTCCATCATCGGTTCGGGCGTCCAGTTCATCGACTTGTAATTCCCGGTCGTCGGTTGAGGCAATTTCAAAGCCCTCGATAGGAAGCTCAATCAATTCGTCGAGAGACGGAACCAGCCCATGCCCGGAGGCCCGAATTTCTAGGGTGACATTGCCTTCCTCTTCGGTTTCGCGCTGATCAAGGATCATGGCGAGGGAAAGGTCCCGGTAAGGGCGGGTTGGAGCCTTTCCGCTGGCATCGATTGGGATCGCTGCGGAAGCGATGGGTAGGACAACGTAGCCGGAGGTGTCGAGGAAATCGAGATCGATCTTGAGTGGGGGAATGGCATCGATCTCCGGACCTTTTGGCTTGAGCAGGAAGTAAGCGTATGGAGTGACGGTCCAGCCATCCTGGGCATCGGTTCGACTGGCGACTTTTGAGTTGTGAAAAGTGAGGGAGACGATTTCGAAGTGTTCTTCGAGAACGCTAAGTGCTGCTTTTTCGAACTTGTCACGGTAGTCCTCGGTGGGACGGCCGTAGTTGTAGGAATAAGGCGAGCTGTTTTGGTTGATAAGGTAGCGTTGGAATCCGCCGGATTCGCGCTCGATCTCTTTGGTGTGGCGTAGATTGACGAAGAGGCCGAAAGGCTTTTTTGCGTCGATTTGGTCTGGGCCATCAAGATGGACGTCGAGTTCGATTTCGGTGACGAGGTCCTGATAGTATTCGAAAACGCGGGCGGCCTCCTCAATGCGCTTGTGTTTTCCCGTAATTTGCAGTGCAGCTTCCAGGAAGCGGTATTTGAGATCAGCTTTGACGTTGGCGAGGCGGGAGTTGAGGGTTTTAGCGAAGTTGTCGAGATGACGTTGCCTGAAAGCCTCGGGGATGCTTTCGAGCGCAGCTTTAATTTTGGCGAATTCAGCCGGGATAGGCTGGTGTTCTGCTTTCAGCGCGGCGAGATCTGGAGAGCCGAGTGCGGCATAAAACCAAGTGGAAAAAGCTTCGGTGGACTCCTCTTCTTCGTTTTCGAAAGGAAGCGTGGAAACATAGTCCGATGCCGCTTCGGCGAGGTCTTCGAGGGCGAAGGCCTTGGTTGTGGAGTGCTCGGGGTGCGAGTCAATTCCGGCCTTGTAGTTGGATTCCTCGTATTTGATTGAAGCGAGCTGGATCTTGAGGGCCCAGTTGTCGGGATGTTGATCGAGCGCGTCGAGGCAAAGGTTCTTGGCCGCGGAGTAGCCCTTAAAGATTTGGGTCTCTAGTTCCTTGTCCTTCCGATTGGTTTTGGCCTGCTCCTGGAGCTTGGGGTTGGGCCAGAGAAGAGCGAGGTTTTGCCGCATGCGACGGAGGAGGGAGGCAATGGTGCCTGCGTCGAGCTTCGAAGTCTCCCCAAAGACAGCCGTGAGTGCCTCTACTCGCCAGACTTCGGCTTGCGAGTGAGCTTGGATGAAGGCATCGGCAAATTCTTCCTGGAAATTTTCATCGAGTTCTAGGGCTTTCACTTCTGTTACCATGTTGGCGAGAAGCTTGAGGTTCCGTTCCTGCTTGGAGCGGGTTAGCGGGATAGTCTCGGCCCGCTGGTTGTAACCGTAGTAATAAGAGTAGCTGGAGCGGTAGCGACTTTGCTGGTTTGGATTGTTGTTTTCGGCCCAGACCTGGATCATTTCGCGGACCAACTCCTTGGTTTCCTCGGGTTTTACCTTGGCTAGTTTTTTGAGAATCGGAAAGGCTTTCTCTTCCTCTTTAACCTTAAGAAAGAGCTTGGCGGAAAGAGCGATGTTTTCGAGTCGAACTGGTGAATCGACTTGCGAAAGCCACTGTTCGTCGGGTCGGGTGCGGAGGAGGTCGCCGGAAGGAATGGCTGGAGTGACACGCGTATTAGTTTGCCGAACGGGGGGCTGGTAGCGGGAGTAGAAGAGGTTGCCAAAAGAATCGACCTTAGCTTGGGGACGCATTGAGTTTGAGGTGTCAAGCCGGTAGGAGCGTTCGGCTTCGGCATTCCAGTTGCGAACATACAAAGTCAAAACTTCCTGCCAGGGTTTAAGGTCGATTTTTTCATTGGAAGTGAGCGCGGCGACGGCCGCCGTTTGGAGCTTAAGTTGCTCAAGCCGGAATTCTGCCGACCGATGTTCTCGAACCTGGGAAGCCATCGTTCCGACGGTGGCGAGGATTTCAAAACCCTCTGCGGATGCGTTGGCAAAAGTTCTTACGAGCCAGTCGCTTCCGGTGCCGTCTTCAAGTTCCGGGACAAGGGCAAGAGCGCGGTAGAGGGCCTCGGCACGTTCGTTTACCGGAGCTTTTTTTTCGCTGATGATCCCAAGGGATATTTTCCAGGCATTCTCTAGGTGATCGCCGTCGCGATTTGCGGAGTGGGACTCGGCATGGTAGCGGCCCAGAAGGTTGAGTGCGGGATGATTTTTCTTTTCTTCGGCCTGCTTGAGTGCCGGAAGGAATGGCGTGGTTTCGTCCAGGTGGCCTGCTTCAATTAAGAGCCGGGCAGTACGGGCCTTTGTCTCTTCATCGCCAAGCCCGAAATATCGGGTTCCTTTGGAGAGAACGGCAAAGAAGTCGCGGGGTGGTTTGCGAGCTCCTTTGATCAAACCCGCGAGTTGGGGAAGAACCGAGTTGTCCGGAGCCTTCTGTGAGGCGTCCGAGAGCGCGAGAAATTCTTCAGGACGGAGGTATTGTTGTTGTTGATGTTGCTTAGCTCCGAGACTGGTCAGTTCCTTTCGAGGGCGGACGATGACTGGAGCGTTTAGTTGGGTGACGATCTGGCGGAAGGCCAGAGTAGCATCCCCGGCGGGAAGGGCGGAAAGGTATATTTTGACTTCCTCCCATCGTCCCAAGGTTACGTCGCGGGAAAACTTGTCGAAGTCGTTTTTGAAAGTAGCGAGCTTGGCCTTGTTTTCGCGCTGTTTTTTAACTTGAGAATTTTCCGGAGGTTCGACCTCTGGATCCTTTGGAACTTCGGGAAGAGAGGTGGGAGCTTTTCCTTCCTGGTTTTTCTCCGACAGCCGGGTGGCGAGGATGCCGGAAGTGGTGCGATCAATCTTAAGCCCCTGCAGCATTTTCGTCCGCTGTTGCTCGGGTGTCTGCGGAGCTTTGGAGGGAGGGCGTCCTTGAGATGAAATGCTTGGGACCGCTTGTCCACCTTCGGCTTCCATGCCTTGAAGCATCTCGATCTCGGTGGAAAAGCGTGTGACGGTCTGAGCTGATGCAGAGATCAGGGTAAGCGAAAGCGGTAGGAAATTCCTAAGGTTCATGGAGTTGGGATCGTGAGGTGAACGATGATATTGCTAGGAGCCGGAGCCGTCAGCGGGTGGGCCAGCTCCGGCCCCGCGTGAGTCCTGAGGCTTTTTTCCTGGCTTGGCTTTTGGATTCGGGCGACCGCCCGAGCTACAGCCTTGTCATTGGTTGGGAATTGGCAAACCGTAAAGTTCTGTTGGTTCGGCTCGTGCCAGGCGAATGGCTGATTCGAGATCAGCAAGGTGCTTTTCCTTATCAGAGCCAGTTTGGGCCAGAAGTTTGTATTCCTGTCGGGCAGCTTCGATTTCGGGTTCCCATTCCTCGGCAGGAAGACCCTCCAGCTTCATGAGGTAGGTCATATAGTAGCGGGCGTTAGCAAGAGCGGCTAGCGTTTCTTCCTTAAGCCCGGATGAGAAGCTAGGGTCGTCGTTGATCTGTGAAACGAGTTCAGCAAGGTCTTCGCGGGCTTCGGGAAGGCCGGAGTTTTGCATCTTAGCCTTCGCAATTTCCAGCTGGATTCTCATGGAGGCCTCCTTGTTCTCCTTGGGGAGTTTGGCGAGCGCGTTTTGGTAGGATTTAATGGCTAAAGCCCACTTTCCTTCTTTGATAGCGGTGCGTGCCTCGGCAAGGAAGGTCTCGGTGTCATCAAGCTCCAATTGTTCTTGGCCGGGACCGTAATGATAGGCGGCGAAGCCGAGAGGTACGAGGAGCCAGAGGGTCGCTAGAATAATTCTCATAGTTTTGAAGTGCCTTGGGTTTGATATAGCACTCTTGCTGCCATGAAAAAAGACTGCTTTTCAGAGGGGGTCAGGATGGGGTGGCATCCGGTTTGGCGTATGGGAGACGGGCGATTTCAGTGAGGGAGAAATAGGTGTCTAGCGCGGTGGATGCGACGGAGCCAAGCCTAGTGAGGTCCAGCGAGCCGTCATTCCCGATTGTTTGGTCGGGAAGGTCGATGAGCTTGACCCGTCCGACGATGAGTTTAGTGCCGTTTGACGGGATATTGACGATTTCTTCAAGGGTGAGGCCGATTTTGAGCGGACTTTCTTTGACGAATGGGGCTTCAAAGCCGGAGTGGCTGGCTTCAGTTAGGCCAGTTGCTTCAAATTCGGAAATATCGGAGGGATAGCGGGCCGAGCATTGGTGGGCTTTTTCTAAAATTTCAGCGGTGATGTGATTGAGAGTCCATTCCCTCGCTTCGAGAATGTTTTTCAGGGTGTGTCGGTCCACGGTGTCGGGGCGGGTGACCATTCCCAGAAGGATCGGAACTGACCCAAGATGTGTGACGCTTGAAAAGGGTGCTAGATTTGAGACTCCCGAGGAGGAACGGGTGCCTACGAGGCAGATGGGCTTGGGACCCGGAAGAGTGGTGGCGAGCTGGACGCGTGGAAGTTTGTCCATGGCTTCCAGTTCTGGGGGAGAAATTATCATGTAGGACACTCGGGCCGATTAATCTAGAGGCAAGTCGGAGAGTTCCTTCGATGCGATTTACTCTTCAGCCTGTTGATCGCTATTTCGAACTGAGCCTGATTCACCGATGTGGTAAATCATGGCCGCTTTCGGTAGTGATACCATTCCGCCTCAAGGTCGGGGCGGAACGGTCACCCCTTGATTGAAAGATTATTCAATGACGGCTCTGAGTCTGAAGAATTGACGGGGCGTCGTTTCGAGAGGTCTCGTGCTGCGCCAGGTCGACGTGGCTGTTCCGTCTCCGTTGGAAACCTGTTCATGAGGAACGATGTCTATGGTGAGGTTCGACCAATCTTCAAGATTAAGGGAGATTTGAGCGCTGGCTTCCACAATGTCTGCTCCAACCTTGTGAGTGACGGTGTAGGAAGGGAAGATTTGCCCGGCTCCGATGATGGTGCCATACTCGAGGTTTGATTGGGCATCTCCATACGTGCTGTCCGAAGTGCCAAGATAGTATTCGATCAATGCCGGGATGCCATCGAGGTCGTTATCAGCAGTCGTATCTCCAACGAAGGGCGGGCATGCGTCTTCGCTGCCCGGATTCCCGCCGAACGACGCGCTGGCTCTCCAGTTGGTGGGGAGATTGTGATCGGGAAGTGAAGCAGGGTTCAAAAGAATGAGGCTAAAGTCGTCACCATCGGCAGCTTCCGGCCAAGGGGCGTTGTCATCATAGGTGAAGGACTGAATAACGGTGCCCGTGTTGTTTTGCAAGGTGATGAGTTCACCCCCGTTGCTTAGAACTGTTCCGTTTTCAAATTCGCCAGTGATCGGAAGGCCAACCCCATAGCGGGCTTCAAAGGCGGTTCGGTTTCCAACGATGAGGATGCGCCCTCCCGGTGCCAGGGTCGTGGATTCAGGGAAGGTGAAGTCAATGCCATCGGTGAATCGAGAGCCTCCCAGCTCGAGTGATCCGTCTCCCACGTTGAGGAGTTCGATGAATTCGGTGCCTTCACCCTGTCCGGACGGGTTGTAAAAAATCTCTGAGACAACCAGCGTGTCCGGTCCGGGGATGTCGGGTCCGCCTGTGCGGGTGATTGTGATATTGTCGCTCCCGACGGAATCTCCCTGGCTATCGAAGGCCTCGAGTCTGATTACATTGGTGCCGATTCCTAAGGTGAGAGGGATCTGCCAGTCATCGGTAGTCGTCCAGGTGGTGTCGAGCACCGTCCCATTCGAGAGGCGGATTTCTTTGACGTCGACCCAACCACGTCCGTCCAGAATGACAGGGCTGTCCATGGTGGAGAAGTTGTTCCCGCCATTAGTGGTGATGGCAAAGGAAACCTGGGGGACCTGAGACCTGACTTGGTTCAGGATATAGTTCGAGCGGCTGTTGATGTAGCTCAAGTCATCGGAGAAGACATTGCCGCCCGGAACACATTCGTCAAAGTGTGCGGTCCACGGGGCCATCCATGATCGGTTGTAAACGGTCGTGCAAATATCATAGAGATGGGCGAGATAGGCGCGTCGGTAAGCTTGGTTTGCAACAATACGATTGAGCTCTGAATTCTCGAAGATGCCGCGAGTGGCATTGAAGGAGAAATCAATGTCATGCGGGAAGTAAAGGATCTTGCCGTCGGGACGACCGTAGAATTGTCCGTTGTGATTTGAATTTGTGTAGAAGGAATCTCCGGCGCCGGAGGCACATGAGTAGGCGAGGGCGCGGAGCCATTGGTCGACATCAAGGACATCGGCAACGCTGGTATTAAAATCAGCGGTGGATTTGCTGAATTGTTTGCCGAGGGCCATAGCTGGTTGGTAGTCGTCAAACTCCTGATTGTTTTTGATGAGGTAGGTCCAGCGATAAGCCTCAGGGTCGTCACCCATATTGTTGATGTCGCGACCAACGACACGATCCGGTTCTGGAACCTTGTAGCCGCCTGCGTCGGTGGTAGTGGGGTAGTAAACGAGTTCGTATTCGTAGACGGTTCCATCGCTTCCATCTTCAAACTGATCCTCAAGGAAGACAGAGCCAAAGCGGGCCATTTGAAGAATCGCGGCGCTTGTGTGGATGGGGTTTGGCGAGATGACGTAAGCGAGATCGTTGAATTCTCCCGGCACCCCACCCGATGAGGTTGCCATGAGGTCAAAGAGGAGTTCGCGTTGCCCCACGACCTGACCTTCAGAGCGGTCGATGGCAACGCTTCGGTGGGTGTTGCGGAAGAGTTGGTCGGAAGGGAAGCCGACGTTGAAGCCAACGCGATTTCTCTGTCCCCGCGCGCGCTGTGATCCTTTGATGCGGACGCCGGCATTGTAGTAGGCCTTGCCTTCGCGATCGATCACAGTGCAGGGAACCCGTCCGTTGCTCATGAGATTGCGCGGGGTGAACATCCAGGTTAGATCAGCAGGATCCATAACGATGCGGAAGTTGTTGATGCAATCGGTGGTGGCGGCACGACCATCTTCGACCTCATACATTGCACGGGAATCGGGGCCATCGGCAGGGATGAAAGTGGCGGCTCCGAGGCTATCGGTAGCGGTGAGGTAGAATTGTACGACGTTTCCTGCACTTTGGCCGGGGATTGCTCCTTCCCACTTCGGAGTTGCGCCAACCCGGGCCATGGGCACGCTTGCGAAAGCGCCTCCTTCGACTCGGTAGTTCAGAGTCAGGGTGTCAATGCCATCGGTATCGAAAACGTCAGCATTGATGGTGACGCTTTCTCCGGCTGCTGGGACGGCAGGGGAGTGGGAGAGGTTTTCCGATGAGGGGCCGGCGTTTGCGACGAGAGTTGAGTTGGCTGCGCCGGGAGTGCCAAAGATGTCCGGTCTTTCGAGATGGAAAGTGTGCGGGATGCGGTTGAAGTAAAGGCGGGTGTGGAGAAGGTGGCTTCCACTCAACCAACGCGCGCGGAAAGAGACTTCGTATTCCCGCCCGTTGGTGATGCTGCGATTGTTGGCGAGGGTGGCTTCAACGTGATTGTGTTGATGCTCGGTTGAACCAATGGCCTTCAGGTGGAGGACGCTGCCTCCTCCGTCGGGATCCGGGATGATTTCGACATCGCGGTGGTTTCCAAGTGCCCGCCAGGTATTGAGATTGCTGAAGGTCCCGTTGCTAATCATGGCGACGGCGGAGCCATCGGGATTCTCGGTGACGGTGAGATCATCGAGAAGAATTTCACCTTCCTCCAGCATTCCGAAAATAAATTCCCGCCATTGACTGTCATTTCCAACGGGGCTGCTGGAAGCGGTGGCGCGGAAGGTGTAGTTCTGCCAGGAGGTTCGTGCGAGTTCATCACTGGCGGCCCATGCCGCGGGCATTGAGTTGTCTGCATTCGGGTCGATTAGCTCGATGGTCGAGCCCTGGGCGTCGGCTTTGTCCGGCCATCTTCCGCCATCGAAATACCGAAGGGTGTCGACTGGATTATTGTATTGATCGCGTAGGGTAATGGTCTCGCTTCGTCGGCTCAGGCTACCTTCGAAGGGGCCGAGGACGGTGATGCTGGGATGTTGGCTTGCAAGGGTTGCCGGATCGTTGGAAATGACGAGGTAAGAATTGGCAGCGAGGGTTGTTCCTTCGGGGAAGTCGTAGTCCACTCCTTCGCCAAAGTCCCAGTTGGCTAGGTTGACGTCCTGTGTTCCCCGATTGTAAAGCTCGATCCACTGGGCGCTGCCGGGCCGGGATTTGGTTGCAGGGATGCCGGGGTCGGTGACGAATTCAGCTTTCGCTTCGAAGTCGAAGGTGATGTCACTGCTGCCAAGGGACTGCTGGTGAACTTCGACCGAGATCCGGTTGCTTCCGACCCGGGCGGCACCGGCTGGAATTGAGATCGAATATTCTCCAATCCAGGCGGCGTTTCCAACCGAGTCACTGGCAAATGTGCTGGAGCTCACGGTTCCCGCTGACATCTGGTATCGATCTAGTTCCACCCCGTTAAGGTAGAAGATGGCACCATCGTCGATCAGATGATTGAAGCTCAGTGTTTCCAGATCGGCTACTTCTTGTGCGGTGAGGTTGAATTCAGTTTCAAAGTAGTAGGTGACCACCCTGGGGAAGTTGCTGGCAGGATTGGTGAGGGTCGTGATGTCGAGACCGGTTTCGTAGGCGAGAGTGGTTGGGCCCGATTCCCAGTTTCCGCCGATGGCATGTTCTTGACTGGCCCAGTCGGAGGGAAGGGAGTCGCCTTTCTCATTATAGCGCCAAATGTCGCCTGAGTCGATGAGGGGGACCACGTTGACAGTGGGCGGGACTCCGGGGTCGGCATCGAGAATGGGCGGGTTGTAGCAAATTTCGTTGACGACGATATCTGTGTTGAAAGCGAAGGCGTTAGGAGAGAAGGGAGTACTAAAATCCGGGAAGAGCCATTGACCGGGGTAGTCGGGGCTGAGGCCGCGGAGGCGATTGGTGACTTCCCGGGCGTCGGCGAGAGAGGATCCGCTGGATGAATAGAGGAAGAGTTTGTCGCCGCTGCCGGGAATTTGTGGGAACGAAGTATGGTCAATCAGGAGAAGTTCTCCCGGTGCGAGTGTCGCGTCCGGCAGTTCAATGGTGAGCGGTGAGGTTCCATCGATTTGCAGGGTGTAGCCGCTGGTCGAGACAGGAGTGCTTCCCGGGTTGATGAACTCGACAAAGAAGTTGTTGACGCCGGCGGGTGAGACTTCATTGAGTGCGAGTCCGCTGCTTGAGGATGGATCGGGCGGCGTCTCGGTTCCTTCAAGAGTCGAGGCGAAGGAAACGGAGGTGTTGCCGGAAGCCGGGTGCAGGGAAACGGCCAGAACGTTGGATCCGTTCAGCAGGGAAGAGCCAGGCAGAGTGATGAATCCTGAAGAGATTGGAGAGGCAATATCGCTGAGCGCGTTGGTGCCATGAGAGACGTCTCCGTCAGGCATATTGACGCGTTGAACTTCAACGCCATTGAGATAAACAACGGCGCCATCGGCGACTAGGTGATTGAGTCGAACCGAGGTGTTGTTGGGGTCGCCGTTGTAGGTGAATGTTTGGCGAAGATAAGCGGTCGAGCCGTTGTCATCGAGTTCGGTCGTTGGGGCTGCTCCATTCCCGGGGAATTCGGTGTCGAGGCCATAGCGTGACTCGAGATAGGCTCCCACTAATTCGAACTCAGAGTCGGTGAGTTCGTCCTCGTAAATGAGAAGTTCGGCAATATCTCCGTCGAATCCACCGTTACCGTCGGAGTGGTTACCAATAACTATGGGTTGTGGGGTGAGGGCTGCTCCAGTATCATTGTTGGTGGCTTCTTGGACGCCGTCGACCCAGGTTTCGAATTGGCTGTCCGAGCGGTTTCGGCGAATAGCGACAATTTGGTAGTCGCTGGTGGAAATCGAGGTGCTGGAGATTGGTCCGCCGAGTCCTGAGCCGTTGTCATACCGCTTTTGAAGAGCATATCGTCCGCCATCGGATTTCAGCGAGGTCAGCGGTGAGTCGGAAACGTTGCTGTCCCGATCCCAGATGTAGGGGCCGGATCCGTTTCCAACACCTCCGTTGCCGGGTGTTGAGTTGGCTTTGATGACGGCGAAAAAGACAAATCCGGAGGTGTTTCCGATACCGGGAGCGATGGAGGTTCGAAGTTGGTCGTTGCCATCGAAACGAACGGCCGGTTCTCCGGAGGGAGTGGCGTTGGCGGCAAAGGTTGGATTGCCGACCGAGCTGGCTGATTGAGTTTGACCATCAGCGGTTGCGGTGTCAGGCCAGCTAGAAACGATTTGCCCATTTGTCAGGTTCAGGTCACTCGCGCGAAAGCGTTCGACGAGGTGGTCGGTCACAGGGAGGATGGCCGGGCCTCCGCCTCCCGAGGTGGTGCCGAAAAGTGTTTGGCCGGAGGCCCACGCATTGTCGTTGTAATTTGAGCTATTCCAGTTTGCGGATGGAGCTGAGCCGGAGTCTTCGAACTTCCACGAGGCATCGCTTGCTACGAAGACGTGCGGGATGGGGAGGCTGGCCGATGGGAAATTGGCTGCGCCGGGGGTTCCTCCGATTTGCGAGCTGCTTCTCCAGGAGGAGCTTTTATCGGAAAGGAGAGAGCTTTCAATTTTAGCAAGGGTGGCTCCCGAACCGTCGGGGCCGACCGGCCACTGCCTGGAGTCGGAATAATCGACCTCATCCATCAGTCGCTCCGATCTGCTTCGGAGTCGGATTGTCTCTCCACCATTGGCAAGGCTTCCTGTGAACGGACCGGTGACATTCAGGCCGGTAAGCGCAGGGTTGGAAGGATCTTTGGCGACGAGAAAGTAGCCTCCGCCGGGAATGACTGTCCCGTCGGGGACGGTGAAGTTGACTCCCCCCGTGACCTTCCAGCCTGAGAAATCAACATTGATGGCCATTTGATTATGGACTTCAATCCACTCGAGGTCTTCAGCCGTTCCCTGCGGGTTGTAGTGGATTTCGTTAAAAGTCACCACGCTGTCAGAGGCATTCAGTGAGTGTGCGAGAGCTAGAAATAGGAGTGATTTTTTCATTCTTGAAGAAAGGAAAAGGGCGGGCCCCCTGATGGAGGCCCCGCCCAGAATATAAGAATAGTGATTAAGATCGCGAGTATTACTCTTCGATTCGGTAGAATTCCTTCGATTCTGAGGTTTCGGAGGCTGGGATGATGGCCTGACCGTTTCCTTCGACATCAGTGGTGACGGCCAGCGGTTGGTCCAGAGGGAAAAAGTCGCCGATGAGATTGGAGGATTTCGTGACCTGATAGGTTGTCTGGGGTTTTGCCTGGAAGCCAATGGCGAAACGACCGTCGTTCAGGAAGACCTGATTAGTGATCAGAATCTGTCCGAGGGGTGCTCCGGAGGCAATCTCGTTGCTGAGCGCATACATGTGGAAGCTACCGCTGTTACCGGGTGCGCAGAGAGGAACGCTGGCGTCGATCACAAGTTCAGTGGTCTGGGCGGTGTATTGATAGGTCAGGTAGTAGGCATCATTATGAATACCGGAGCCTGTCAAAAGGCCGGGGCGATCCAGTGGCATCGAGCTAAAGGGTTGCACCGTTTGATCGCCATTGGTGAAGACGATATCGCTGGGTCGTCCGGAACCTTCGGTATCCCATTGGCGGCTATAAATTCTGAGGTCATAGTTTGCTCCGGGGGTGAGATTCGAGAGGGTGAATTTTTGGCTGCTGCCTGGGTTGGTTCCCGTTCCGGAGTAGGTGAAGGAACTGAGAAGGGTCTGCACATTTGGACTGACGCCGGCGGCAAGGGCATCCCAATCTCCAACGGTGGCTGGAATCTGCCTTTTGTTCCACGTCAAGGTGTCCCAAGTGAAATCAGCAGGGTCTACGTTAATGTCGAGAATGTCGAAGGGCACTCCATTGACCGTTGCTGAGCCAGCACCGCTGATGAGATGGGTGTATGTCTTGGCGGGATCGAGACCAGTGCTGGCGTCGTCGGTGATTGGGACAATAGCCACGGGGCCGACGGGAGCGGGCGTGGAATTGGGATCACTGGGATCGGTGTTGTAAGTGATTTCCCAGGTATCGATGGCGAAGTCTCCGTCGCTGTCGCAGAGGGTTGGATTGGATCCGGTGTCATTGGCATCGACGTAGGTGCCGGAATTGGTTTCGACAAGATCGCTGAGGCCATCGGCGTCTGTGTCGCCATTTGTTGGGCTTGTTGGCGGGCGGGTTCCGGTGGGGTTGATTTCCTCGCCGTCTTCGAGGGTGTCATCATCGGTGTCCTTTTTGGTGGGGTCAATATCGGGATAGGCGGGAGTTCCATCGCCGAAGATTCCGAGGCTTATTTGATATTCAGCAAGATTGGTGAGACCATCTCCGTCAAAGTCTTCGTCTCCGATTTCAGCGGAGAGGTCGGTGAGGTTACCGGCCCAGGTGATTTCCCAGGCGTCGAGGAGGTTGTCGGAATCGTCGTCATTGAGGACGGTGAGGAGAATGGCGCGCTCGGTGGTGTTGCTTCCAGTGCCTTGAACTCGGACGGAGTATTGTTGGCCATTAATGGAATTTGCACCGGAGAAATCGAAGGTGCCGACTTCGAGGCGATCACCATTGATTTGGAATTTGCCGTTGTCGGTGTCTCCATCTCCAGCGACCAAAGTAAAAGTGGAGGAGTCGGGATTTCCACCAAAGGAGCCGGCAAGATTACCGACGAGAGTGTCTTGGGTATCACCTGAACTAAAGGTGTTATTGTCGAGCGAAACGAGATAGCTGGATCCTCCGTCGGGGTCTACGGCATTGGTGATTCCGTAGATGTGGTAGCTGCCGGTTTGATCGTCTGCGAGATCGATGTTGACGCGGATTGATCCATTGTCATCAGCTTGATACTTGTAGCTCAGGGCGTAGGAAACATTGTCCGCAAATCCGGGGGTGGAGAGAGTGGAGTCGTTTTGGTTGATTTTAGGGGTGGAGAATTCTACCGAGCCATCGGCTCCAATATCATAATTGACCGAGTAAGTCCGCGTGGATCCCTGAAAGTCCCAGGCTCTTTCGTAGAGGCGGAGGTCATACCATTCGCCAGGAGTGAGTTTAGTAAGTTCGATGTAGCTGGGGTCGGGTCCGTTGAAGCGCATATCCCTGAAGAGACTTTCAATGCCTCCGGTGACTGCGGGGGGAGGGTTGCCACCATGGTTGTTGGGGCCATAGGTGCGGGTGCCGGCATTGTTGCGTCCATCGATGGTCATATTGACGCCGTTTGCGAAAATAACGCCGTTGACGATTGCAGTGCCGCTGGTGCCAAAGTCGATGGCATGGGTGAAAGTCATGTCCGAACTAATCCCGGAGGTGGCATCGTCGGTGATTTGAATATAGGAAACTTGCGCTGAAGTGAATTGCGAGACCAGGGCAAGTGAGGACAAGATGGGGAGTTGAAGATTTTTTTTCATGATACTGCGAGTGGAGTGAAAAGGTAGGCGAATTGAAGGGGAGAGGGGATGGAAGCCCGGCCGGACACTCTGACCGGGTTTCATGATGGGAGCGGTGTTAGGCCCTCCGGCGTCGGAGGGCTCCCAGGAGTCCCAGACCAGCAAGAGCGATCGCGGAAGGTTCGGGAACGGCGACATGATTGGAGAGAGCATACATGTGTGCGCTTCCAGAGTTTGCGATGCCAGGAGCAACGGCTGCTTCAATGTCAAGCTGAGTGGCTTGTGCCGTGAACTGGTAGTTCAAGTAATAGGCCTGCTGATCGTTGCCTCCTCCAAGGGCGAGGCTGGGTCTGTCCTCGGGGACAATCCCGGCTGAATCGCTTTCGGCTCCATGGGCAAATGAGAGATCGAGAGGTCGCCCACTGCCTTCGGTATCCCAAACACGAATATAGAGCCGGGTGTCATAGGTTGTGCCGGCATGCAGGGAGCAGGTTCCCAGCAGATACGCAGCACCAAGAACTGGTGTTTTTGGATTCATGATTTTGGTGTAAATTGAGAAGCAAAAGTCCGCTTACTATCTAACGGAAAAAATGACCTCTCGACAAGAGGAATCGGTCCTTGATGGAACCTAGGCACTTCTTTATTTGGGAGCCAAGCACGGCGGTTGGAGTCTAGTGCTGAAGTGGACGGGTGCGGTTGAGGCGGTTGATGGGGGGGCGAAGGCGGAGGAACAGGGCGTGAGTGAGCATGGATGGTCGAGTGCGACTTTTGGTAAAGTTGCCAAAGCTCGCGAAGAGTTGGCCAAATGGATTGAGGGGAGTTGTCGGGCGCCTGCTCCGAAAACAGTGGTCAAGCAGTTGGATGAAAACGGCTGATCCTCAGGATTCTGATCGATCTGTTTTGGGTGGCTTGATATGACTCTGGCTATGAAATGGATGGGGCTTGCTTTTTGTTTTATTGGATTGTTGTGGGGTGGGTTGCGGGTGGGGCAATTCCGGACTCCGGAAGAAGGTCGAAAGGAGTTGGAGAGTATCCTGGCTGTTGCTAAGGATCAGGAGAGTTGGGAGAAGAGGAGCGGGTTGGTTCGAAAGGGAATCCGTGAAGGCCTGGGCTTTAAGGAATGGCCAAAGAAAACTGAGATGCGAATCGTCCGGCATTCCAGGGTGGAGCGGAACGGATATACGGTTGAAAATGTGGGGATCGAAACGATTCCGGGATACTATTTGTGCGGAAATCTTTATTTGCCAAAGACGGCCTCTGCAAAGATACCGGTCTTTCTTTGTCCCCACGGCCATTGGTCGCAAGATGATCTTCATCATCATGGTAGGCATCGTGATGAAATGCAATATCGCTGCGGTGCTCTGGCCCGCATGGGGTGCGGAGTTTTCGCATATGAAATGGTCGGATACGGCGATTCTAAACGATTGGGATGGGAGCACCGTTGGGATTCCCAAGTCATGGCACTCCAAACGTGGAATTCCGTGAGGGCTCTTGATTATTTGCTAAAGTTGCCGGGGGCTGATTCAAAGAGGGTGGGAGTGACGGGGGCCTCGGGTGGTGGGACTCAGTCGTTTTTGATTTCGGCCTTGGATGATCGCATCACCCTGTCAGCGCCCTGTGTCATGGTGTCCTGCCACTTTTTCGGCGGTTGCAAATGTGAAAGCGGATTGCCGGTCCATATTCGGGAATCCCATGTCACAAATAACGCCGAGATCGCGGCCTTATTCGCGCCCAAGCCACAATTACTCGTCTCAAATGGTGACGATTGGACAAAGCAAACTGCGACCCTCGAATATCCCTTTCTCCAAAAAATCTACAAATTGTATGGAAAGGAAAGAGCCGTGAAGAATGTCCATTTGCCGGAGGAAAAGCACGACTATGGAAAGTCAAAGAGGATGGCCCTCTACGACTTTGTCGCCGAACATTTTCAATTGGATCGGAAGCGAGCGGACGAGTCAAAAGTGTCCTTGATTGCCCCGGAGATTCTCTTTGTTTTTGGGGAGAAAAATCCCGCTCCCGGCGGATTGTTGGTGCCAAATCAGAAGGTGAAGTTTCCCAAGTGAACGGGAGTTCAACCTTGTTGTGTCCTGCCCGGTTTGAATGGACTGGCGAAGAAGTAGAGAAGGACGGAAATCAGGGCCAGGCCAAGCGCGGAACTCACTCCGGTGATGAGAGCATATTCACGAAGGGTGAGCTGGAGGCCATTGTCATCGGTTTTGAGCGAACCGAGGTCATTGAGAACAGAGCTTGGGACGTGACGCATGTTGCCGTCATGATATTGCCCCCCGAGGCGGGAGGCAATTTGTTGGAGAGCGCCAACGTCTTGGCGCGACTGTCGGCCATCAATCATGGAACTTTTGGTCGGGTTGCCCACGCCCATTACGAGGACACCATCAATAGAGGGTGGCATTTTGGGCATGCCGGTGGCGGGGACGGTGTCTCCATCACTGACCAAAAGCAGTGTGGCGGAGTTTGAAGGCCAGTCGCGCGCAATTTTTGCAGCTTCCTCAAGCCCATCGAAAAGACGGGTTTTGCCAACAGGAAAGACCGAGGACATGTCCATGCCATCTAGGAAATTGAGGATCACTTCGAGGTCGCGACTTTCCTGGACGACTGGTTTTGCTCCGTTATAAACCGCCACCATGGTGATATGGAGTTTGTCATCGGTGGTTCGTTTTAAAAGTGACTGAACGAGTTTGGAGGCCCGCTGGGTCCGGGTCAGGCCGGAGTCTTCTCCCGAGTCCTTCAGCTTCATCGAAGGGGAGACATCGAGAACGAGAAGGAGGTGTCGGCGTTGCTTTGCTTCAACTTCCTTGATCTCGGAGCGATGGGCTTTTGGCTCCAACAAGTAGAGTGTGGTGAGGGCCCAGGTAAGACCACCAAGGAAAAGAATCCTCAGAATGGGCGCAAGAAAAGTAAGAGCTGATAAGCTTCCGGTTGGGCCAAAGGCGAGGTGACGAACCTTTTTGATTCGAAGGGAATGAAGCACCTCCGCTCCGGTCGCGAGGACGGCGGTGGTTGCGGCGACGAGGATGGGAACGAACATTACCAAGGGGTGTAGCGAAGTCCGAAGAGGGTGAGTAGGTAAACTCCGGCGAGAGAAAGTGCCGTGATGACATAGGGTTTGAAGTTGTCGACAGGATCGGGTGTGAGGCGCACCATCGAGGCTTGGGCCATCTCATCGATCCTCTGAAAAACGGCCTTCAAGGCCTCTGGATCGCCCGCGGCAAAAGTCTCACCTCCGGTGATGGAGGCAACGACGGAAACTTCTGCGGGAGGAGCCCCGCCTCCGATGTGAATGGCGTAAACGGTGATATTGTTTTCCTCCAATTCACGCGCGATTTTCACATCATTTCCGTTGGAGAGGTCGAAGCTGGCACCGTCTGAAAGGAGGATGATCATGCGGTCTCCGCTCTCCGAGGCGAGGAGTTCTTTCTGTCCCTGCTTAAGGGCCTTCCCGATGTAGGTTCCGCCGTTGAACCATCGGGGGAGTTGGCGGGGGTGCAGGAAGTTGGGGGCGTTTCGAAAAGCTGAAACATCCGTGGTCAGGGGGACCCACCGGAGGTTGTCACCACCGAACACCATGAGAGAAAAGGCATCGCCCTCGCGGTAGTCGAGGAACTCATTGAGGGATCCCATGGCGGCATCGTAACGATCGCCTGCACCAAAGCTGGTCATCATGGAACCTGAAACATCGAGGCAAAAAAGGATGTTGGTAAGTTCGCGTTCTGACTTGGGTCTTTCGAACGAGCGAGGCCCGGCTGCGATAAGGATGAGAGTTGCCAACACAAGGTGTGGCAGGGTGTTCACAAGGTTCAGAACAATGCCCATCCATTTTTGATCATCCATTTGTTGGTGGTCGAACGGTAGCGGAAGGGATCGCGTGCGCGTGATCCATTGAAACACGATCAGGAGGATCGGAATGGCAAGCGCGATGAGAACGATGGGGTGAGCGAAGGACAATTGAAATTTGGAATATGAGATGCGAAGGGGCGGAACCGGTCTAAGACTTGTCTTGGTATGGGGCGAGAAGAGGAAGGATTTCTTCGCGGGAGAGGTTCTTATTGGGGGCGTGGAGCCATTCCTCGAGCTTCAGAATCAGCGGGGAGGCTTCGGGGTGGATACGGAGCTCGACGAGAGCCCGTGCGGGAGTTAGGGCGCCAATCTCGGGGATCTTTTCTTTCCAATGGCCGAGGATGAGACGTTCGAGATTTGCTTGCTCGTGGTCGGTCAGTTCCCCCTGGGATGCGGCGGAGACAAGAACCTGAAGTTTTTCGTGCAGAGTGGGTGGTGGGCTCTTCGCAACGAAGTCGCTTGTCTGCTTCTTGCGGTAAAAGATGATGGTAACGAGGATCAGGGCCCAAAGAATTCCGAGGACAATGATGAGAGTCTTGTAGCCACCGAGTTTTTCGGGTTCGATGGGCTCGGGGTCCGAGGGTTTCGGAAGAGTGTCCAGCGGGTGAATCGTCGTGACTTCGAAGGTGGCGTCCACATCTTTGACCGGAGCCTTGTTGTCGGCGTAGCGCAGGAAATCTGCGATCCGATGGCTGCCAGGATCAAGAGCATAGATTTCAAGATCGTAACGGAATCCATCAGCTGCAGGTTTCACCTCTAAGAGTCGAATGACGAGAGAGGACTCGTTGTTGGTCCGGGGAATAATCTCAATTTTTGAGCCAGGAACATAGAGGTCTTCGAGGGTCCCGGGGAATCCAAGCGGGGCCTTGGTTTGGCTGAATGACCAAAGGCTGGTGATGAAAAAGAATAGGAGTGCTTTCATCATCGGGAGAGGAGGTTGCGGGATTGCAGAAAGAGGCGGAGGGAGGCGAGGAAGGGGCGGTCGGTATGAACGGGGAAATGATCGAGTGAGGCTTTTTTGAGAGCGGTGGTGAGCGCTTCCAGCGAAGTGAATTGCTTCTTCGCCGAGAGGGTGGCTTCGCGGCCGGTTTCGACTTCGCGGCCGCGGATGAAGCCGGCTCCGGGAATGGAATCTTCAGCTGGATCGCGGAGCGGGATGACGACGATGTCGTGGCGGTGGCCAAGTAATTTAAGCGCCGGGATGGCGCCGGGGTCGTGAAGATCTGAAAGTACGAAGATTAGTGAACTTTCGCTAAGCGAAGGATTAAGAGCGAGGAGTTTTTCGCCAAGGCGGGTGGGTTCATTGAACTGGTAGGTTCGGAGCTCGTGAAGCCACTGCAAGATGGTTTCACGGGAGAGTGAAGGCTTCACATTGAGATCGCGTGAACCTGCGGCAAGGATGCCAACAGGTGAGACGCGATCGATTGATGCGAGGGCGAGTCCGCCGGCGATTTGCGTGGCGATTTGATACTTTGATACCTTTGTGGAGGACAAGGCCATAGAGGCTGAGGTATCGACGATGAACCAGGCTGGAAGGGACTTTGGAGATTCGTATTCCTTGACGTGAACCTTACCGGTTCTGGCGGTGATGCGCCAATCGATTGATTTGACCGGATCGCCGGGCACGTATTGACGCGACTGCACGTATTCAAGTCCTTGGCCGAGGAAGGGGGAGCGGTCAGTGCCGTAAGACAAGGAATCGGCCAGGCGTTTCACCGCGAGTAGGAACTGGCGGGAATCGAGCGGCTTGGTTTGCTGGTCGGTAAGGCGGGGCATTTGAACGCTGGGCGTTGAGCGTTAAAGTTCCAAATCGGACATGAATGTCCGGACTCCTAACTACGAGATGGAGTCGTTGAGGATTTGTTGGAGGACAGCTTGTGGTGTCTTGCCTTCGGCAAGGGCTTCATAGGAGAGACGGATACGGTGGAGGCAGACGTCTTCGGCCAGGGCGAAAAGATCTTCGGGGATGGCATAGTCCCGGCCGTGAATGAGGGCTCGAGCGCGGGAAGCCTTAAGGAGAGAGATTCCGGCACGGGGCGAGCAGCCCATTTCGAGATCGGGATGCTTGCGAGTGCGCTCGACAATATCGACGACGTGTTTGAGAAAGACTTCGCTGACGTGAATGTCGTGGGTGGCTTCCATGGCGTTGACGAGGTCCTGGGGGGTGCCAACGGCGTCATCGGTGACAAGGTCAAACTCGGTTCGGGCAACCGCGCCTTCGCCTTTTTTCTCAACACCGAGTTTGAGGTTTCGGCGGAGAATTTCCTCTTCTTCATCGGGTGTGGGGTAGCCGAGGCGATGACAAAGCATAAAGCGGTCGAGTTGGGCTTCGGGGAGTTCGAAGGTTCCAGATTGCTCGATCGGGTTTTGGGTTGCGATGACTAGGAAGGGAGTCGGGAGAGAGAAGGTTTCGGCCCCAAGAGTGACCTTGCGCTCCTGCATTGATTCGAGGAGTGCACCTTGGACCTTCGGTGCGGCGCGATTAATTTCGTCGGTGAGGAGGAGGTTTGTGAAGATAGGCCCCTTGTGAGTACGAAACTCGCCGGACTTTTCGTCTAGGATTTCAGTGCCGAGGATGTCGGAGGGAAGAAGGTCGATGGTGAATTGAACCCGGCGAAATTTCAGGTGGAGAGCCTTTGATATCGTGTTGACGAGAAGGGTTTTGGCGAGGCCGGGCATTCCCTCGAGAAGAAGGTGACCGGAGGTCAGGAGAGCAATTAGGGTGCGCTCGACGACAACGTCTTGGCCGACGACGATTTGACCGACACGTTCACGGATATCTGCAATGTAGGCAGCGGTTTTGGCGGGGGAGGCTTTGGCGGCGGTCATCAATCAGAAGCAGTAGGTGGGCGGAGCAGATAGCGTTTTGACAGCCGGAGGGGAAGGATGGAACTTCGAATTTAATAAGTGTTAGAGAAATCAGATATGAGCACGAAAAACCCCGGGTGTGACCCGGGGCTGTGAAATTGCGTCCGGTTGGGACGCTCAGGATACGGTTGCAAGTCTCTGTTAGAAGAACTTGGCGAGGGTCTTCTCGCTGGGTGGCTGTGAGATGAGCGAGCCAATGATCATGGCTGCTGCTCCGATAAACCACATAATAGCAGCTGGAGTCGTGCCGCCCAGAATATGGAGTTCACCTCCAAATCCAGACATTGAGAAGAAAATCACCCAGCTCACGAAGACTGCGCTGACGCAAGCATAGGCGCCTGTTTTGGTGCAACGCTTCCAGTAAAGAGCGGCAATCACCAATGGAGTGAGGGCGGCAAATCCGGAGAAGCTCCAGACGGCGAGGCCAAAGATGAATTGCTTCTCTTGCTGGAGAAGAACGAGCGAGATCAGATAAATCACCAGCACGATCGCGATGATGAACCCACGCGCCATCAGGATGGTTTGCTTGTCGGTGTAGGTTTTTTTCGAATCATGGAGAACGATGTCGTTTGTGAACATGGTGCCGAGGCAAAGGAACTGTGAATCGAGTGAGGACATGATGGCAGCGAGGATTCCTGCAGTGACGAGTCCGACGATAAGTGGGTCGGCGACGAGCTTGGCGACCATGATGGAGAGGATGGCGGCAGGGTTTGCTCCAGGTGGAAGCTGGCCGCTGGCCCATACTCCTATAAGAACGCAGGGAACCCAGACGATGGCGATACAGATGGGATGAGCCACCACGGTGAGTTTGAAGCTCTTAGCGCTCTTGGCGGTGAGCCAGTGCTGAAAGAGGTGGGGAAACATTCCCACGCTCAGTGGGATGAACATATAGGTTAGGAATGTGAGCTTCGAGACTCCGACTGTCCCATCGACTGTTCGGACCTTGTGGGAATCTTTGGCCTGCTCCATGGCCGCTCCAACTCCTTCGAGCTTATCGGAGATTAGATAGAAGGCGAGAACCCCCATGATCATGAAGACAATCGTTTGGAAAGTGTTGGCCCAAGCGGCAGCGCGTGAGCCGCCGGCGAAAATATAGGTTAGCACGACGATGCAGATGACCAGTCCGGTGAACCACGGCGGGATGGCCCCGTTATCAGTCCATTCAGGAAAGACTCCGGGAGCGATGAGGTCGCCGTTTGGTTTTACTTTTGCTTTGGTCACACCTTCGATGGTCTTGGCGGCGCCCACGACTCCGATGAGGAGATAGGGAATGACAAGGAGGACGAGAATCGGGAAGAGGAGATAGCCAAAAGCTTTGGATTCAAATCGGGCACGGAAGTATTGAATTTGGGTGACGTAGCCGTAGCGTTTTCCGATGGCCCAGAGTTTGATTCCGATTAGGAGGAAGCAAGCAGCGTGGATGAGGCCCGACGAGGAGGCCATGAGACCATATGTTCCTATTCCTGTGCCAAAAGCCTTGCCGGTTGAGCCAACGAGTGCGAAAGCTGTCATGGTAGTGCCGAAGACCGACATCAGGAGCATGAAGGGGCCGATGGAGTGGCTTGCAACGAAGTAATCTTTCGATGTTCCGCGGAAAAGGGTTTTGGAAAAGAGAGCAAGCGCAAGCAGGAGACCCAGATAAATAGCAATGACGATGACGGTTGTCATTTGGCACCTCCTTCCGATGAGTCGGCTTCCCCTTCAGCCCATTCTTCAAGTTCGGTGGGCCAGGCGACCTTCATGACGATGCCCCAAAAGGCGGCAGCCACGAGGGAGTAACAGGCGTGGTAAAAAAGTCCCACAGGCATGAAACCCAAGATGAGGTCGGCGTTATTCCAGTTCCAGCTGTCTTGATGAAGCAGGAGCAGGAGAACAAAAACAATGAAGATAATTCGTTTCTTGGTCATTGAGAGGTTGATGATTGACTACCCCGAGTGTCTCGAAAGCCTTTCAATGTGTCGATGGAATACTACGCTGTTCGCTGTGAAGCCGACGACCAATCTCGCTACCAGCACTTCGCCCGATGGGGAAACCTTGCTTCTGCAGGAGCATGACGGGGAGTATTTTCTAAAGGTGGGTGGGGTTCCGCTGATGAGTACGACGGCTTGTTCCTCCGAGCAGGCGATGGCTGAGTTGGCTTGTGGCCTGGCGGGGCGAAGTCAGCGGGTATTGATTGGGGGGCTGGGATTTGGATTTACCTTGCGGAAGGTGTTGGAATTGGTCTCGGCGGATTCGGAAGTGGAGGTGGCGGAGTTATTACAGGTGATCATCGATTGGAATCGTGAGCATCTTCGGGAGGTAAATGGGGCGCTCTTGGATGACAGGAGGGTCGAGGTGTTGAAAAAGGATGTTTTTAGGATCATGGAATCTGGTGGGCGTTATGATGCGATTTTGTTGGATGTGGATAACAGTCCCGATCCGCTGGTGCAGAAAGGGAATGGACGGCTTTATCAACGACGGGGACTGGAGATCGCGAGGGCGGCCTTGAGGCCCGGGGGGAGGGTTGTTTACTGGTCGGCGCACGAGGATCCGGGCTTTGTGAAGTTGTTGCGGAAGGTTTTTTCCAAGGTGGAAGCGATCCCGGCAAAGGCTTATCCGAAGGCGAGGAGGTATACGCACACCTTATTTGTGGCCGTGAGGTGACCTGCCGTTGGGGCACCGGGCAGATGAGAGGGCGAAAAAAAGCCTCCGCTCCGGAAAGGGGAGCGAAGGCTGGTAAGGATTATTCGGAGGATCTTAGTTAGTGGAACGGCGGACAGCATTAGTGAGGGCCTGACCGCCCTTCTGGAGGTCCTGACCGGCACCGTAGAGGGTGTTGCAGGAGGTGAGGGCGATACTTGCGAGTGCTAGAATGAGAAGACTAAGTGTTTTCATGATTATTTGGCTAGGTTTTGAGAACGAGCGTTTTTCGTTACAAAAGAAGCCTGACCTTAGCTTTTGATTTGTGCTACCGAAAAATTACCGATGGATAAAGGCTGGAGATAAGGTGTGTGTGGGGGTGTGGTGCAACGACTGGGCTGCAAATGGTGATTGGGAAAGTGAGGGGAGGCGGGATGATTCCAACGATGGTGCCCATTCACCGCGCCAGATCATGGATGAGAAGTGGCGGGCCTTGCCGTGGAAGGGAATATTGATTTCCGATATGGAGTGCTATGCGGCGGGGTTGGGGGACAAGGAACTTTGGCAGGAGTTGGAAAAAGAATTCGGAGATTGGTTGAACGTAGATGGGGGTGGAAAGCGTTTTGATCAGCCCCGGTTCGCAATTTTCTTGGCGAGAGAGCTTGGTAAGAGAAATCGGGAGTGTGGGCTTTCGATCCTAATGAAGTGGCGTTGGCCTTGAAGGATGACCGGGTCAGTGAGGATATGAGGAGGTGGTTCCTTGTGAGCTTGGTGGCAGCAGATTCAAAACACTTGCATTTTCTGGGTGAGTTGGCTGATCCGCAAAAGGTTGATGCGGTCCATGCGATTACCTATTAATAAGCTCTGAAGGTTGGTCTGATTTAATTTCCGTGGTTCGTGAAGCTTCGATGTCCGGGAAGAGCTGGCAGAGAATTGATAAGATCTTGAATGCCTAGTCTGAATAGCAAGGTTGGGGCTTAGTGTTGCTTCCCGTTAGTCGGGGGACTAAGACTGGTGTGTGACTGAACTACTGGCTCCGGCGGGAAATTGGGATTGTGCTCGTGCGGCGGTGGCAAACGGAGCTGATGCGATCTACTTTGGGCTGCCGAAGTTTAACGCGCGGATGCGCGCGGATAACTTTACGGAGGAGGACTTGCCGGAATTGATGGAGTTTCTTCACCGACACGGGGTTAAGGGGTTCGTGGCTTTTAATACTCTGGTATTTCCAGCGGAGTTGGAGGGTGCGGTGGAGCAAATTGAAACCATGGCGCGGGCTGGAGTGGACGCGGTGATCGTTCAGGATTTGGGCGCAGCGAAATTGGTGCAGGACATCGCACCTGAGATGGAGTTGCATGCTTCCACGCAGATGACGATCACGTCGCCGGAGGGAATGGCCTTTGTGGATGGGTTCCTTGATTTGGACCGCGCGGTTCTGGCGCGGGAGATGTCGGTGGAGGAAATTGCCCGGGTGCGGAAGAAGGGGAATGTTCCATTGGAGGTTTTTGTGCATGGGGCGCTTTGTGTGGCCTACTCGGGCCAGTGTTTAACTTCGGAAAGTCTGGGGCAACGATCGGCGAATCGCGGAGAGTGTGCGCAGGCGTGCCGCATGCCTTATGAGTTGGTGGTGGATGGTGAGACGGTGCCGATGGGCGAGGTTCGCTATCTTTTGAGTCCGCAGGATTTGGCGGCGGTGGATGTGATCCCGGATTTGGTGAAGGCGGGGGTAACGAGTTATAAGATCGAAGGTCGATTGAAATCGCCCGAATATGTCGCGGCGGTGACGCGGGTTTATCGCAAAGCCTTGGATGAAGTAGAGATCACGGATAAGGATCGTTACACGCTGGAGATGATGTTTTCACGAGGTCTTTCGAGCGGGTGGTTGGAGGGGACGAATCATCCCCGGTTGACTCACGGGAAGTGGGGGAAGAAACGTGGAGCTTGGGCTGGCGAGATTGCTTCTCGCGGTGAGGGTTGGGTTGAATTGTCCGGGAATGAGGTTTCGCTGAATCCAGGCGATGGTTTTGTTTTTGATGCGGGGGAGAATCGGGATGACGAGCAGGGTGGGATGGTTTGGAAAGTTGAGGGGCGAAAGTTGTTCTTTGATCGACGTTCAGGAATTAACTGGAAGCGGGTGCACGCGGGGCAGGGCTTGTGGAAGACGAGCGATCCGGGCCTTGAGAAAGAGGTAAAGAAGAGCTGGAAAGGAGGACGCTTGGAAGAGAAAGGCGATTCTCTGATGGTGCAGGTTTCGGGGAGAGTCGGTGATCCTTTGGTTGTGGAATGCCGGGGGAAGAAGGTGGCCAGCGAGGTGATGCTGGAGCAGGCGGAAAAACGTCCGCTGACCAAGGGAATTTTGGCAGGGCAGTTGGGGCGGCTGGGCGGTACCGGGTTTCAGCTGGGCTTGGTGCAAAACTCGCTGGAAGGCGAAGTGATGATGCCGCTGGGTGAATTGAACCGGGTTCGGCGACGACTGGTTGAGGAGTTGAAGGAGGAGCCCGTTGTAAAGGATGGTAAAGTGGCATTAGCTCGTTTGATGCCGGAGCATGCGCCGGTGGATGAAGGTTTGCCGGAGTTGCGGGTGCTGTGTCGTTCGTTGGAGCAGGTGGAAGGATGTGCGCGGGCGGGTGCGGGATTCGTTTACTGTGATTTTGAGGATCTGAAAGAATACCGTGAAGCGGTGAAGGTGGCTCGCGAGGGTGGGATGAAAGTGTTTTTGGCGACGCCTAGAATCCAGAAGCCGACGGAGACGGGGTTCTTTAAGTTGGTGGAGAAGGCGGAGCCGGATGGCGTCTTGGTTCGTAACCTTGGGGGAGTTTCTTATTTCAAGGAGCGCGGGGTGAATACCGTTGCTGATTTTGCCTTAAACGTGGCGAATCCGGTATCGGCAGCTTTGCTGATGAAGCATGGGAATTTTGGAAATCTCACAGTGTCTTATGATTTGAATGAGGGACAGGTGAGTGAATTGCTGGAGAGCGCGCCGCCGGAGTGGTTTGAGCTCACGGTGCATCAGCACATGCCAATGTTTCATATGGAGCACTGTGTGTTTTGCACGTTCCTGAGTGAAGGGACGAGTATCAAGGACTGCGGGAAGCCATGTGACCGTCATGACGTTCAGCTTCGTGATCGGGTGGGACAGTTGCACATCTTGAAAGCCGACGTGGGGTGTCGGAATACGCTTTTCAACGGACGGGCGCAAACCGGAGCAGGGAGTGTCGATGAGTTTATTTCGCTTGGGCTCCGGAAGTTCCGGGTGGAGTTGCTCGAAGAAGATGCGAAGCAGGCGGCAAGATTGGTCGGCTGGTATCAAAATTTCCTGAACGGAAAAGGTGAGGCCCAGGATCTAGTCAGGAAGCTTGGCGCGATTGAGAGATTGGGTGTGACCAAGGGGACGCTCGAGCAGAAACGGGGCGAGGTTCATTTGTAGCTTTCGCTGTTCCTGAAAAAGGTCAGGACGATTGCTCTGTTCGCGTTTTTTTGGTGGCAGTTTTTGTCGTGGATTTCTTTTTTCTCGGAACGGCTCAATCAATCTATGCGCGTCAAAAGGCCTCGATGCCGGAGGCTTGGAGTGGAATCAAACCGGGCATGACTTCGGGAGAAGTTCGACGGATACTCGGGGAGCCGGATGCCGACGGAAGGAGGCTAAAATCTCTTGATCGATGGTATCTTGAAGAGAATGGCATTTCCATTCACCTGGATGTTTGGATGGACGGAGCGAACAAGGATGATCATGCCATCGTGGGAAGGGTCGTGCGTTGGATGAGGTGCTTCGGATGGGACGTCGACCTGGTGGAACTCCAGTGATTTGAATCTTCTGGTAGTGTGGTTGGATTCGGCTTCCTGAACTATTATGCCGACAGTTTGTCTTACGAGGTGGTCACGCTGTTTTTTTCGGCGGCCATGGCCTGGTTACACCGTAGCTTTCCCGCTGCTCTTGTTTTGAGAGGACTCCGTCCTTCGTTAAGGTGATGAATTCAAGTTGCTCACCGGTTGGGAATTCAAACTGTAGTTCGATGGTTCCTTCCTGGTATTCGTAAAAGAGGATGATCTCGCCGTCGTCGAGGTCGGTCCAATAAGGTTCTCCAAAGATGGAAATAATCTCTTCTTTGGAAGTAGCGGAGGAGATGGAAGTGGATTGATCCTCAAAAAGGAAGAGGCCGTTAAAGTTCTCGAGGGTGAGAAATGCGTAGTCAAGCTTGCCATCTTTTACTCCGAGTTCGTAGCCATATTGGTCGGACTTCAGGGTGGTGTTCTTTTCTAGGTGCTTGGCAAACGAGTCGCCATCCCATGGCTCTTTGCCGATGGGAGTTGAACCAACAATGAATTTATTGAGGTCAACGGAGAGCCTGCTGTCGGCGGCATTGACGTCGAAATTTTGGCGGTCGGTGTTGAGGAATGAAAGGAGTCCCATGACGAGGCCAGAGAATAGAGCTCTATTGAGTCGGAGTAAAGACGGCGGTGGAACGGCCGCTGGTGCTAATCCAAACTTTTCCGGGGCGATAGGGATCGACGGCGACGGCCGTCATGTTGCCGAAGCGGTATCCTTTGCGTGTGATTTCGCGCCAATTTTTTCCGTTGTCTCCAGAGTAGTAGATTTTCTTAAAATCATCGCCCTTCAGCTTTCCTATGATCGCGACCCGTCCGTCGACAGCGTCAACATCAGAGCTCGATTCGAATCCATCAATGCTGAGCCATGAGTCGCCACTGTCGTCACTACGATGGAGGCCCTTGTTGCTGGTGAACCAAAGACAATGTTTCGTTTGGTGATCGACACCGAGATGGCCGTGAGTGGTGGGCAGTCCTTCCTGTCGAACCCTGTGCCAGGTGAGACCTTTGTCGATACTCCGGTAGATTCCGCTGTCCCGAATACTGAGATAGTGACGGGAAGAATCGCCCCCATCGGCGCGGAGACGGGTTTGCCAAACGAATTCATTTCCGGCGTTTTTGCCGAGGGTTTCAACAGGGAGCGTGATTTGCTTGAAACTCGATCCCAGATCCGTGGATCGATAAATACCACCTTTGCCTGGCCCGATTTCTCCACCCATGAGAGCGATGATTTCGTGAGGTGAACTACTCATTTCGACCCACATGTGGCCATGCTTTTGAGGGTAACCTTTTGCCGGAAGCTTTTTCCAATCCGCACCCGCGGACTCGGACTTCCAAATGCGTGCTTCGCCGGAGATCGGAGCACCACCAAAGGCGATGATGTCCTTCTCCATCGCGTAAGTCGAGTGAACGAAAGTCAGGATGTCATTGGGGTAGGGATAATACTTTGAAATGGTGTTCCACGCTTTGCCGGAATTTTCGTCATAGGTCGCCATCACGAGACCATGATCGGCACTTGGAATGAGAATAGTGTTCCTATCGGTGGGATGGAATTGAGGGCGCCAGGTGACAACTTCTCCGAGACCCTCGGTGATGTATTTCCAGGTCCTTCCTGAGTTATCGCTGCGACCGGGGCCGTAGCCACCTGTGGTAAACCAAGTGGACTCGGTTTTGATATCCTGAATGATTTGATTCCAGCCGCCCTGGTGGTTGCCTCGATCAGGGATGGCCCAAACCGGAAGCTGGCCCTCGGATTGGGTCGGGAGGATTTTGAAGGTCTTTCCGTTGTCGTTGCTAATGGCGGGTGCCCGGAAAAAACCAGCAGTGACAAGTGATCCGTCGCGAAGGAGCCCGAGGGCGGCGGCCTGATCGACGGGGTCGTAGCCTTTCTCTTTCCTAAAGGCGGTGACGTAGTTGGGCCAGCGGTCAATTAGAGTGGGGGCGCCGGCTTTGCTCCAATCGTCCTTGGTGAGATGCCAAAGCTTGGTATCGGTCGGAGAGGCTGGATCGTATTTCCCGCCGATGGCAAAACCGGAGCCGTCCTTTCGTCGGGCAGTTCGAAAAACGACACCGGCATTGATCGTTTGCTGCCAGTGGGCACCACGGTCCCTGCTGATCCAAAGCCCACCTTCGCCGGAGACCCAGATTTGGTCCGGGAAACTGGCGTGAATGGTGATTCCGGTGATGACGATCGAGCCAAAGATGTCGGGAGAGATTTCCTGCCAGTCAGCGCCTGCGTCGACCGACTGCCAGAGGCCGTTCTTGTTTGAACCGACCCAGATTTCGTCATCATTCTTCGGATGAACTATCAGGCATTCTCCTCCATGGCGTGCTTTGTCATTCCCCGAGAAATTGATGTTTGCTTTGACCTGTCGCCAGGATTTTCCGGCGTCCTTGCTTTTCCAGATGCCACGATTGGGGTCATCGGAAAAGTAGGAGACCCCGCATGCCTGAAACACGGTGTCAGGATCTCCATTTGAAATCGCAATTCCCTGGACGCAGAGTCCGCCCGGGGTCGGGAAGTCTCCACTCAGGAAGGTCCATGAATCTCCCCGGTCATCGCTTCGATAGATTCCGCCAACATCGGTCCGACCGTAAAGTCTGCCGGACTGGTGCTGCTGGATCCCCGTGAACCATCCACCGCAATCGATATCGATTTGGGTGAACGATCCGGGAATTTGAGCGGGGAGAAGCGAGGTCGCGAGAAGGAGCAGGAAGGCCGCCCTCATCGCGAGATGGTGTAGTAAGCCTGCAGGGAATCCTTGCGGTTTTTCGGAAGAACCTTGGACGAGAAGTAGAAGACACGGCTTCCAGCCTCACGCTTTTCGTTTTGAGCGAGTTTGATTGTGATAGTTCCTTTCGTGCGATCAAGTTTTTGGCTGGAAATGGTCTCTTTCAACTTGTTGTTGGTAGGGGAGCCATAGTCAGGCTTGTCGTGATAAAACCAAGACTCGATAGAGAGGTCGGTGGCCTCCGGGAGTTCCTTGGTGTTGCCGGTGAAGTGCAGGGTGAAGGTTTCACCGTCACGGGTAATGTCCTTCAACTGCGGAGAGTCATTTTTGGTATAGGTGAGCTTTACCAAAGCATGCTCGCTTCCACCACGGGCGCGCCATCCGCGACCGGTTTGACCGACATACATGGCGCCGTTCTTATCAAAGGTTTGTTTCATGAGACCGGACGGGAAGCTGTCGGCAAAGTGAATGAGAGCGGCTTCGTTGTTGGGCTTGAGTGCGATGCGGAAGAGTGTCGAGAGGGTTTGGTCACCACAATAAATATCTCCTGCAAAGGGGCCGAACTTTCCGCCGGTGGTGTCCCAGGTCGGGCTGCCGGGGGCGTTGGCGATGCGAGCGTGAGGCATGAGTGCGACAGATACTGCTCGTTTTGGAGCCCACTTGTCCCAGGCGATTTCCGACGAGTCGGGCTTCATTCCTGGAAGATCAACGAGCCCGGAAGGGTGGCCGTAGTAGTTTCCTTTTTCGACGAGGTGCATTTTGGAGGTTCCATTGTATTCGCCTTGGTTTTCGGTGTAGTAAATGTCGCCTTCGGGGCTGGCGGAAACTCCGGCGGGGCTACGAAGGCCCATCGCAAAAGGAATGGTTTTACCTTCTGGTGTCACTTGCAGGGTCCAGCCTCGATAACCACCTTGCGAGCCCATGAACTTACCATTGGCCTTGTGGATTTGACGGCCGTTGCGGTGGTCGAGGTTCAGGGTGAAGTAATAATTCCCAGCCTTATCCTTGGCGGGGCCGTGGAGATATCCGTGGTAGTTGGCGGTGTAAAGGAAGTCATCGCTTAAAGTACGAAATGTCTCGTAGAAACCGTCACCATCCTTGTCATAAAGAGCGGTGAGTTCTGCTTTTTGACCAACCACAAGCCGGTCTTTTTCGACGATCACGCCGAGAGCATCAAGGAGTCCGTCAGCAATCATGGTCCAGGTGTTGTCCTTGAAACGCCAGACTCCAGCTGTCCTGGTGGTGACAACGATGGAGCCATCCTTCGGGTCGAGGGCCATCCCGAGTGGTTCGAAAAGTTGCGGGCGGCCGTGGGGGTCGGTGGGAGCGGGGACGCGCTCTGCGGAGTAGCCGGGAAGGAGGACAACCTTGCCCATGGGCGTGAGAGCGACTTGCTGGCTCAAAGTTGAAGGGATGGGATTGGGCCGCCAGACCGCTCCGGGCTTGTCGGTTTTGAGAACATGCATGGCTTTGTCAAGCTGCCCCTTGGTGGAGGTCACTTCAAATTGCGCCGTGCCATCAGCCGTGATCTGGAATGTGAGCATGTAGGTGATTTTGCCAACCCGGTAGTGGAAGGTCGGATGCCCCTTGGGATCGGAGGGATAATCGTAGCCAATGAATTGCGCATCCGCTTTCTTAAGTTGGTCGAGGAAGTCCTCGTCGCCCCAGAGATTGTTTTCGATGGTTTTGCCATCGTTAATGAGGGGGGATTTGAAAGAAAGATCGACAGGCCTGTCATGAAACATGGGCTGATTGGAAAGGCTCACTTCGCGCGCCTGGTTTCCTAGGGTGGAAGGATTGTTGCCCCGTCCCGCCATCTCGTTTTTAAGATTGAGGAATCCGCCCCACCAGACCTTGCTGATGGTCATGTTTCGCGGATCGAAGGCGTAGTTGAGCCCACTGGGATGGCCGACGTGAATGGCGCGTGCAGAGGAGCCGGGAATGCGTGCGCGGAAGATGCGGGTGCGGTCGGTGACGAGAATTTCGGTTGGGTCTTGGTGAATGTCCTTTACCAGGGTTCCTTCCTGAAGCTCGGCCATGATTTTGGATTTCCCGCGGAGCCCGTCGTCGTTCAGGGTTTGCAGGTAGTGGAAGATTGCCTTGGCCTTCTGCTCGCTGAGGAAGGCTTCCGGGTAGGCCGGCATGACGGGGAGGAAGGGGGTGCCTTTGGTGGGAGCGACCTCGGAGATTGCGATCTCGGTGGCCGGACTGCGTAGTGATTTTTTATAATAGGCAAAATCAGCCGTGATGGTGTGTTTATGCTCTTCGGCTGCTTCGATAATGTCGCGCTTGCGGGCGGTGCTTGGGAAGAGGCCATAAAGTCCGGGGCCGGTTTTGACAGAGGTGTCATTTTTAGCTTCGGAGTGGCATTCGGCACATCCGACGGCGTTGAAGGTGTCTTTGCCAAGTTTAACAAGGTCGACTTCAGCTCCGGAAAGGGACGCTGTGACTAGGGAAAAGAGCGGAAGGATTCTGTAACGCATGGGGTAGATTGAAAAAAGAGCGGGAGGTCGTCGAGGATTGAGTTTTTTTTAGATGGAGAAATAGACGCGGGTGGATACCCTTCTCGGGGGGAGGAAACCTAGGTTGTCCCTGAGGTCATTGAGCTGTGAACTTTTCTATCCTATTACGTTCTCTTGGAATCATGGTGCTCCTGTTTGGGGGGATGATGATTGGATCGGTCGGGTTATCCGTGGTGGTTCCGGCAGGGGTGCCCCATGAAACCGAACTTGATTTGCAAGGTTGGGGGATTTCACTAGGACTTACGCTGTTCATGAGCGGGGCCTTCTTTCTTACATCGGCACGATTGGCGAAGAAGATTAAGCGGGGAAATATGATGAGGCGGAGGGAGGCGATGGCTCTGGTGGGGGTTGGATGGCTGGTTTGTAGTCTGGTGACAGCCTTTCCATATTTGTTTTGTGATCCGCATGCGGCGGTGCATGTGGCGCTTTTCGAGGCGACTTCCGGATTGACGACGACAGGAGCCACGATTTTCCCGGATGTGGAAGCTCTTCCAAAGTCAATTTTGATGTGGCGTTCTGTCACCCAGTGGTTGGGGGGGATGGGGATTCTTGCAATTTTCGTGTTGGTGCTGTCCGGAACCGGGACGAGCGGGCGGATGTTGGTGGGCACGGAGTCCTCGTTGGCCGGATCTGATTTGGCGAGTTTGCGTCAGACCATGAGAAAGATGTGGAAACTGTATCTCGGGTTTACGATCATTTGTGCGCTGTCGTTGTGGGCGACAGGATTAACGCCATTTCAAGCAGTCAACCATGCCTTGACGGTGGTCTCGACGGCGGGGTTTGGGACCGAGAATGACAGTGTGACCAGTTTTGGGATGGGGGTGAAATTGGTGATGATTGCCTTTATGCTGATTTGCGGGGTTAGTTTTCCTCTTTATTTGTCAATGTTCCGGATGTCGTGGCGGGACAAATGGCGGCGTTCTGAAGAGGTCTGGTGGTTTTTTGGGATTCTAGGAGGCGGTATCCTGGCGGTGGTGATTTTTCACTTGGCGACAGGGACGGGCAATTCGATTTTTGAGGTGGTCTTCGATACGATTTCGGTAGCCACGACAACGGGGTATGTTTCGGGAAATTACGATCACTGGGGGCACTTCGGTAAGTCCGTCCTGGTGGTGCTGATGATCGTGGGAGGATGCTCGGGATCAACAGCGGGAGGTCTGAAGGTGGGGCGGATCGTGCTAACGGTGAGGTTTGTGATCGCAGAGCTTCGTGCTTCCTTTCGTCCTCAGGAATTGAAGAAAGTGCGACTGGGTGGGAAGTTTATGGATGTGGCCGGGCAGGGGCAGTTGTTCCTGGTGGTCGCGATGTTTGGGTTCTTTTTGATCGGGGGAACGTTGGTAATGAGTTCGCTGGAACCGGAGACAAGTTTTATTGGCTCATTGTCAGCTGTGTTGAGCTGCTTATGCAACGTTGGCCCCGCCTTTGCGGAATTTGGGCCTCGTGATAACTTTGCTCACGTTGAACCAACCGGAGCGCTGGTTCTCTCCATGCTCATGATTTTGGGCAGGCTGGAATACGTGGCGGTGCTGGTGCTATTCAGCCGCCGACTGTGGAAAAAGTATTAGGCCCGATAGGGGGCTAAAGGATGTTTTCTACAAAACGTTTTCGTTCGAAACGCTCGAAACGATTAGGCTCCTCGCCCGTGCCGATAAAGCGTGGGGTGATGCCGAGTTCTTTTTGAATGGCCGCGGCTACGCCTCCCTTGCCCGAGCCATCGAGCTTGGTGAGAATGAGCCCATCGAGAGGGACGGCCTTTTGAAATTCGCGTGCCTGGTTGAGGGCATTTCCGCCGGTGGAGGCGTCTACGACGAGGAAGGTTTCATGTGGAGCTGTTTCGTCCTGCTTGCCAATGGTGCGTTTGATTTTGGTAAGCTCGTCCATGAGGTTGTTGCGCGTATGAAGTCGGCCAGCGGTATCACAAAGAAGAAAGTCGTAATTGCCGGCAATTGCCTTTTGATGGGCCTGATAGCACACCGAGGAAGGATCGGCTTCGTGGGCACCCGTGACAACGGGGAGGTCGAGTCGCTCGCCCCAACGGACCAATTGCTCGACGGCGGCAGCGCGGAAGGTATCGGCCGCTGCCATGAGGACAGAATAGCCCTGGCTTTTGAGAAGATGGCCCAACTTGGCGGTCGAGGTGGTTTTGCCGGTGCCGTTGACCCCGACGATAAGCAGGACGGTAGGATTGCCATCGGTTTGGGGAGCGAGGGCTGAAACGTCTTCTGGAAAAAGACCGGCCAGCTTGTTGCGGGTGGTGTCCACGACATCATCGGCGGAAACCTTCCGGCCGAGGTCTTTGAGTTCGTCGACAATCTCGAGGGAGAGTCGCACTCCAAGGTCACCTGAGATGAGATCAGCCTCTAGATCATCCCAATCTATCTCAGCCTTATTGGTAACCTTATTAAAGAGTTTCTTAAAAAAACCAGCCATGGCGGGCGGATGCTTGTTCGGAATCGACCCAAATGCCAAGGTTTATTGCGATGACCTTGTGCATAAGCGAGATTTCTGAGATCACTTGCACTTAAGCACGGTTCACGCTAAGGACCTCTAAGCCGCTCCCGTAGTTCAACGGATAGAACAAGGGTTTCCTAAACCTT
>JBDNAG010000076.1:0-23329 GCA_039768565.1 Akkermansiaceae bacterium | reverse complement strand
GAATTATTTTCCTGTGGTATTTCGAGTAGGTGAAAACACTCTGTCGTTGAACCCTTTTTGATGAAGCAAGAAAATCGAACAGCCCGTGATCCACGCCAAGACGGCGAGGAGATTGTTGGCTTGGCGATGAAGGGGGATTTGAAAGCTTTTGAGGAAGTGGTGAAGCGCCATCAGGCAGGTGTGCGGGGTTTTCTCGCTGCAAGACTTTCGCGCAAGGAAGAAGCTGAGGATTTGGCCCAAGAGGTTTTTGTGACAGCTTTTCGAAAGCGCGGCACATTTTCGGGCGAAGTGAATATCGAGGCTTGGTTCAGGGGGATTGCCAGAAATTTGCTGATGAATCATGTTCGCAAGTTTCGAGCCCAACCGATCGGAGGAAGTGAGGAGTTGCAAATTCTCATAGACCGTGAGTTCGATGCTGAGCAGAACGATGGGGAGACTTTGGATGCTCTTCGAGAGTGCTTGACGGAGTTGAAAGGGGCAGCTCGCGAGTTGATCACCCAGAGGTATTTCGAAGGGGTCTCTGTGAGAGATTTAGAGTCAAAGACAGGTCGTGGTTATTCGGCCCTGACAATGCAGTTGCATCGGATTCGGACTGTTTTGGCAGAGTGTATTGAAAGCAAGTTGGGGGACTCCCTGAACTCAGGTGCAAAATGATGAAGGACCAAATTACAGAGAATTTATTAGCGAAGGCAGTTCTGGGTGATCTTTCTCCGGAAGAATCAGACAGTTTACTAGAGGCTTGTCGGGGTAATGTGGAACTCCGTCGTCGCTTGATGCGATTGCTCCAAGTGGAGCGGATGGTGGGGTTGGCCTTGGAGCGTGACGATGATGTTTTTATACGGGAGTTTTGTTTTCGGGCAGGGGCTAAAGACGATGATGTCTTTTCAGCTGTGGTAGCTTCGCGCTTGAAGAAAAACAGGATGCTGAAATTGGTTGCGGGGTGGTCAGTGGCAGCTGTGGTAGCCATTTGTTCTTTCCTTCTACTTAATCCTTCTAAAGATGAAGCGATCGCCAAGGTCGTCAGAATGGAAGCTGCGGATTTTTCGGGAGAGGATATGAATCTCGAAATAGGAGAGAGAGTTGTTTTTGATGAGGGTCTTGTGGAAATTTTCTTCTCAACCGGGGTGAAGCTGGTTTTGGAAGCTCCTGTTGATTTTGAGGTGACTGGAGAAAATCAGGGGTTTTTACATTACGGAAAATTGGTTGCGGAGGTGAATGATGAAACGGCTCATGGCTTTGTGATCGACGGCCCCTCCGGTCGTTTGGTTGATCTCGGAACATCATTTGCGGTGGCAGTTGATGTCGGGGGAGAGATGGAGGTCCATGTGATTGAAGGCAGAGTGGACGCAACTGCGACCGGAGGAGAAACCTCGCGGTTGATCCGGAATGAAGCGATGAGACTGGTGGATGGTGAAGGTGTTCGGGTAGTTGCAGATGTGGGAAAATTTGTGACTAGGATGCCTGACTACCGGGATGAGCCACCGCGTTCGGTAAGGTGGACTTTTGATGAGGCCAAGGGGACGGCGGTATTTGATACGGGCAATATATTGGCAGGCGGCGCCGCCAGAGGACAGCTTAAGTCGTTTTCGGGAGAAGGTGAGGGGCCGCAACGTGTGAAAGGCAAATTTGGAAGAGCATTGGCTTTCGACGGCAATGATGCTTTCGTGGAGACTGGGTTTGCTGGTGTTACCGGGCGTAGCCCCCGGACGGTAGCATTCTGGGTTAAAACGCCGGAGGATTTTAATCCGATGCAGGGATATGGGATTATTAATTGGGGGGATGTTACGGTTCCGGGAGGAGCTTGGCAGATTTCAGTGAATGGCACGGAAGTGGATGGGCCTTTGGGGAGGTTACGGATTGGAACACACTGGGGGCAGGTCATTGGCACGTCTGATCTGCGCGACGGTCAATGGCATCATTGTGCCGTGGTTATGTATGGAGATGAGGCCGGGAAGCCAAATACAGCGACGCATGTTTTGCTTTACGTTGACGGAAAATTGGAACCGGCGGCTAGGAAATCGATGCAAGTTGTGGATACCGTCGAGCCTTCTTTTGGAGGGCCTAAGTCGCACGGAGTCTGGATGGGGCGGAACCTTGGTTTTGATAGTAAGGATTCTCCCAGTGTGCGGCGTTATGGGAAATTTTTCAGGGGGACAATTGATGAAATGGTAATTTGCGATATTGCTTTGAGTCGCGAGAAGATTGTCAGACTTCTGGAGTTCAACGAGCTGCCTGAGGAATAGGGTCAAGTTGCCATTGGGCCCGGTAAAAGATGGGAGAGGCCTCGTTGATGAACGAGGTAAGGCTTAAGTTTATCGTTGAATCGTCGGATTTTCGGTAGAAATACGAAGTTGGCAAAGGGGTCCAGGTGATGAGATCGCTTGAGGTGGCGATAATAAACTGTTCGGCGCGGGCTCCGGTGGGAAAAGGAGAGGTGAAGGTCGCTTGATTGTTGTTTGTGGTGGCGGTGGGTTCGATGGCCGGTGCGGATTGGAGGACTTGTACCTCGGCAGTTTGTGAAACGGAGCCATTCAAAGTGAGGGTATAAGTGGTGTTTACAATCGGTGAGACTTCAAGGAAGCCGATCCCATCGACTGTGAATAGGCTAACATCTTCCCCGTTGAGGGTGACTGTATCCCCGCTGTTTATGTCCCAGGAGAGAAGGGATCCTTGCCCTACAATGATACGTGGGATTAGCGCATCGAAGGAATTGATGGATGCCTCGGGAGGGATGATGGGGGTTTGGTTTGTGAGAGTCCGGCCATTGCTGAGCTCTACGCGATAAGTATGAGAGTTATCGTAGACAGGTGGCCGAACGAGGTTGTCACGGGTTCGGATGGCGTAAATCAATTCATCAGTTGCTTCGTCGTAAACTTTAAGAACGGGGGATGGGTTGATGTCGGTGGAGATTATGGGGAGGTAGCCGCTTGGGATGCGACCATCGTTGTCGGTTTGAGCAATGGTGAGCGGCCAGTCGTCAAATTGGGAGCCTGTCGAGGGGAATGCGGGGTCGGCATGAAGAGGCCACGTTTCGAAGGTGATTTGTCGGTTGCTCTTATTCAATCGGATGATTCCGTATCCCGCGCCCCGGTCGTGGAGGTTTGCCGGAGAGATATTGCGGGTATCATTGTAATACTGATGGGTGTTCGCGGCTCCGAGGACCCGAAGGTGATGAGGGAATTGCGAAGTGAGGTTTGGCTCCCCGGACGGAAGAGTGCCAAGGCCATTGAAGAAGAAATCGCCCTTATAGGGGCTGACTGAAGGAGCTTTCCCAGCAGAGTTGTTGACTGGGTCCCACGCTCGGGGGAAGAAGTTGGCGATGGCGGGTGCGGTGTAGGAGAAACCAGCGTCAGCGGGGGCGTCGATACCGTGGTGTGCGAAAGTGGCGAGGTGTTGGTCGCCAGCAATTTGGAACATGCGCGAGAGCCTAAGAAGTTCCCAACTCTCGTTACGGCGGTGAGTGGGCCATCCGTGGGTGTCGCGATCATTGAGGCCAAATCCGTAGCCGCTGTTGGCATGAGTGTGAATATTGCCAAAGGGAGATTGTGAGACAACGCATTTGACCTGCTGTTCATCCCAGTCTTCGGCCCACGCACGAAGAAAGTCTTTTTGGCGGGTGCCCAGGAGGAATTGTTGACTGAGGTCGGCCGGTGGATTTGAGCTGCCGGTTTTGAATTTTCGGTCTTCGAGAATGGCAAAGCCAACGCCGCCATAGGCCATGCCGGTGAAGTAAGTGGGAATTCCCTGAGCGATCGGAGGGGCAGGCTGGATTGGATTGTAAGGATCGCTATCGGGAAGGTGAAGGGTCTGGGTTCGCTCGACCATTTTAACCCATGATGCGGGTTCCTCGTAACCACCGGTGTTTTGGCTGGCGGTGAAGATTCCTCCTTCGCCCCAGAGATTGCCCTGGAAAATGTCGTGATCATCGGGAATGCAAATGGTGGGGCGATCTCTGGTGATTTCCCTGGCTTGCAGAACCCAGAGATACCATTTGTAGAGGTAGTCGTGGTGACGGTTAAAATCGGTGCCGCTGTCTTCGGGGGTAGGTTGGCCTTCGTAGATTTGATCGCCAAGAGCTAGGAAGACATCAGGGTTATGTTTTGTGATGTGATCAAAGGCCAGTGTGTGTGGTTGCCAGAGGCGGACGGGTGACCAGTCGAAGCCGTTGTTTTGGACTTGTCCGTCGGCAATGCGTTGGCAGGTGGTGGCGGCGACCGAGATACTTTGCTTGTCGACGGGGTTTTTACGAATGGTTCCGGTCCAGTGGTATGGGATTCCGTCGATTGTGACAGTGGTGCGGAATTCAGCGTCGCGGGTGTCATCCCAATCGGGGACGCGAAAGGTAGCGTTGTAAGATGAAATGTTGTCGGTGGTGTCAATTGAAGCGGTGTCGATGGTTTGCCAAAGGTCGCCATCGCGGACTTCGAGAGTGAGGTTGGGGGTAGTACCAAGGTCGAGCGGTGGGAGTTGAGCGGTTAGTTTTAAGGTTCCTTTGCTGAGACTATACATCGAGCCCAGAACGGCGAGGTGGCGATCGGGTTCGGGATTGAGGGCTAACCCCGAACCAACGAAATCATCGAACCAAAAGCGGGCGTCATTTGTTCCTTTGTGAGAGAGGAGGGCGAGGGAACCAAGGACTTGATCGGAGGAGACTTCGGCAATGGCGCGGCTGCGGAAGGTGTTGTTTAAGTCGAAGGCGTCGAGAGTGAGTTGGTAGGTCCCGGTGTCGGAAAGGTAAACAGCGGTGAGATCGAGTCGGGTATTGTTTGATAGTGCGACTTGTGGTTCCCCGGCCGCAAGAAGGTTCGTCCCGCCCGTGGTCATGTCCTCAATGATTGCGGCACCATCACCGCGTATGCCAAGAAAGATTCCAAAATCGCGACCCAAGCCGTCGTGAACGAGGAGAGCGCCGCGCCAGTCAAGTGAAGGCCCGGCCCCCAGGATGAATCCGGACCGTGCGCCGGGGGATGTGGTTCCGGCGTGTAGAGCGGTGCGGACCGAGAAGGTGAAGTCTTGTCCGTTTCCGCGAAGGGTAGTGTTTGTCTTGTGCAGGGTTCGGCGGTCTCGGCCTCCGAGGATACAATTGACGCGGCCATTACGAACTTCCCAATCGTGTAGGCGGTTTCCCCAAAAGCCCGGCCCGGCCCAAACTTGATCCGGTGTGTTGTTCCAATCGATTTGGAAATCACCGGAAGGTGGGTTTGTGCTCCAAGAATCGAGGCGGACGTTGTCGACGGATTGGAAGTTAAGCTCGGATGAGGGTGTTCCGCGGAAGCGAATACCAAGAGCTTTTCCGGCGTGGGCATCGAGGGTTCCGGGAGGGACAGCGAGGTGATAGTGGAACCATGATCCGA
The DNA here is from genome assembly GCA_039768565.1 of Akkermansiaceae bacterium. GTDB lineage: Bacteria > Verrucomicrobiota > Verrucomicrobiia > Verrucomicrobiales > Akkermansiaceae > SW10. The sequence goes on along the minus strand of JBDNAG010000076.1, from coordinate 17,975 downwards.
CAGTTGGGGACTTAAAATCGTAGGTGCGTGAGGCGATGGTCTGAAGGAGACCGTCTTCTTCGACATAGAGCTCGGCGGTGAAGTTACGCTCAACTGGCGTGCCAGTCGACTGACCACGTTGCAAAGTGAAGTTTTCAAGGCGGGCGAATCCTCCTCCTCCATTGATTGCCTGAAAGGAGGCAAAAAGTCGTTTACCCGAGACCGAGGCAGGGACCGGGGCAAAGAGCGAGGTTTGGGTTTCGTAGGTTGTCGGAACGGTAGAGAGATCGGAGTCGATGCTTTGAATTATCGTTTCATTTCCAGTGATGGTATCGTCATCGGTTGTGAAGAGAATTACCCGGACACGATTGGAGCCCGCGTTCCAGTTGAAGGCGTCACGCCATTGATAGGTGACCTGAAAGACTTCCCCTCCAGTGAGAGAGTGGCTGGAATCGATGGCGAAGCGTCGTTCGCCGCTGGCAGAAAGGACGGCATTACGAGTTCCGTCGAGAGAGGTGTTGGCTGGATTAAAGCGGGTGGCCTGGCTTGCTTGGCTGACGATTCCCAAATTGTGCCAGAAGGAAGTCTCCTCGAAGTTGCGGCCGTCGGTGGGAGAGGTGTCTTCGTTAAAATCACCGTTGCGAACACCGGGGGCGACGAGAGTGAGATTGGGAATGAAATCACCTCCAGGAGTGGGCCCACTAAAAATAGCGGCATCGAACCAAAGTGAATAGGAGTCTCTTGGTTTTATGAGGTGGGGAGTGATTTGCTGGATATCGCCCGAGTCTTCGAATGAAAGCCGCCAGCCGCCATTCCCATAATCGGTGCGGTCATTGATGACCTGACCGCTGCCTTTCCAACCGATGACGGAAGGATCGGAAACAAGAGTCCGGTCGATGCCATTGTTGATTTCACCGCCAGGGTTGGTGAGGGGTAGCGGAAGGGCAAAAGCAGGCGTAGCAAGGGTGGTGAAAAGAAGGCGAAGCACGGGCTCTATGGTTGAAGGATGAGACGAAAGTAACGAACGCGATCCATTGGGATAATTGCTCCTAGGGAAAACCTGCCAAGGCCCGGTTTGTGAAAATGTTCTTCTTCACCGACGATAGTGAATTGGGCTCGAGGGAAGGGATCGCCCCAATTGATCAAATCGGTGGACGATTGAAGATGGAAGGAGTGTGCCTTCCCCAAGGTGGCGACGGGAAAGTCAATATAGGTTGAATCAAGTGTCCGGGAAACTTTGAGCGGGTAGGGCTTGGTGAATTGTCGTGGATCGCTTCCTGTGAAAAATTCGAGTCCGTTGGATATGCCGTCTTGGTCGGGGTCTGCGTCAAAAAGAGAGTCGGCTCCTGAGAGGTTGTGGGTTTGTTGTGACCAAATTTGATAGGCGTGATCAGAACGAATTAGGGCGATTTGATTTCCCTGATATTGGTAGTCGAAAACATAACCGGATGGAGGGATGCTAACTTCGCGGAAGCCATTGGTGAGTGCCTCATAGCTGATGATGGGATAGATGACTTTGGTCAGGTTTTTTGTGGACCAAATCAGGGTTGTGTTGGAAAGATCAAGAGTTCCGGTGGAAATAAGGTGATCGGACCGAGTTCCATCGATTTCCAGATAAAGTCTGCCTGGTGAGGCATCGTGAACAGTGAGCGTTCCAATTCCCTGGCCTGGGGAAATTGAGCCGGGTCCGCTGAGGGAATTGGTTAGTGTCCCGTTGCCGGAAAGGGTTCCGTTTTCACCCACGATGACAGCGGAGGAAAGGGAAACGTTTTCAGCAAGAATAATTTCACCTCCTGCAATCGTGGTGGGGCCGGTGTGGGTGGGCGAGGATTTTACCAGCAGGGTGGAGGTTCCGGATTTTGTCAGAGCGACGGATGGTTGGTATTCTGAAATTTGACTTTCCAGAATGAAGGTAGAGGTGCCATCGCCAGTGATTTCAAGGTCGTGATAGAGAACGAAGTCTTGCTCGATGAAGAAGGTGAAGTTGGGTCCTATGGCTTCGAGATCCAGATTTGCTGATGAGTTGTTGAGGTTGTTTGTGAAGAGAAGTTCGTTTCCGCTCAAGGTGGCTGATTTTGGTGATTCGCCTTCAAAAGTTCCGGATAGACGCACGGTGTTGAGCATGAACGAGAGATCGCTGATGCGAGTTAGGTCGTTGTTGGCCTCGTAGGAAAAATCCATCGTGACAGGAAACTCAAGAACACATCCTGGGAAGGAATCGGAGCGAAGGAGAGTGTCGGGCGAATTCGTTTGAGGGTCGATCCAAGCGGAGCCTTGCGACCAAGTCAAAAGGGTGGGCGGGGACGGTTCTCCTTTTTGACCGAGGGTGCCCCGGTGGAGTTCGAAGTCATCAAGCCGGGCAAATCCGCTTCCGGTTTGGGCTGCGTTAAGTTCAACAAAGAGTCGCTTGCCTTCTTCGCTGGCATCGATGGGACTATAAAGAAGGGTTTCCGTTTGGTAGGTCGAGTCCGAGATGGATGATCTGGACACGAGTTGTTGTAGGTTGAACCGGGTTCCGGTGATGATGTTGTTGGAGGTTGTGAAAAGTGTGACCGCGATAAGGTCCGAGGCGTCGTTCCAATTTGAGGCGTCACGCCATTGAAAAGCAGCTTGAAAAATTTCACCGCTTGATAGGTTGTAGCCGGTATCCAGACCCGCGGCGCGGGCGCTGGTTTCGGCGATAATGGCATTGCGTGATCCGTCCGCAGAGAGGCTGGTGTTAGTGAAGTTTTCGGAAGTAGTTCCGGTGCCTAGATTCTCCCATGAAGGAGTTTGCTCGAATGTTTGGACGCCATCGCCTCCTCCGGTATTGAAGTTGCCGTTGCGCAGATCGTCGCCCACGAGGATTAGGTTTGGGGTGAAACTTCCTTGGGAACCGGGTTGAGGTGCGAGTCTGAAGGTATTGTTCAAGTTGATCGAGGCCGGTGAGTTTCCGAGCCCGGCATGGCGTGGTTTATCGATCGTTGTTTCGAAAGCGGTGAATTCCTTGAGGAGATCTGTGACGATTTCAGGATGTGAATTGGCAAGGTCGGTGGTTTCCCTCGGGTCTTCACCAAGGTCATAGAGAAGGAAGGGGGAGTTGGTGGTATTCTTGGCGATTTTCCAGTCGCCTTTTCTAACGCTCACCTTGGTGTCGTTTCGAATGGTGATGACCTCGTGGGGGACTCCGTGAATGGTCGAGTTGAGATATGGAAGAAGGCTTACTCCATCAATCTTAGCAGGAGGTATCGCACCGGCGGCATCGAGACACGTGGGCAGAATATCGATGGAGTGAATCGGAGAGTGAAAAGTGGCATTTTCAGGTAGGCCGCTGCCGGCGATGATCATGGGTACCCGGGTTCCTCCTTCAAAAATAGAGCCTTTAAAATCCCGGAACGGCGTGTTGTCAGCTCCGATGCTAGAGGCGCCACCGTTATCATTGATGAAGATGACAAGAGTGTTGTCTGTAAGCGAGATCGAGCCATCGCCTGTAGGATCTTCAAGAGAGCTAAGGATGTTTCCAATTTCCTTATCCATGGTGAGAACCATAGAAGCGTAGTTTTTCCGGGTTCCTGATAAGGTAGCTAGGCGTGGATCATTAATATCCGGTGAGGGGCCAATGGGGGAGTGGGGAGCGGTGAAAGAAACGTAGAGAAAAAAGGGATCGGCATCTGCATGGTGCCGTTCAATAAAGTTCACGGCTCCTTGTCCAAAGGCATTGGTGACGTAATTATTGGTGGTGTTCCAGGGTGGGGTTGTCTCGAGCACCGTGTCGGAAAAGGGAGAAGCGATAGTCTCGCGGAGAGTTCCTGATCCGCTCACAGCACCGATGGTGTAGTTTCGGGAGCCCTTCCAAATTCCAAAAAATTCATCGACTCCTTGGTTCTCGGGTCGGTTGCCGAGTCCGTTGTCATTGGCTCTTGCGCCGAGATGCCATTTGCCCACCACGCCGGTGATGTAGCCTTCGGACTTCATGCGATCGAAGATGGTTGTAGTATCAGGAGAGAGGCCATCGACATCGTTAGCGCCCATCAAGTTGTTAATATTGTATTCGTAGCCAATTCGTTGCTGGTAGGAACCAGTGACTATTGCGGCGCGGGATGGGGAACAGACTGCTGCGGTGTAGGCATTGGTGAGGAGGGTTCCTCGTTGACGCAAGGCATCGAGGTTGGGGGTGGGTACTACCGATTTGGTCTGTCCGGGATTGAGATTCTGGAGATAGTCATCCATGAATCCCCAGTCGGCATATCCGGCATCGTCAGAGATGATTACGACGATATTTGGTTGTTGGGCCCAAAGTGGGCCAAGGAACAGAAGGATGAAAAACGACCGGATCATTGGAGATCCACAAGTTCATGGCGGATTTGGCTGGGGGCGTCGAGAGGATTGTGAGGGCCACCACCTGAGTGGTGAACGTGACCTTTAACCCCTACTTGAGATTCTCCGATAGAGTTTGCCGACTGTGAGCCCTTGGACGGCAATCGAGAAAATCACAATCATGTAGGTGATCTTGAGGAACAACTCCCTGCCTTCCCCTGCAGGCAGGGATAGAGCAAGTGCTACTGAAATCCCTCCTCGGAGACCTCCCCATGTCAGCATTGGGATCGTTCCCTTGTCAAAGCTCCGAAAATATTTCAGGCCAAGAATGGGTAGGGAAATCGAAACTGCCCGGCATGTCAGGACCATGACGATGGCCAGAATTCCAAGAACAAACGTCTTAATGGAAAATTGATCAGCCACCACGAGAAGCTCCAGCCCGATTAGGGCAAAAAGAAGGGCGTTTAAAATCTCATCGATGAGTTCCCAAAACAGATCTAGATGACGTCGGGTGCTGTCAGACATCGCAAGGGCACGTCCCTGATTTCCAGTCATCAATCCCGCCACGACCATCGCCAAAGGGCCTGAGACATGAAGGCTAGAAGCAAAGGCGTAACCGCCGGTGACGACAGCCAGCGTGATCAAAACCTCAACCTGATAATTATCGATCCTGCACAGGAGAAAGTAACTCAGCCAACCAAGTCCGGCTCCGAGCGCTAGGCCACCCAAGACTTCCACTCCAAATAATTTGCCGATCGAGGCGAGGGAGAATTCGCCTGACCCTGTCGCGATCGAGAGAATAGCGAGGAAAATTACCACGCCTACTCCATCGTTAAAGAGGGATTCCCCTGTGATTTTAGTCTCAAGACTTTTTGCGACTTTGGCTTTCTTCAGAATACCCAAAACTGCGACTGGGTCGGTTGGTGAGATCAAGGCTCCAAACAGCAAACAATAGATGAATTTCACCTCGAATCCGAAGAGTGCGAAGAGGTAATACGAGCCCACGCCCACCAAAAAGGTCGAGAAGAGGACCCCGACCGTTGCCATGATGGCAATTGGCCATCGCTGGGCCTTAAGATCGGAGAGTTTCACATGCAGGGCTCCGGCGTAAAGCAGGTAACTCAGCATGACGTCAAGCAGCACCGTTTGAAATTCGATTTGTCCAACCAGACTCTCCGCCCAATCGGAGATTCCAGGAGCAAAGAGCCCCAAGCCAATCATGAGTAGGGAAGCCACAAGGCTGAGTAGCATGATGCCGATGGTGGTAGGCAGCTTGATATAGCGGACATTGAGGTATCCCAAAATAGCGGCGATGGAAAGGAGCAGTCCGACGAGTTCAAAATTTGACATAATCAATAGCTTTTTGAGAGAAGCCTCAGTGGTAGCTGAAAAATTCGATTCGGCAAGACGATCAATTTTCTGATGACCGCCCGATCAAAATGCCAACGAGCATTCAGGTAACATGATGACGGTTTTTTTATTATGTGGCGGGCGAAACAACAATTAGGGAGGGTTTTCAAATCAATGCTGATGATACCCTACTGATCAGTATTTTTATGCTCTTTATTGGGATTTAGTCACTCGTCGTCTGACATGGCTGGATCGCTAGACGATCCGTCCGGGCGGTTATGGGCGGACTAATGATGGGTAGCTTGGTTCTTGTTTTGATATACTTCGCCAGCATCAAGCTGGTTTTTGATCTTGCGCTTTGGGACGCCCTGTCACCCGCATTTTTAGCACGATCTGACTCTCTGCTAAATTAGCCTGACTTAAAGCCGGTGGAAGACCATTGGTCGTTCTTGTGATTTGTAGGGCTGTTTTTGCACGCTGCCGAACCTACGTGGCAACCGCTTCCCTCAGGCACGGTTCAACACATCGTCTTCGTGTCTTGTTCGAAGCACTGGCAAGCGCAGCCAATCTGGAATGCGGTCATCGAGAAAAAATCTGATCTTTTCCTTCGAGCGTAATAATCAGGTCGGACGAGCTTAATGGAAGGCTCCGAGTAGGTATCTGGTTTGCGAGGCCTGCATTGGTTTGAATATATGATAGTTGGAAGTCGACAGGGAGATGTAAGAGGTCGTTTAATCTGCGACGAAGCAAGATGGGGCTTTGCCTTCTAGGAGGCGATTAATCTTCCTGAAGTAGAAAGGAATCCATAGAGATCTGTGGCCAGGTGCCACTGGCGGACGGATCTATCAATTATGATTGTAGTGTTTTGCGCAGGAGTGGGATTTAGCTGTTGAAATGATCCCGGGAAAAAAAAGGCCACCCGTTTGGGTGGCCCTCTAAAAATAGGACGGATCATCCCTAGTCGACTACGACCGCGGCCTCATGCTCTTCTTCGGCCTTCTCCAAATCGTATTTTTCTTTGGCGATGACACGGATGAGCTTGGTGAGAGTGGTTTCCCAGTTGTCCAGAAGCTCTTTGGCATTTGGTGAATCGGTCTTTCCAGCATGCTCTTCGATGAGCGACTTGACCTCGGCGATATCCTGCTCGCGCTTGACGGGGCGGGCGACGACCATTTCTGGATTGAGTCGGCTCTGGAACATGCCATCGATATCGTAAATGTAGGCTGTTCCTCCGGACATTCCGGCACCGAAGTTTTTCCCGGTCATTCCCAGAATAACAGTAATTCCATTGGTCATGTATTCGCAGCCGTGATCGCCGACTCCTTCAACGACCGAGGTCGAACCGGAGTTTCGGACGCAGAAGCGTTCGCCAGCCCGTCCATTGACGAAGAGTTTACCGCCGGTGGCACCATAGAGGCAGGTGTTTCCGACGATGGAATTTTTTGCAGCGATGAAGTCCGAATTCATAACATCCGGCGGGCGAACGATGATTTCACCATTGCTCATGCCCTTGCCAACATAGTCGTTTCCTTCACCGATAAGGGTGAGTTTGATTCCACTGCATAGGAAGGTTCCGAAAGATTGTCCGGCGGAGCCGCGGAACGTCAGGTCAATGCTATCAGCCGGAAGTCCGTGGTTTTCGTAGATTTCGGCAACACGCCCGGCGGTGCGGGTTCCAATATTACGATCCGTGTTGACGACTTCATATTCCTTGGTGAACGGCCCCCGGTCCATGAGGCCGGCAGTTGGGTTTTCTTCCTCTTCGGTTCCGGTGTGAGCGGCCAGGTCCTTGAGGATTTCGAGATCCAAGGCCGGCTTGTGGATGCCATCGTTGCGGTCCTGGGTGCAGGTGCGAATAGCATCTTCGTCGGCCTTGTCGGTGAGAACCTTTTTCAAGTCGAGGGTGTTGGCCTTCGGGTGATCTGGAACTTCGCGTTGCGCGAGGAATTTCTGCGGGCGGCCAATCAAATCATCCATTGAACGAACTCCAAGGCTTGCCATGATTTCGCGGGCTTCTTCAGCTACTCCCATCATGAAGTTAACGACGTGATCGGGTGACCCTTTGAACTTGGCCCGCCACTTTGGATTGGTGGTGGCCACTCCAACGGGGCAGTTGTTGAGATGGCATTTTCTAACGTAAACACAACCCATGGCAATCATCGCGATGGTTCCAAAGTTCATCTGTTCTGCTCCAAGGATGGCGGCGATGACAACATCGCGCCCGGTTCGCAAGCCACCGTCGGTGCGGAGAGTGATGTTGTTGCGGAGCTTGTTCATCATGAGAACCTGGTGGGCCTCGGAGATACCAAGTTCCCATGGGAGTCCGGCGTGTTTCGTGCTTGATAGCGGTGAAGCTGCAGTCCCGCCATCATGACCAGAAATGAGGACGTTATCAGCACTGGCTTTGGCGCAGCCGGCAGCCACGGTGCCGACGCCGGATTCGGCGACGAGTTTGACGGTGACCTTGGCGCGCGGGTTCACTTCCTTGAGGTCGTGAATGAGTTGGGCCAAGTCTTCGATTGAATAGATGTCGTGGTGTGGAGGAGGGGAGATTAACTGAACCCCGGGCTGCGTGTTTCGCAGTCTGGCGATCAGGGCATTGACCTTATGTCCGGGAAGCTGGCCACCTTCGCCGGGTTTGGCTCCTTGTGCCATCTTGATTTCCAGCTCGTCGGCATTCACGAGGTAGTGGGCCGAAACTCCAAAGCGACCACTGGCGATCTGCTTGATGTAGGATCGGGCAAAGTCGCCATTCGGATATGGCTTAAAGCGGCGCGGATCTTCGCCGCCCTCGCCGGAGTCAGACTTGCCGCCGATTCGATTCATGGCGATGGCGAGGGTCTCGTGAGCCTCGGGTGAGAGCGCTCCCATGGACATAGCTGCGGTTGTGAATCGCTTTACGATTTCTTCCGCGGGTTCGACTTCCTCAAGCGGGACGCCGGAAGCAGGGACCTTGAAATCGAGGATGTCTTTGATCGTGATGGGATCATTGGCGAGAGTCACTTTTACGTAGTCGTCGTAATCTTCCTTTTTGCCATCGCGGACGAAGGTATGAAAGTTTTTGATAACGTCGGTCGTGAGCGCGTGGGTTTCGCCGGATTTGCGGTAACGGTTGTAGCCGGGATCGCCAAGGTTGAGGGTCATGTTCTTTTCGACTTCAGTCTCGAAAGCGGCGCGGTGGCGCACGAGTGATTCCTCGGCAATTTCTTCGAAGCCAACACCGCCGATGCGTGAGTGAACTCCGGTGAAGGCATAGTTTACCACTTCCTTGCCAACTCCGAGGGCCTCAAAAATTTGAGCTCCCTGATAGGAGTTGAGGACGGAGATACCCATTTTGGACATGATCTTGAGGATACCTTTTTCAAGGGCTTTGCGGTAGTTCGACATCGCAAGTTCTGGGGTCATATCCTCGCCAAGCTTGTTCTTGGTGTCAGTAGCTACGACCTGTCGGACGGTGGCGTATCCAAGGTGGGGGCAAACCGCGGTGGCTCCAAATCCGAAGAGGCAGGCGATCTGATGGGTGTCTCGTGCTTCTCCGGTGTCGATTACAAGTGAGGCTCGGAGACGCTTGCGGCAACGATTGAGGTGATGGTGAACCGAACCGGTGGCAAGAAGAGAAGGGATGGGCACGCGTTCCGCCGATGTGGCGCGGTCCGAGAGAACAAGGATTTCAACCTTGTTGTTCACGGCTTCCTCGGCCTCGGTGCAAATACGATCGAGAGCCTTTTTCATACCCGCCTCGCCTTCGTCAACAGGCCAGGTGGTGTTGATGACCTGGGTAGAGAAGCCATGCTCCTTACGCTTGACGAGGGTTTCAAGTTCCTGCTCGTAAAGAAGCGCGGATCCCAGGCTCAGAATGCGGGCATGCTTAGAGGTTTCGGAGAGTAGGTTGCGTTCTGCTCCAAGTCCGGCACCCAGAGTCATGACGGCCCACTCTCGAATTGGATCGATGGGTGGGTTGGTTACCTGCGCGAAAAGTTGCTTGAAGTAGGTGAAGAGGAGGCGCGGGTAGCGGGAGAGAGGTGCCAGAGGGATGTCATCTCCCATGGAAAAAACCGCCTCTTGTGCTCCCTTGATCATGGGAGGGAAAACCATGTCCAAATCCTCGGCAGTGACACCGTGGGTGACCTGCTGGCGGGAGAGTTCGAGAGGCTCGACTTCCAGAGTCGGAACATGTGCCGAGGGATCGGTAAAGTCCTTGAGTTCAACGCGATTTTCGTCGATCCATTTCGCATAAGGCTTCTGCGAAGCAAGCTGCTCGCGAATCTCTTTGTCGTAAAGAACTTCGCCGGTTTCGGTATTGGCGGAGAGCATCTGTCCGGGGCCGAGGCGGCCGCGACGGATAATTTTCTCGTCAGGAAGAACAACTGCACCGGATTCGGATCCGATATAAAGGAGTCCATCTTCGGTGAGTGTGAAGCGGGAGGGACGGAGGCCGTTGCGATCAAGGCTGGCGCAAAGAGTGCGGCCGTCGGTGAAGCAAAGTCCGGCAGGTCCGTCCCAAGGTTCGGAGAACGAGCGAATGTAATTATAAAACGCACGTTCCTCTTCGGTGAGATCGGGATCATGGCGAAAGGCGGGAGGCACGAGCATACGCATGGCGTGCTCAAGGCGGCGGCCTGAGAGGACCAAAAGCTCGAGAGCGTGGTCCAGCGAGGCTGAGTCGGATTCCCCGTCTTCCATGAGGTTTTTGATGAGATCGATATCATCGCCCCAGAGTTCGGAGCTGAAGAATTCCTCACGGGATCTCATCCAGTTGCGGTTGCCACGCACTGTATTGATTTCACCATTATGGCACATCATGCGGAAAGGTTGTCCGAGTGGCCAGGCAGGGAAGGTGTTTGTGGAGAATCGCTGGTGGTAGAGTGAGATGCCAGTTTGAAAATCGGAATCCTGGAGGTCACTGTAAAACGCTCGCAAAGTCGCGGGCATGGCGAGCCCTTTGTAGCTGATGAGACGGCTGGAAAGAGTGGGGATATAGAAAGCAGCCTCGTCTTTAAATTCCCGTTCGACCTCGCGTCGAACAAGGTAGAGGAGACGTTCGAAGTGGTCGGCATCGGCATCAGCAGGACGGCTGACGATGAGATGGGTAATCTCAGGTTGTGTGATGCGGGCCAGTTCACCAAGTTCGTCCGGGCGGACTGGAACTTCGCGCCATCCCAAGAATGGGACATTTCGCCGGGTCAGGACGGATTCGGTAAAGGATTTGATATTGGCCGCTGTTCCCTCTGGAAGGAAGAAGACGCCTACCCCGAGATCGTCGGCCGAGCCGGTGAAGCCAAATCTTTCGGCGGCTTTCGCGAAGAGAGGCCGTGGAATTTGGCAAAGGATACCAGATCCATCTCCGGTCTTCATATCAGCGTCGACAGCGCCCCGGTGGGTCATGTTGCAGACCGAGGTCAGGGCGTAGTCGAGAATATCGTAGGACTTCTCTCCACGGAGATTGGCAATGGCTCCCATTCCACAGTTGGCGGTTTCATTGTCCCATTGGTGAAGAGTATCAGAGGAATCGGGGGTGTGACGAGGATGATAGAATTTCATGGTCGGAAAGTCGTGGAAGGGTGAGCAGATGTCATGCCCCCCTGAGCGGTCGGGAGAATATGGTTGAGCGGGGGGAATTGCCAAGTGGAACTTATTGCTAGAATGAAAAGTCGGAATTGGTGAATTTTCTGCGATTCTGTAGGTCTAATGGCGACTATGCGTAAAAGATCATCTCTTTTGGTGGCCATTTTAGGTCTTGTTTTTTCATCGGGGGCAGTTGCCCAGCAGATCTCGAGAGATCTTGCGGCCGAGTTAATTTCGGAAGCCAACCAGATCCGTCAGGCCGAAATCACCATCGGGCCAATTCACCCCGTGGAGCGCAAAATGGATGCCACAACCACGCTTCTCGGAGGGGTCTGTGTGACTTACATCGCTCCGGAGATCATGGACGGACGGCGCCGCAGGGTCACAATGACCAGAACTTTTTTCTATGATAAGGAATGGGGGTGGTATCTTTATGCGCTGGAGACCGACCGCGGTGGCGATATTATTGACATAGTGAGCCAACACAAAGGGCGCTTGATCTTGAAGTGATAGGGAAGATTGTTGTATCTTCTGCAAAGGAAGGGAATGCAGATCCTAGCCTTTTTTGTCGACGGAAAACTGAAGGTGCGGTCATCTTGTGTCCCGTCATGACGATGATTTTGGGTGGAATTGAGGATTGCGAGCTACGGGAGAGTCTAGTGGGGTCTGTTGATTATCGGAAATTACGTGGATTGAGGTTCGCCGAACTTCGCAAGCCGCTGGGTCTAGATTGGACCGAAGCCGAAGGTAAAGCGGATCAGTTGGACCGACATTTTGGACTTTATCTAAATGGGGAGCTTGTCGGTACGGTTGTTATTTCCGCTTTAAAATCCGGCCTTTCCAAGCTTCGTCAGATCGCGGTGGCTCATTCACATCAGGGACGCGGGCTGGGGCGGATTTTGATGGCTGGCATTGAAAGTTTGCTCGCGATGGAAGGAGCAAAGGGATTTGAGCTTCATGCTAGGCTTGAAGTGGCGGGGTTCTACGACGCTTTGGATTACGTTAGGGAGGGAGATCTCTTTGAGGAAATCGGCCTTCCGCATGTGAAAATGGTCAAGTTGCTCAAGGAGAGTGGGTCAGTTTGATTCCGACAATGACGGATATCAGCCCTAGGACGATGGAAAGAATGACCTTTAAGATCGCGAAGTGGGTCAGGCCGGTGGTCCAGAGCGAGTGAGTGTCCCGGGCGAAGGTTGAAAAGGTGGTGAATCCACCAAGGAATCCGGTTGCGAGGAAAGGGAAGACCCAGTTAGGCGCGGTTTTCCCGGTAAAATACCCAAAAAGGCAGCCAATCAGGAAGCAGCCAAGGAGGTTGCAAACCAATATACCGGCCGGGAATCGCTGGAGCGAAGTGTTGTTTGCCAGAGATTGGACTCCGGAGGAGAGTCCGTAGCGAGCGAGTGAGCCGAGTCCGCCGCCCAGAAAAACGAGAAGGGCATTCATCAGAGGGTCTTCAGAAGAGCTTGAATCTTTTTGAAATCTTTTTGTCCGGGTGATGTTTCGGCACCGCTGGCTACATCAAGAGCAGCCGGTTTCACTGTGGCAAGTGCCTCTGCCGCATTACTAGGATTAATCCCTCCGGCGAGGAGAACTGGGATCCCGGGGTGTTTAAGCGCGAAATCCCGGGCGATGGACCAATCAAAGACTTTCCCGGTGCCACCGTAGTCCTTTCCGGCAGGGGTGTCGATGAGCAGGGCGAAGTTGCTGGAGGGAAGTTCGTAGTCCGGGAGGTGATCTGCTGAAACTGCTCTGATCACCGGAACCCCTTGATCGAGGAAAAAGCGAATGTCTTCCTCGTTTTCATCGCCGTGGAGTTGAACGACATCAATGAGGCATTCGTCGACGAGTTCGATCGCGAGAGGCCGGGAGTTATTCACGAAAACTCCAACACGGACGATGTCGCCAGCGACATGGGAGGCGATGGTCGAAGCATCTTCCGGCGAGCAATATCGTTTTGAAGAGGGCCAAAAGTTAAATCCAAGCGCGGCAACCTCAAGTTCGGCAAGGCGTTCGGCGTCTTCAAGAGATGTGACGCCACAGATCTTAAGAGAGGGATTTAAGGAAAAAAAATCTTCGAGCATATTCGTGTGTATGGGTATTTTAACACTTTTCGCGGCCGCTGGAAATAATTGAATGACTCATCCTGTGTCGTCCAAAATTTGCGAATTAGATCCCGTTCGTTCGAGGACATAAAAAAACTCTCCGGTGTGGAGAGCTCTGTGAAGTGGCAATACACTTTAGAAAAAGTGGCGGAGCGGACGGGACTCGAACCCGCGACCTCCGGCGTGACAGGCCGGCGCTCTAACCAACTGAGCTACCGCTCCGCATTGCCGGCTAGGACGGCGGGAAGCTAGTACGAGCGACCGGTTGGAACAAGAACTAATTTGTCCTAAAGCGCACTTTTTTTGATTCAGGAAAGTTCAGCGACAGCTGCCTCCAAAGATTCGGCGTCTTCGATGGAAATAATATGGGCTTCCTTGTCGATTCGGCTCATGAATCCAGCCAGGACTTTACCCGGTCCGAGCTCGATGAAGAGGTCGTGACCTTGTTCGCGAAGTGAGTGAATGGACTCGATCCAGCGAACCGATCCGGTGACCTGATCTTTTAGTGAGGCACGGATGGCGTCGGGGCCTTCGGCGGGCTGGGCAAGAAAGTTTGAGACAACGGGGATTTTTGGATTGTTGAAAGTGGTGGCAGCAAGGGCTTTGCCGAGCTGGTCCTGGGCACCGGCCATGAGGCGGGAGTGGTAGGCTCCGGCAACTTTGAGCTTTTTGCCCATGCGAAGTCCGTATTCCTTGGCTTTCGAAACGGCAGCGTCGATGCCTTCTTCCTTGCCGGAGAGAACGGTTTGTCCGGGGCAGTTGAGGTTGGCAACGTCGACATCGCAATCGGCCGCGAGGCGGGCGACATCTTCGTTGGCTCCACCGATCATGGCGGCCATCGTGCCGGGATTAGCTTCGCAGGCTTCGTCCATAAGCTCTCCGCGTCGGGCGACGAGCTTAAGGCCTTCTTCAAAGGTGAAAGTTCCGGCGGCACAATGAGCGGTCATTTCTCCGAGGGAAAGTCCGGCGGCGGCGGCGGGCTCGAGTGAAGGTACCTTTTCGCGAAGAACTTCGAGAAGGGCCAGGCCGTGTAAAAAGAGGGCTGGTTGGCAATTTCCGGTGCGGGTCAGATCTTCGGTAGGTCCGTTAAACATTATGTCTGTGAGAGGCCGTCCGAGGACGGAGTCTGCTTTTTCGAAGAGTGCCTTGGCGGTCGGATAGGCTTCGACGAGGTCTTGGCCCATGCCCACTTTTTGGGCGCCTTGTCCGGAGAAGAGAAGAACTGCTTTGCTCATGTTGGAGTGAGCTAACCCTGTCCGTGCAGGGGGAGCAAGTCACTTAGCTCACGAACTTTGCGCGTGAGAAGGGCTGCGGTGTCCATCATCAGGGTTTCGAGCGGAAGGTCAAAGTCGGTGAGCGCTGCGCACTGTTCGAAGAGACCTGATTGGCGGACTTCGTCGGAAATATGCCCGGCAATGGCGAGGGCAGGTGTTCCGAGATCGTTGGCGAGCCGGGCGATGCCAACGGGACCTTTTCCAGAAAGTGATTGGGCGTCGAGAGATCCTTCGCCGGTGATTACGAGGTCGGCTTGTTCGATGCGCGAGGGCAGATCGAGGGCTCTCGAAACAAGATCGAAACCGGGATGAAGTTCTGCCCCGAGGAAATGCATCAGGCCGAAGCCGAGGCCACCGGCTGCTCCGGCGCCGGGCTTTTCGGCGAGGTCCAGGGCTCCGGTGATTTTGATGAGATGAGCGAGGGAGGCTTCAAGGGTTTCTTGATCGGCTTCGGTTGCTCCTTTTTGTGGGCCAAAAATTGCGGTTGCTCCGTTGGGCCCGAGGACGGGATTATCAACATCGCAGGCGACATCGATGGGAGGGAGGCTGATAAGTTGGTCGCGATCGATGATGGCGAGCTTGTCGAGTCCGGCGGGGCAGGGGGAGAGAGGTTCTTCTTCGGAGTCTAGCATTAGGACGCCGAGAGCATCGGCCATTCCTACTCCGCCGTCGTTGGTGGCGGATCCTCCGATCCCAATGAGGATACGTTCGACGTTTTTTTGTCCGGCGGCATGTCGGATCAACAAACCGGTTCCATAAGTGGATGACTGAAGAATGTCGCGATCATTTTCCGGGATGAGTTCAAAGCCCGAGGCCGAGGCCATCTCCATGACGGCGAGCCCGGTATCGGTGATGACGTAGCGTGCTTTAATAGGGCGGTGGAGGGCGTCGACGGTATCGCATTCCGTCCATCGACCGCCCAGTGCAGCGAGCATGGTGGCGGTGAAACCTTCCCCACCATCGGCGATGGGGCAGAGGTCGACCTCGCAATTGGACGGTAGTCCATCCTGCATCGCTTGGGCGACTTCGAGTGCCGGGAGTGATCCCTTGAACTTATCGTTGGCAATGAGGACGCGCATGAGGGCTTTTAAGCAGTAACAGGGCCAAGCTGCTAGCTCACAAAGCGGATGCAGAGAGGATAACGGTAAAATTCTCCTTCGTTTGATTTCACGGCACCAATGACTGTGACGATGAGCCAGAAAATGCCGAGTCCAATCAAGAGAAAGATGCCCACGACGACGAGGCAAAGGAAAAGGGCGATGAGCCCGTAAAGAGTGCAGGAGATATTAAAGTTTAAGGCCTCTTTGGCTTGATCTCTACCAAAGCGATATTCGTCCTTTTTGATCAGAAACATGACCAGAGGTCCTAGGATATTTCCGAACGGTACTCCCACACATGCTGAGAATGCCGAAAGGTGGGAGAACATGCCCCATTGACGTTCGGCATCGGGAACGCCGGAAGGATGGGACGGGGGGTGTTGAGGGGATTGTGGGGGTTGATTCATGGCAACATCGTAGCTGATGGGAAAATCCTGCCCATTACAAAAGATTCTGACGATTCTCACCGGTCGGCTGAAAGGCAATTTGCTAGCCGTCAGATCCCGGTTATGCCAATCTCAGGCCATGTCAGATGAACTATCGCGCATGAGCCTTTTGTGGGAGACCATTCAGAAGGAGGAAGAATACCCTATTTTCCGCCTGACTTACCTGAGCAAGCCGACAAAGCCATTCACGGATGCTGACTTTGACAACATCGAGAGCAAGTCGGTCGCAGCTAATAACGAACGGGACGTGACTGGTCTTCTGGTGGTGAACGAGGATCGTATTCTTCAGATCCTTGAAGGGCGCGAAGAATCTGTTCGTGAGCTTTATAACAAAATCGAAGCCGATTCTCGGCATACGGTGGTTAAATTAGTCTGTGGTGTGGAGGACGAGGTTAGGTTGCTACTCACTTGGAATATGGTGGTGCGAGGGGCGAATGGTATGCCGCCCGAAATTTTAGAGCAGTTTTCCAACGTCTTTGATGAGCTTCTTCACGCTGATCAGCAGACTGAAATCGCCATCGATCACGTCGAACTCTTCAAAGAGATCGCTTTGTTTGGGAATCTCCCGAAACAGGTTTGATCGAAAGAGCTATCGCTAAATTCCGGTCCAGTTTGTTGTAATTCGGCCAACGTCGATGCGTGGATCGTTTGGGCGTCTTTGGCTGGTCTCACCCAAATCAGGAAAGGAATGAGCAAACGTAGTGGCAGGGCTCGCCTGCAACGTGGATGGTGAAACCGGAGTTGGCGGGAACTTCGAAAGAGGAATCGCATTCGACTGACTGACGATCTTCCGAGCAATCAAGGGTCACTTCGCAGGAGCCTCCGACGATGTCCATACGTTCGGCGGCTTCGGTGCCGAAATGGTAGGAACCGGGGAGAATCACTCCGAGAGTTTTCTTGCTTTCATCGGGCATGATAATGGTGTGTGAAATCACCTTTCCATCGAAATAGACATTGGCTTTTGCTTCCGCGGTGACTTGATTGAATTTCATGGAGAAGCGATGCCAAGGCGAGAGGTCAGGCACAAGTAGAAAGTGAATAGCTCGGAATTGCTTTTGAAATTGAGGTCCTTTGGACGCCATTAAAGGGATTGGGGCGGGAGTGAAAGAGGAAGGTGATTCTTGCCCCCGGGGAGAGGGTTCTACCGAGGGGGAAATAAAAGGCGAGGGAAGTTCAGAGGCTCCGATACCGCGGCAGGAATCCGGTGGACTTGTGACAGTCACCCTATTGGGTGGCTTGCTACGGTGCAGTGGTAGTAATCTCTGAGCTAGGCTCTTAAAATCGCCTAACCTGAAGAATTGGACTTGGATAAAGCCAAAATCGAAAGCCAGGAACCTGATTCAGCCTACAACGCTCCAATCACGAATAGTGTTACCAATAGAGTGCTACCAATAGAGGATTTCATGGCGAGACATGTTGTGTTGGGAAAAGCCCGTGTTTACGGAGGATGAGAAATCGAAGACTCAAAAGCTGATGGGGGGGAGGGTTAGGAAATATTAGGTTAATTTATAAGATTCTATTCCTTTTACGGAGTTAAGAACGTCGGTTTTTTCGACCGTCAGACTACAAGCAGAGTGTTTTTATAGGGCGAAGTCGCGCTCAATACGGATAGATGGGGCCACAGATCTTGAACCTCAGCGGTATCATGAAAAACTTGTTGCTCAAAAGAGGGTGATTTGGGGGTATTTGCATACCTTTTGGTGCGAAATTAAAAAAAAGCGCTCTCGGTTACGAGAGCGCTCAAATCTTTATAGAATAAAGGAAAATAGTGGCGGAGGGGGAGGGATTCGAACCCTCGGTAGCTTGCGCTACGTCGGTTTTCAAGACCGGTGCATTAAACCAGACTCTGCCACCCCTCCGCGTTGG
>JBDNAG010000075.1:0-32612 GCA_039768565.1 Akkermansiaceae bacterium | reverse complement strand
TCATTTTCTTGAGCTGTGCTTTTTTTTCGGCGGCGAGGTTTTTGGTTTCTCCGGGGTCGGTGGCGAGGTCGTAGAGTTCCCATTTTTTGGATTTGGTGCTACGATAAGCTTTGAGCGAGTCATCGTGCCAGGCCGCTTGTCCTTTGATGTGAAAGCCCAGAGGCTTGGAGCGTTTGCTCGCTTTGCCTTCGATTAAGGGGACGAGATTGACACCATCGAGCGGTCGATCGTCGGGCATTTCGATTCCAGTGATTTTAAGAATAGTGGGCAGGTAATCGACGGTGCAAGTGGCCATGTCACTGGTCGAACCAGCTTTGATTTTGGCGGGCCATTCGATTAGGCTTGGGACACGAACGCCGCCTTCGTAAAGGCTGCGCTTGCGGCCACGAAATGGCCCTTGTTGGCCGGGAGCTCCGTCTTTTCCTTCGGGTCCGTTGTCGGAACAAAATGTGACTAGGGTATTTTCGGCGAGGCCGTGTTCGCGAAGGCTTTCGCGGACGCGTCCGACGGCGCGGTCGAGAGCAGTGACGCAGCCGTAGTAGTTTTGTTGGAAGCTGGTGGTCTTGCCGTCGTCATAGCTTCCGGCGTCTTCCTTGCTGGCGACAACGGGAAGGTGGGGGGCATGAAACCAGACGATGGCAACGAAGGGTTGCTCTTTGTTCTTGGAGATGAAGTCGAGGGTATGATCGACAATGACCTTGGAGTCGTCACCGAGGAGGTCTTTGGACTCGGGCGCGACCATGGCGTCGAGTCCCGTCCAGTAGTGTGTGCCGTAGAGAGTTCGCTTTCCACCTTCAGGGATGGCGTGCCAGCCATTCTTGGAAGGAGAGGTGAAGTCGGAGGCTGACTTTCCTTTTCCGACCGGTTTCCACATCGCGTCGTAAGTGGGCACTTTGGCTTCAGTTGCAAAGGTGGTGTCGATGGCATGGTGCCAAGGTGGTGAAAAGTCCTTCTTTGATTTGGCCCCACGGTTGGATTCGGTGACTTTGGTGGTGAGAGTTCCCATGTGCCATTTTCCAAAGTGGCCGGTGGCATATCCTTTGGATGCGAGGGCTTCGTAGATCGTAAATTCGCCTTTGCGGAGGTGGCCGTTGTTCGCGGTGTAGATGCCGGTGCGGTCGTGATGTCTTCCCGTGACGATGGAGGCCCGGGTGGGAGAGCAGACCGGGGCCTGCGCGTAGAAGCGGGAAAGGGTCAGTCCGTTGGCCGCCATCTTGTCGAGATTGGGAGTGCGGATGTGTTTGCCTCCGTTAAAGCCAACATCAGCCCAACCGAGGTCGTCGCACATGATGAGAACGAAGTTGGGTTTCTCGGCGGAGTGAGCAGGCGTGATTTGGGATACTACGACAGCGAAGAGGGAGAGGAAATGGTGACGGGGCATGGTGTTTTTGGATTAGATTTTTGAGCTGAAGTCCTGGCGTGGTTGCCGGGGCTTTGAGCGTTTACTGATTCCAATCGACAGGGGCTTTAGTGGCGAGTTCCTTTTTGTCGAGGGCTCCGTCCTTGTTGAGATCTTTGGCGTTGAACCAACGGGTGGTGCGTTGAGGGTCGAATTTTTTGCCGGACTTGGCGGCACGTGCTTTGGATTGTGTGAGCTGTTCTTTGAGTGATCGACCAGGGCCCCGTGGTTCGGGTGGCGAGATGGCGGAGTTGAATTCGGCAACTTTGATTCGATGGCCTTCGGCGAACTTGCTGTTGCGGTTCTTGGGGTTTTTACCTCCTTGGTTGTCAGGGAGCGCGGAATCCCAGGTATCGAAAAGGTCTTGAAGTTCCTGCGCCTTTTTTGAGTTGGTGGAGGCGAGGTTTTTCCATTCGCCGGGATCGTTCTTGAGATCGAAGAGTTCGATTTGCCCCGAGCTTGCTTGGTCATTCCATGCGAGTTTCCAGTCGCCCTTTCGAATGGCGTAGTCATCGCCGCGTCGCCAGTAGAGGGTCTCGTGGGGGCGGGCTGGATTTGAACCGTCGAGGTGAGGGAGAAGATCGACTCCATCGAAGTCGAGACCTTTGTGAGGTTTGGTGACATTGCTTCGCGCCATGATGGTGGAGACGAGATCGAGGTTGAGGACAGGGTGGGGGTAGGATGTTCTCGCAGGGATATGATCCGGCCAGCGCATAACCATGGGGACGCGAATCCCACCTTCGTAGGTGTCACCTTTGAAGCCATTGAATGGACCGGGATTGGACATGGTGCATTGGCCGCGCTTCTTTTGTTTCGGCTGCTTGATTCCTTGGCCGCGAGGGGAGCCGTTGTCACTCATGAAGATGACAAGGGTGTCGTCGGCGATTCCTTTTTTCTCAAGAGCTTTCATGACGGCGCCAACTCCATCGTCGAGGGCAAGGACCATCCCGGCGAAGAGCTTTCTTTCATCGTGGGTGTCGAGATGGGCGACGCGATCGAGGTAGGGTTGCGGCACATCCCAAGGGTGATGGACGGCGTTGTAAGCGAGATAGAGGAAGAGGGGTTTGTCGGGACTGGCTTTTTCGATGAAGTCGACGGCTTCGCGAGTGAACATCTCGGTAAGGTAACCTCTGGAATCCTGAATGGGAGGTTCAATCTGCTCGTTGCGGAGAATGGGCCATTCGCTTTTTTTCTTAAAGTTGGGATTAGTGGACGAGCGGTAATAGTCGTGGGCACCGAAGAGGAAGCCGTAGAAGAATTCGACTCCCCGATTGTTAGGGCGAAGGTCGTCAGTGGCTCCACCGACGTGCCATTTCCCGACAGCGCCTGTTTGGTACCCTTGTTTTTTGAGGAGTTCGAAGATGAGAGGTTGTGTGGTTGGCACGCCTCCTTTGTCGTAGTTCCCGTAGACGCCGAGTCGTTGTTGGTAGACGCCGGTGAGAAGTCCGCAGCGGGAGGGGCCGCAGACTGAGGCGGAGACATATCCTTGAGAGAAACTGGTCCCTTCTTTGGCAAGTCGGTCGATGTTTGGGGTGAGGATGTCTTTGTAGCCATGGTAACCAACGTCGCCGTAGCCTTGGTCGTCGGAATAGATGAGGACGACGTTCGGTTGGCGTGGGGGAGCGCTTGTCTCGGGTTTGGTTGGGAAGCGTTTGGAAGGGGCGACTTTGATGTTGGGGGTGAAGCCGCGAACTTTTTTGTAATGGTTTTTCAGGTGGGAGTGAGCGGCGGTTGCTTCCGGAGAAGCATTTTTTGGGTCGAGGGGTTTGAGTTCGTCGGAGTCTTTGGTGATGTCGTAGAATCGGCCATCGTTGTAGAGTTTGTATTTGCTGTCGTGGATGGCGTCGCGGGCTTTTTTGGGATCGCGACCGGCAGCCCAGTAGTGGCAGAAGATGAATTCGCGTTTGTGTTTGGCTTCTCCACGAAGGCGGGGTGCGAACGAGATGCCGTCGATTGCGTAGTCGACTTCTGTTCCTGCGACTTCGAGAATCGTGGCGAAGAAGTCGGAAAAATCAATGAGGTCGTTGTGGCGGTGACCGGTCTTGTCGTAGGCCCTTCGAAACATGGGCCAGTCCATGACGCAGGGGACGCCGGTGCCATCGCGCAGCATGCGGTTTTTGCGTCCGGGGACATCCCCATAATCGGTTTCGGTGAGAGGGCCTTCTTGCACGGTGATTGTTCCTCTTTTTAGTGTGGTGGGAGTTTTCTCTCCGGGTTCCAAAAGAATTTCTTTGTAGTTGCTCCACCTAGATGTTGATCCGACACGGCGAAGATGTGGATTGGAGGCTGTGACTCCGACTGGGTATCCTGATCCGTTGTCGCCGGTGAACATGACGATGGTGTTTTCGCGTTGGCCGGATTGGTCGAGGGCGTTGAGGAGATTGCCAACGAGATGGTCGATGTATTCGATGTTGTCTTTGAAGTATTGGACCTCGCTGACCTGGGCACCGGTTTTATCGCCGGTTTTGGAGTGGGGAGTCGGTGCCCAGGGTGAGTGGGGCAGGATCATGGGGTAGTAGAGGAAGAAGGGTTTTTTGTGGTCCCGCTTGATGAAGTTGACGGCGTATTCGTTGATGATGTCGGGGCCGTATCGTTTGTCGGTTTGGTAGTATTTTCCGTTGGCGATGATGTTGTTGCAGGACCAATAACGTTCGCGACCTTCCCAGAGGGGCTTGGCTTTTTTGTCGATGGGCTGGACTTTGTTCTGGAGAATGTATTCATCCCAGCCGAAGGCTTTGATCTGGTTGTGGTCGCCTCCAAGTTGCCACTTGCCAGCGATGCAGGTTTGGTAGCCTGCTTTTTGAAGGGCGTTTCCGAAGGTCTTTTCAGATGGGTCAAGAGTGCCGAAGCTGATGTAGTTGCGGAAGCTGTATTTACCGGTCATGAGTTTGACTCGTGACGGAGTGCAGATGGGGAGGGAATAGCAGTGGTCAAAGGAGAGACCTTGGCTAGCAAGTTTGTCGAGGACGGGTGTGCGGTAGCTCTTGCCGCCATGTGCGCCCAGGGTTTCTCGTCCCATGTCATCGGCCATGATGAGAAGGATGTTCGGTTGGCTTGCGGCCAGGGGGACGCATAAGAGGGAAAGAAGGAAGAACAGGTTTGGGGACATGGTTGCAATGGATATACGTGAGGGAGGGAAATCAGCCTTAGCTTTTGTGATTAAAAGTGAATCGGGTGTTCTTCTTGAAGAAGGTCATTCCGAGATCCGGATGAAGTGTGGCCAAGCCAAAAAGCATCGATGAGTAGTCGATGGCTTCTATGCGATGCGGTTTCCATTTTGGGTGGTCGAGGCTGAATCGAGGGAGGATCTCGCCAACTGGAGTCTTAAGGCGTCGATCGGGATGTTGCCAATGCTTGAGCAGATGGGTGCGGGCGAGAGGAAAGGCGGGCATGAATCCTGCGATGATATGGGGGGAGACCATGTTGTCCGGGTTTTTCTGGTAGTCTGAGGCGTGATAGCCGGCGGTGGGTGTGATGCCGGCACCGCAACCCCAGAATTCGGGAGTGTTCGTTCTTTTTGAGCATGCCCGTTGGTCGGCTTGGGCCTGGGCCTTCATGAACTTCAAATATTGTGGCGAAGTAGATCCGGGTTGGCTCATGTAAAAAGGAAACTGAATCATGAACGAGCAATGAGCTTTTTGACGCCCGTCATCGAGGAGCTTAATCTCTTGGTTTTCCCAGCGAGGAATTTCTTCAAACGGGAGGATGGTACTTTTACGGCCTTTTTCTTTTTGTCTCTCACCCACGAGCCAGGCAAGGAGAAAGTATTCGCTGAAGAGCTTGGTGCGTGACTTCGGGCGGGGCTTGCCATCATCCATGATCATATGCAGCCATTCTCCGCGAGGAGCAGCCAGAGCGAGTTCCCAGTCAATGGAGTTCCATAGCTCATCTGCTTCCTTGCGGATTTCCGGGTCATCAAAGGTGTTTCGGCAAAACAGCGCTCCTGCGACCAAGATCGCGGTATCAATGGTGGAGTGTTCGGAGTTTCCCTTGCCGTTGAGGTCCGAGAAAAAATGACGGAAGAAGCCCGCCTTTTCGCGATCGATTTGAAAGCCATTTTCTTTTCCATTTACGATTTGCAAAGTCTGAAGGGCCTGTTTTCCTGCTTCGGAGTTGCGCTTTAGTTCGTGCTCCATGCAGAGGGCCATTAAGCCCACTCCTGTTGCCGCGCTGGAACACTGATGATTTGATTTTTTGTCTTTTTTGACCAAATAGGAATCAAGGTAGAGCCCGTTGCTTGTGCGCTGAAGCGTCCCGAAATAGTCGAGAGTTGAATCCAAGAGAGATTTAAATTCGTCCTTCTTCTCGGCAGCAAAAAGTAGAGAGGATATTCCAGTCCCAACAATGAGACCGTTTAAGTTTCTTCGGTTCATGATCGCTTTCGTTGGTTTGTCATTTGTTCAAACGAGGGAACGAGGGTTTTGGTGGGGTCTTTCAGGGTTGAAACAATGCTCTTGTTGTGGGCGTTGAGGTCGCGGGTGGTTTTTGGAACGGAAGCTTCGAGAACCTGCATTGCGATAGATGGATCGGGGCCCTGGTGTTTGAAGGGGCGCGGTATGGGAGAATCGTTGAGTCGCTGTAGAAGCGTTGGTCGTTAGGGTTTCATGATCTGGTTAAAGATGCTGAGGCAGACGGGTTCCGGGACGGAGATGGTTTGGCTGATTGGTCTTAGTTTTCCGGTGTCCGGATTAATGCGGAAGATGGTGATGTTGCTGGACTTACGGTTGGCACAGTAGAGGTGGCGGCCTTTTTGATCGATGGTGAAGCTGATGGGGCCTTTGCCTTTGCTGTTGACGCATTCAATGAAGCGGATCATTCCGGTTTTTTGGTCGCGGCGGAAGAGGGCGATGCTGTCGTGGCCCCGGTTGCTGACGTAGAGGAATTTTCCGGAGGGGTGGATTTTGATTTCGGCGATATGGTTGTTGATGGTGAGCTGGTCTTCGGGGAGGGAGGGTTCGTGACCAATCTCGGTGAGGGTGCCATCGTCCGCCGTGTAGCGAAAGACTGTGACGGCCTCGCCCATTTGGTTGACGAGGTAAGCTGTTTTACTTTCGGAATCGAAGCAGAAGTGTCGCGGGCCGTGGAAGCGTTTCGAAAGAACGGGCGAAAGTTCGGTGAGTTTTCCGGTTTCGGGTTCGATTTTGAGGCGGCAGATCCGATTTCCGGCGATGTCGGGGACAATGAGAAAACGGCCATCGGGTGAGGGCACGACGGCATGTGGAGCGAACTTTTTACGGCCAGGTTCGGTATTGAGTTTGAGGAGAGATGTTTGGTCGCCCAGACTACCGTCGGCGTTGATGCGGAAGGTGTCGATCTGGCCTCCGATATTGGCTGAGAAGAGGAGTTTTTTATCGGGAGAGATGGCCAGATAGCATGAACCGGAAAATTCTTTTCGATTGAGGATGGTGCCATCGGTGATGCGCACGGCGGTGAGGAGGTGTTGTCCTTCGGTGTTTTTTCCGGCGGTGTAGGTGATGTGATTGGCGCGACTGCGGGCGAGGACGCTGGCGGCATCTGCGGGGAAGCGTTTGGCCGGGGAAAGGTGTCCGTTTTCCGGATTTATAGAGCAGTGGTATAGCCCGTGACCGCCTTGGGTACCAATCCATAGTTCTGATGAAGAATGAGGAGTGACTGGCTCGGCGTGGAGATAGGCGATGCCGAGGAGCAGGATCGTTGAGACGGTTCGCATGATTTTTGGGCGACTATTTTAAATCCTTGGTCTTGGCTTTTTCGCGTTCGAGCCGGCGCGCTTCTGCTGGCTTCAGTCCGCCGTTGCGTTTGGGGATGAAGTTGTCGGTCATGAATGAGGAGGCGGGAAGTCCCTCGGCATTGAGGAGGCTCACTTCGGGATTGGGTTGGGGCTTTCGGAAAAGGTAGCGGACGTAGAGAGGTTTTGGGATGGCTTTGCTTTGGACGACGACGGTGTCGCCCTCGATGTGGGCATCTGCGGGGGCATACTTGCCATCGGCTCCCGCGAGTTCGAAGAATTTTAGTGTTTTGTCTCCGCTCTTGCTGACGAGGCCTCCGCCTACGTGATGAAAACTGAGAGTGGCTTTGTCGCCTTCGAGTTTGACTTTGTCGAGTAGGGGACCGGATGGAACGATGTTCTTGCTCTCGTATTCATTGGCAAGGGCGAGGAGGGCGAGGCGTTGGCCGAAGGGTTCTTTATTTTCCGGGTGGAGGGATGGCCCGTGATCGTAACAGATGGCCATGCCTGTGTTTTCGGTGAGATCCAAGGCCCGGCGCATGCGATCTCTCAGCCAAGGCCACTCTCCGGTGGTCGGAGATTCCTGGGTGGGGACCTGGATATAGTAAAAAGGAAAGGAACGTGGGTCGAGCTTGGCGCGTTTGGCCCAGAGATTACGCCAGGTCTTGATATGAAAGGCGAGGAGTTGGTCGTATTCGTAGCCCGTTTCGGATTTGGCATTTCGTTCGCCCTGATACCAAATCACGCCTCGAAAGGCGAAGGGGACGACGGATGCGATTTTCTCGTCGAATTGAAATCCAGGTGAGCGTGGCTTCTTGTCTTGCGGGTCACGCCAGTTTCCGGGGATCTTGAGTTTGGTGCGAATTTGTTCTGCTGCTTCCTTCGGCATCCACGCTTGGATCGGGGTGCCGGAATTGTAGCGGGTGATGAGGCCGACCGGGACATCAAGTTCGCGGTAGAGGTCCCGCCCGAAGTAGTAGGCGACCATGGAGAGTCTGTTCTGGCTTTTATGGGAAACGGTATCCCAGTCTTTGTTGTGGCCGTTGAATCGGAAGCGTGAGTAGTCCGTCTCGAAGTCCTTCGGGTTGATCCGTCTTCCTTTGCTCTCAGTGAAGGTTCCCGCCATATTTGACTGGCCGCTGCAGAGCCAGACTTCACCCACGAGGACATTCTTGAGAGAAATCTCATTGGTGCCCTTGATGGTGAGGGTTTGTTTGTCCTGGGAGGTTTCGAGGGGGGCGAGCCTGAGGAGCCATTGGCCTTTGGCATCAGCTTGAGTGGATACGTTTTGACCGGCAAAGGAAACGGTCACTTTCTCGTCGGGATCGGCAGTGCCCCAAATGGGAACGGGCATCTCCCGCTGGAGGATCATGCCATCGCCGAAGACGGTGGATAACTTGACTTCCGCGTGAGTGAGGGAGGAAAGGAGGAGGCTAATGAGGAAGAGAAGGGTCGTTTTCATTTGAGGTTACGAATGCGAATGTTTCGGCAGGTGATTTTGAGATTTTCTTTAGTTCCTTTGGGGTGATCGTTGATTCCCAAGATGATGGGGCCTTCCCATTGATTGATCGTGGAAGTCATCGCTTGTTCGCCTACGGTGCTACGGACATTGCGGAGTTCGTTGATGAGCTTGCCGTCGAGCGAGTGAAGGATGTGATCTTCTCCGACTTCGATACGAATCTTGTGCCATTTTCCGGGAGTGAGTCGAACCTCTAGTCCCTTTGGTGCCAGATTTTTGGTGTCGGTGGTTCTGTTTTTGGTTTGAGGGTAGCGGATCTCACCGCCACCGGTTGACTTGGGCCAAACGCCTAAAGGGAAGCTGAAGCAGTGGAGGTTGCGGAAGGTTTGTTTGCGGTTTTTGATTTTCTCTGGAAGCCATTGCCCGTGATAGCCGATGAAGGCATTGGTTTTAGTTCTGGGCACTTTGACCTCCAGTTCCAAGATGAACTGATGGTAACTTTTTTTGGTGGTGAGAAAGATTCCTTTGCTCCGGTAGGGGGAGTTGAGGACGATTTCGTTATTGGCTACGGAAAATTTGGCCTGGGCTTTTTTATCCAGGCGGCGGCTGGTGTATTCGTTTTGTTTGATTTCCCACTGTGTGAGCTTGGGGTCGACATCGATGCTGGTCCACTCGCTGGTGGAGGGCGGTTTGGCTGACCCTGTGATGATGAGGAAGAGGAAGGGTAAGCTTTTGATGGGAATCATTGGAGTTACTTGGCAAGGAAGCTGTCACTCTGGACGATGGCGATGATGAGGTCGCGGAGGCGGGCGTCTTTTCCTCCACTTTTGACTAAGATCGCTTCGATTTCGGCGGCGTCGGCGAAGTTGACTGTTCTCCCCAGGGAGTAGCTGCTGAGATGTTCGACGAAGTTCTTTGCAAAGCCTTCACGGCGATCGAGGAGAAGTTTTTTGTAGTCGTGGAAGTTTTTGTAGGTGGTTCCATCGGGGAGTTGCCCGTTGAGAACGTTTCTAAGTTCCCGGCCGTTTGTGCCGAGCCACTGGCCTCGGAAATCGAAGGATTCCAGGGCGAAACCAGTGGGATCAATGTTGTTGTGGCAGGAGGCACATTGAGGGAGGCGTTGATGTGCTTCGAGCATTTGTTTGACGGTGCCAATTTTTTGTTCCTCGAGTTCGGGGACATTGGGTGGTGGGGGTGGGGCCGGGTAGCCGAGGATCTTGTCCATGACCCAGGCGCCGCGAAGAACGGGCGAGCTGCGTTTGCCGTTGCCGGTCATGGCGAGGATGGCGGCTTGACCGAGGAGGCCGCCGCGGGGTGAGTCGGCCGGGAGTCGGACTTTTTGAAAGTCGTCTTCGGGGAGTTTATCGGGGAGGCCGTAGTATCGGGCAAGTCGGTTGTTGATGACGACGAACTCGGAGTCGATGAAATTGCTGATGCTGAGATTTTCCCGCGCCAGGGTGAGAAAGAATTCAGCTGGTTCGCGGCGGAGCATGGCTTCGATGGCGGGGCTCCATTGGCGAAGTGAACGTGAGTTTTTGTCGCGTTCAATTTCGACGAGATCGAGTTTTTTGAGATCGAGCCATTGTTTGGTGAAGCCGAGGGCGAAGTCGGCAGCTCTTTGATCGGAGAGGAGGCGCTGGACTTGTTCGGGTAGCTTGTTGATGAGTCTGCCGCTTTTTGCGAGGGAGAGAAGTTCCTCATCCGGAGGAGCGCTCCATAGTAAGAGGGCCAGTCGGGTGGCGATTTTTCGCTGGTCGGCCTGGGTTTTGGAATCCGTTCGGGCGGTCTCGGTGAGTAAAAGGAATTCCGGAGAGGTAAGGATCATGGCCAGCGGTTCGATGATGGCTTTTTCAAAGGGAATGCCGTGGCTTCGTTGCGCCTGGAAAATCTTGAGGCAGTCTTTGATGAATTCGCTTGATGGTTGTTTGCCGCGATAGGCGCGGGTTGCGAAGGTGCGGAGGATGCGGGAGGCATATTGGGTTTGGGATTCGTTGCTGTGTTTGGTCTCTCCGAGAATCCGCGTGAATGGACTGGCCTCAGCGTGTCCTGCGAGCGGGCCGGTGAGAGCAAGTGCCTCCAGAAGAATGATGCTGTTGTGAGAGGCTTGGCTCTTGTTTCTGCTTTTCTTTGGTCGTTTCTGGGCTGATCCTAGGGTTTCGATCTTGTCCGTGATAATGAGATCGGCTTTGGGGAAGCGGCCCCCGGGGTAGTTGATGGTCGCGCTGAATTCCTGTGGTTGATCTCTTGCTTCAGTCACTTCGATTTCCCGATTGCCGAGAACGAGGAAGGCGCGTTTGTTTTTTGGGAGCTGGTGAACTTTGCAGCGAAAGCTTGCCTCATAGGGTTGGCCTTTGGTGAGGGCGTCGCGTCCAAAGTCCTTGAATTCGGTTTCGCCGATGATGGGGATGGCTTTTTTGTTTTCGAAGCTTTGCAGGTTTTTTGCCGCGATGCGGAGGCGTTCCAGCTCTTGTTTGGCTTCTGCCTTTTGTCTGGTACTTTTCAGTTTGTCTATGGATTTGGCCTGACGATCGATTCGGTTTGCAAGTGAGGAGCCGGCGGTTTCCTTTGCCCGGATTTCGAGAGTGGGCGGAATGATTGGTTGGCGGGCGGCCAGAGCTTGAGTGATGGCCATGCGACCCCACTCGCGGTATTTCTCCAGTTGAAAGGCGGAGAGGAAAAGCTCTTCGCCCTGGGTGTCGAAACCGGATTCGACCTCGTCCGGTAAAATGAGGTCATGAGGCAAGCTGATGCCCGTCAGATCATGGATGGTGTTGCGGTATTCTCGCTTGTTGAGACGCCGGATGACGGTGGCTTGATTTTTGCCGGAATGAAGGACTTTTGCTTTTTGAAGACTGTAGGTGAGGGATTCCAGGACCCGGGTGAGTTCGGCGGCTTCGGGTTGTGGCTCATCTTCGGGCGGCATGGTGGCGCCGTTGAGCTCATCGAGGACGAATTGCCATTCCTCGGCGTTTTCGAGTTTGGTGAGGTCGGTTGATAGTTGGTCCAGGCGCAGGTCGCCCTTCTGTTTGTCGGGGCCGTGACAAGCGATACAGTGTTGCTCGATGAAGGGCTTCACCACGGCCTGAAACGATTCTGCGGTGGCGGGGGAAAGGGAAAGAAGCCAACCCAGGAGAATCGCGGTGATGATGGAGGATTTATTTTCGGATGGCATCGATTGTTCCATTACTGTGTGCGAATTTTTTAGACGGGACGCCGGCGACTTGCAGGGAGGTGAGCCAGAGATTACTCAGGCGGGCATCGCGATCGGCTACATCGATACAGCCTGTTGGTTTGAGTTGGCCGCCGGCACCTCCGGTGACGATCACGGGGAGGTTTTTGTTGTTGTGAGCAGAACGGACACCACTGGCATAAGTGAGCATGATGTTGTCAAAGAGGGAGCTGCCATCG
The DNA here is from genome assembly GCA_039768565.1 of Akkermansiaceae bacterium. Lineage (GTDB taxonomy): Bacteria > Verrucomicrobiota > Verrucomicrobiia > Verrucomicrobiales > Akkermansiaceae > SW10. The sequence goes on along the minus strand of JBDNAG010000075.1, from coordinate 20,639 downwards.
ATCTCGCGGATGCTCTTGAGCTTGTCGATGAGTCCGGCGAAGAGTTGGCTCTGCGCGCGATCCTTCTCGATGCAGGCTTCCTTGAGAGCATCGTCGCTCTGGTGGTTGACGGGGTGTGCGTTGGGGAGGCCTAGTTCCTTGAGCAGGCCGTTGAGTGGTTGCCGGTAGCTGATGACCCGAGTGAGGTCGGTTTGCAGGGCGGCCGCGATGAGATCGTAAGTGGCCTTGATCCGGGCGCTGCCGGTCAGGTGGGCGCCGGGAGGGGTCAGGGGAGCTTTGGGTTTGGGGCGATTGAGCCACTCTTCGGATTTCTTGAGCTTACCTTCCAACTGGCGAATGGAGGTGAAGTATTCGTCCAGTTTATCCCGGTCGGTGGATGAGACCTGTTTTTCAAGAGCTTTGGCCTGACGGTGAAGGGAATCGAGGACGCTCTGATCCTGATTCAAGCGCCATTCACGTTCGGCGAGGCTCATTTTTCCCTGGCCGAATAGTTCGTTGTAAATTTCGACAGGATCGGCATAGCCAGGCAGAGGTTTGCCAAATTGATCCCAGGAGAGCGAGAGGCCGCTCCCTCCGCCACCGTTGCGGCTGGTGATGGCTAGTGAGGAATAGCGGGTGTCTTTTCCCAAATGGGCGGCGGCGACTTGGTCGACCGAGATGAGGTCTTGGGGAGCTCCTTTCGGTTGCCGGTGATCCATGCAGGTGAGCAATTTTCCGACGGTGTCGTGCGGGTGGTGGCTATGGTGGACGGGGGAGATGTTGCGGATGATGGTGAGATCTTTTCGGTGCGCTTCGAGCGGTTCGAGAGATTTGGGAAGCTGAAAATTGGTGCCGTCTTGAGAGGGGAACCATTCGTTGCGCGAGACTCCCCAAAGGAATCCGAGATAGAGAAGGCGGATGGGCGGGGCTGCTACCATGGCCGCTCCGAAGCTTTCCAGTGCGGGTAAGGCGATGCTTGCAGTGCTGCTTGTTAGAAATTTTCTGCGGTTCATGGTGACTGACCGTTTTTGTATTTTGTGAATTACGGAAGAGGTGACTTGATTTCCGGTGGGAAGACCTGGTGGGAGGGAGTTACGGCGTCTCGTCGTCTGGCAGCAGGATGTAGTAGGCCGCGTCCTCGGTGGCGGCATCGTCGATCTCCACGTCCGTTCCTGGGCTCAGTCCGCTTTTCACTGGGCCGGTGAAACTACCGTCCTCGAGGGTGGTCGATTTCCATGACTGGTAGAGCCCGGATCCGGTGAAGTCCACCGTCACAGAGTTGCCGGACTTGACGATCGTTGAAATGTTAGCCCCCGTCCCTCCGCCGGATCCCACCGTGTAGTCGAAAGACACAGGACCGAAGCCGCTGCTTGGACCTTCGGCTGGTGTGATCGCAAGGGTCCAGGAGGTGACGTTATCTTTGGTCAGGGTGGTGAGGTTCGCCGGGCTTCCATTGCCGAAGATCTCCGCCGCGGTAAAGATCGGGCCATCGATTTCGCCGGCAGCGGGGTTCGCTCCACGTCCGGTTACCGCATTGCCTCCATCTGTGATTTCGACAGCCTCAACATCCACATTGAGAGCGGTCACCGTGAGATCCTTCAACGATAGTGCATCAAGCGCAGCGCCTGATACAGCCAGCGACAGGGTCAGGGTCCCGTCGCCGGGCTCCCACCTATTGCCGCTGTTCGCCGGAATCAGGCCTCCGTTGCCGCTAACCTGGAACTTGCCATTGCTCGCTTCCACCGTCAGGGCGAAGGTCACCCCGTCTTGAACGATTTGGAGAGTCTGCGGGCTCGTAGCGTCATCCACGATTCCGTGCACCTCAGTCCAGTCAGTGAACGTCACGGTTCCCGATTGCGCTGGTGCCTTTGAGGGAAGAAAAAGCAACATCGCGGTCAGGGCCAACTTGCAGGCCAAGGATTCAGTGAGTTTTGCCGGAGTATGGTAGTCTTGCTTCATGGATTTGGTCTTTGAACTATCAATCAGGGTTTGTATCGCAGGGTATTCTTGTTTGTTCCACCGGCCCGGTTTTTGTATCGTTTCCATTGCAGGGTTTTGGCCCTCTTAAGTGCGGCAGCGTCCAGTTCGAGGTAGATCTTCTGTAGCTTGACGGGGTCTTTTCGCGCATTCATCGCTTCGATCAGGTGATCGTCCGTCTTCTTCATCCATGCCTTGAGTTTGTTGCGCATGGTCTTGATGCGATCCTGGTGTTCCTTGGCCTCAATCAGATTGTTGAGGGCATGGGGATCCTGGCGGAGGTCGTAGAATTCCTCGATCGATCGTTTGGTCAGAAACTCGTATCGGGCGGCCACCACGGGGTCCGCTGCGGCAAGGCGCTTCATGGTTTTTTCGGACTGATACCAGGTAGCGGCTGAGGTGAATTCGTTCTCGCCGGTGCCCCATGCATTGAAGATGTAGAGGAAATCCCTGGTGTGCAGGGCTCGCATCGGGAAGGCGACGCCACCGGCGTTGTCGTTAAACTCAGCGAAGACGTGTTTGCGGTTATTTTCTTTTCCTCCTTTGATGATTTTGAGCAGAGATCGACCTTGAATGCCATCAGGGATGTCCAGTCCGGCGATGTCGAGGACGGTGGGCATGAAATCGATGGAGGAGACGAGGTGCTCTGAATCGATCCGGTTTTTCTCGATGGTGCCTGGCCATTGGATCATCCACGGAGTGCGTAGTCCATCGGGGTAGAGAGAGGACTTAGCAAAGGGAAGGGGCATTCCGTGATCGGAGATGAACATGACAATGGTGTTGTCGGCCTGGCCGCTTTCTTTGAGGGTTTTGAGGACGGCGCCAACGCAGTCGTCGCCACGTTTTACGGAGTTATAGTAGTTCCGCATTTCCTTCAGGATTTCCGGATGTTCGGGGAGGAAGGGGGGAATGCTCACATCATCCACGGTGTATTCGATGGAGGGCTTGAATTGGTCGAAGCCTTCTTTGGTTCCTTTGGGGTCCAAGTAGAAGGGTTTGTGGGGGTCGGCGATGTTGACGACGCAGAAGAAGGGCTTCTGTGATTCAATTGCTTTGGCAAGGGCTTCTTTTGTGTTCTTGGCGTAAGTGGGGCCGCCACGTTTTGGGCCGCCTTTCATGATGATGTGGCAGTCCCAGTATTGATCGTAGTCGTCGGTCAGGCTGGAGTCACGGGGCTTGTTGACGCAAGCGGTGAAGTAGCCGCCCTTGCGTAAAAGTTCGGGGAGGGGTTTGTAGTTTGCATCGACATTGAAGAAGCTGAGGACGCCGCTGGTGTGGGGGTAACGTCCGTTCATCCAGGTGTTGCGTGAAGGGGCGCAGCTGGAGGTTTGATTGTAGGCGTAGGTGAAACGCATCCCGTTCTCGGCCAGGCTGTCGATGTGCGGGGAGATGCCGGGAATTTTGCAACCGTAGGAGCCGATGGAGTCATAGTTCATGTCATCCATGGTGATGAAGAGAATGTTGGGAGGGCGTGAGGAGGCTGGGCTTTGTCCCTTTGGAGCGGCGGCTGCTTTTGGCCCGGTGGTATTGCCTGGGATATGAATCCAATCTTTTGCGACTGAATTGAATTCCCCCTGGGAAGGAAGTTTCTGTTTGCTCTTTTGGTAGTCGCTAACGAACTCGTTCGCTTTTTTCAGGAAGTCGCGATGGAGATGCCAGGCGGGCAGTTTTTTGCCCCGATCATCGATGAGCCAATAGCCCCGGTGCTCGCCGCTTTCTTCATTGATCTCGTTGCAATAGATCTGCCAGTAGAGGATGAAGGGGCAACCCCACTCCAGTCCCCATTTCATGAGTTTAGCGGTATAGTCACGGTGAAGTTTCGGGTCTTTGACCGCTTCGTATTTGATCCCATATTCGCCAATCATGACGCGCTTGCCCGGGATGTCACTGGGAGGGAGGTGCTTTTCGATGTAGTCGAGAGTGTCGAAAAACTTTTTTCGGCCGATGGCGTCTTTGACTTTAACGGCTTCGTTGCTGGTGTCGTAGCTGGAGTAAGAAACAAGGTCTGTTTTTATGTAAGGGAGAACCTTGTTGACGAGGGCGGGACGGCCTTCGTCCATGGCTTTTCTGACCAAGTTGAGCTCGATATAGTAGTAGAGGTTTACGTTCTCGTGCTTTGTGTCACGGCGGGCGTCGGCGATGGCTTTTTCTCTCAGAAGAAACCATTGCTTCATGAGTTCCAGCCTTTCAGGAGAGGGGTCGGCCTTGTGATCGTAGTTTCCGACACTATGCCAGTCTCCCTCCCAGTTACCGATGAAGAAGGACTTTCCGGTTCCGGAGTAGGTTTTCAAAAGGTAAGCGCTGAGGTCGTAGATCTCCCGGTAGATTCGGTCGGCCTCATCCTTGGGGAGTTCCTCTTTTTTGAAGGCTGAGTTTTTATCGGAGAAGGGGTAGAGCCAGAACATGATGTTCCGAAATGGCATGTCGAACACGGCCTTGTAGGAGGATTCCTTTGAGACGAGATCGTGTGCTGATTTGATGCCCGGGTTCTTCTCGATTCGATAGAGCTGATGATATTGGGGGGAGACATTCAGCTTCATGGTGTCCGAACCGAGGCCGGAGATGGCATTGGCCATTTCGACGAGAGAAGAGCCGTCGGTAAATTGATATTTGGAAGCCATCGCCTGGGTGCTGACGGCGAGGCTAAAAGGAGCCTTGCGCTCCGCCATGACGAGATGGGAGCCCAAGCTGTAGAGGGCTGCGAGGAGAATGAAAGACCAGCGCTTGAAGGATATTGGGGGTAGGCAGGACTGAGAGGCAGATGTGGAGTTCATGACTACTGGAAGTGAGGGATGAGGGTTTTTGGGAGTTCCCTGAGAGTTGAGCCCATTCCCTTGTTGTGAGCGGTGACGACGGCAATGAAGTCGAGCTCAGGGAACATCAGGATGAACTGGCCTCCGGCTCCGCGACCGGAGCGGCAGTCGTAGGTCTTGTCGCCGATTTTGACATCGTGGCGCCACCAGAAGAATCCGTAGGAGGTGCCTTGCGGATTGGTATGGATTTTGGAAGTGGCGCGGTCGACATATTCGGCGGGGATGAGTTGTTCGCCCTGCCACTTTCCGCGATTCATCGTCAGCAATCCCCACTTGAGCATGTCCCGGGAACGCATGCTACTCCCGGCGGCGGATTTGGGCAATCCGCTGAGATCGTCCTGCCATCCGTATTGGGTGATGCCAAGTTTGCCGAGGACCTCGTTCTTGATGAAGTCACGGGCGGTGCCGGGAACGGTGGCTTCAAGAACCTGCATGGCGATGGAGGGATCCGATCCCTGATATTTGTAGGGGCGCGGCATGGGTGGGATGGGAGTGCTGTGTTCGAGGTAGGTTGCGATTTGCCCCTGGCCTTTGAGATTCTTGGGTGACTTGCGAAGGATCGCAGCCTTCTCTTTGGAAATGCGAATGCCCGAACGCATGTTCATCGCTTGACCGAGGGTGATGTCTTTTGCTCCTTCCACGAGTGGTGCCGGATTGATTTCCTTGAGGAAGTTCAGCACGGGTTTGTCGAGGTCATCCATGGTGAGATGTCCAAGCTGAATGGCGCGACCGATGGCCATCGCGGTGTAGGACTTGGTGATCGACATCTGGTAGTGCGGATAGTTGATGCGCCCGCGACGATAGTAGGATTCAAAAACAAGCTTCCCTTTGTGGCTGAGAAGGAGGCTGTCGATTTCACCGTGTTGTCCTGCTGCGATCTCAGCAGCATAGGCGAGGACGGCTTTCTTTTGGTCATCGCCGATGGTCCCAATGGTGATGCCGTCTTTTAAATCGGCGGGAGAAGGGTTGATGAAAGGCTTGTTGAGATCGGGAATATTTTTTTCGGCCGCATAGGAGATATCGGCGGCGTTGAGATCAGTGATTTCGGGAGCGAGTCCGTTGCTGGCGGGTTTGGGCTTTCTCTTGCGTTTGACCTTTGGCTTCAAAGGAACTGGCTCGGGGACGGAGAATTCTTTCTTGAGAGCGAGGAAGCGTTTTTTGAGTCGCTCGATTTCATCTTTGTTGGCGGGGTCATCGTAGCCGTTTTTGATTTCTTTTGGATCGTTCTTGAGGTCGTAGAATTCCCAGGCCTTGTGATCAAAGTAGTGGATGAGTTTGTAGCGGGTGTCGCGGACGCCCATGTGGCGCGGCATGTTGTAGGCTCCGCGGGCGGAGGGAGTGCCGCCATCGTAGTAAGTGTAGAGGACGTCCTTTCTCCAGGTGGCGGGTGTGCTGCCGCTGAGAATAGGCTGGAGCGCGCGACCGTGGACTTCTTTGGGGACAGAAATGTTGGCTGCAGTGAGAAGGGTGGGAGCGAGATCAATGTTTTGAACGAGGGCGTCGATTTTGGTGCCCGGTTTGATCGTGCCGGGCCAACGGATGAGGAGCGGGGATTTGAAGCTCTCTTCGTACATCCAGCGTTTCTCGGCCCAACCGTGTTCGCCGGTGAAGAAGCCTTGATCGGAGCTGTAGATCACGATGGTGTTCTTGCTCAGTCCGTTTCGGTCGAGGTAGGAAAGAAGGCGTCCGACGTTCTCGTCAAGACCATCGATGCAGCGGACGTAGTCTTTGATGAAACGTTGGTATGTGTGGCGGACAGCTTTTTGGCCTTCGAGTTCAAGTGAGCGATAGGCGAGGTTGCGAGGATCGTATGCCTGATGCCAGGCGTCGCGCTGAGCGCCGGTCATTTCCTTGAGAAATGGTGGAGTGATCTCTGGCTTCGCGGCGAGTTCTCCTTTGGTGGGGGCGATGTTGAGAACGTGACCTTTCATCCCTTTGAGAGCCATCCAGGTTTTCGAAACGAAAGGGCGTCGGGTGGAGAAATCGTCGAAGAGAGTATCGGGAACTGGGAATTCCACGTCATCATAGTGGCCCATGTGTTTGGGTGAGGGAATGCGGTGAATGTGGGGGACCTTGAATTGGGCGCAGAGGAGGAAGGGTTTGGATTTATCCCGTTGGTCGAGCCAGGCGAGGGTCTTGTCGGTGATGATGTCGGTGGAATATCCCTCGACTTTGGACGGTCCTTTTTTGCTAAGGAAGTGCGGGTTGTAGTAAGAGCCCTGTCCGCCTTTGCCGGTAAGAATTTCCCATTCCTGAAACTCGTCGGTCGGGTTGCCTTTGAGATGCCATTTTCCAATGAGGGAAGTCTGGTAGCCGGCTTTGCCGAGTTCGCGTGGATAGACCCATTGACCGCCGTTCCATGGTGAGCCGTTTCCGGTGACGCCGTTGGCGTGGCTGTGCTTGCCGGTCATGATGGCGGCGCGGCTGGGACAGCAGATCGAGTTGACGTTGAAGGAGGAGGTGAAGATGGCGCCCTCTTCGGCAATGCGATCCAGATTGGGGGTCTTGTTGATCGATCCCTCGTAGGCTCCGATGGTGCGGAGAGCGTGGTCGTCGCTGAAGAGAAAGAGAATGTTGGGGCGCTCGTCAGCCAGGGCAGTGCCGATCAAGAGAGCCAACAATGCGATCGAGAATTGATTGATCATGAAGGATTGTTGGTGGGGAAATTCCAGACGCGCACGGCATCGAGAGAGAATTTGAGATTTTGGGCAGGTTCTGAAGCGATGCCCTCAATTTGAATGCTGGCGCGATGAGGATCGGAGAGGGGATCGAGAGAACCTTTGAACTTGTGTTTCGAGCGATTGGCGGAGCGGCGCTCGTTGATGATGGCCCGCCATGTTTTACCTTCGGGATCGATGGCGACGGCAAACCGATAGGTCGTGCCGGGGACCAGGTTAAGTTTCGAGGTGTCGATGCTCCAGCCGGGGGATCCACTCGCGATGATGTGACCCGGGGTGTCCAGTCGGATGAAAAATTCGGTAGAGTACGGGTGGTCGAGAAAAACCTTTTTGGTGCTGCGGAAGAATCGGGTCAGCGAGATCGCGGTGGGATCATCAAGAACCTCCCCAGCGGTCGCTGCGGCTTGCAGAAAACTTTCCGAGCCCACAACAAGCTCGATGCCCTCGGTAATACCGGTGAGCTTTTCATTGATGCTTCCGTGTTGGGTGGAGATCTGCCATTCGGAATCCCAACCGCCACTCTTATTTCCAGGGAAAGGTTCGCCGGTTCTGAAGGCATCCCAGATCACGCGGTTGTTGCGAAGATCGGCACGAGCGCTTTTAAAGGCATTGCTGAAAAATCCCGTCTGTCTGGCTCTTCCTTTGTGATCGATGAGGAAGGCATTGCCCGCTTCGATTTGTTGTTTGCCCTCATCTGTGACCAGATCGACTTTCCCGTCGAAGACCACGACCTGGGTTTGCTCGTCTGCGGTGGCGTTAATGGCAAACTCGGTGCCCTTATCAATGAATTCGGCATTGCCGGTGAGAACGCGGAAGCCTTCGGCTCCGGGAGGAACGTAGGCGGCGAGTTTTCCGAGGTGGAGAAAGGTGGTTTCGATCCCGGTGCATTCCAGATCGGCCGGTCCTTCCAGACTGAGGACGACGCCGCTGGGGAAGGTGACTTGCACAATGCCGCTTTCGATGGCGAGGTGGTCTCCGACTTGCAAGGAAGCTCCCTTTTTGAGCGCGCTGTCGGTGTGATTCCAGATTGTCTCGGTGAGCGAGGAGATGCTGGCGATTGGGGTTTGAGTGGAATTGTTTTCGGAAGGCAACCACACGAAAATGCCAATGACCGACAGCACGAGGGCCGCGACAAGGGCGAGCAGAGAGGTTGGAAATCTAATAATCTTTTTCTCGAGAGCGGGGGCTTCTGCTGGAAAGCTATTCTCGAGATCACGGTGAATGGCCATTTGGAGAAGATAGAACTTCCGGGCATCGCGGCTTTCCGAGAGAAGGTCTTCGAGTTCCTCCATTTGCGGCTCCGTGATGGATTCGCTGCAAATGGCATCGATAAATGAAATAATGCGCTCGCGATCGCTGTCGGTCAGTTGGCTCATGAGGTGGAGAGGCGTTTTTCCACACACTTCGCAAGAATCAGGCGAATGCGCTGCATGGTTTTGTAGAGGGCGTTGGGAGTGCGGCCCAAATCTTTGGACATCTTATCCAAGGTGGCTCCGGCGGTGTAGCGTTGGGCCACGAGTGCCCGATGATCATCAGACAATGAGCCCACGCATTTTTGAATAGCGGCTTCGCGGTCTTGCTGCCAGTCGGGGGCTTCTTCGTAGTCTTCGGCGAGTTTTGCAATGAGGTCTTCGTTGGCGAAGCGAACGGTGCGGGCTTTCTCGCTGCGCCGGTGCATCAGGACCTGGCGGTAGGCGAATCGAAAGGCCCAGGGGAGAAAGGGGCGCTCGGGATCATACTTTTCGAAGTTCTCCCAAAGCTGGATCAAAGTGGACTGAACGATGTCGTCGGTGTCCGCGCGATTGGCCACCATCGAGAAGACGTAGCCATACAGCGCCCGTTCGTTTTGAACGAACTGGTCGGTGAAAGCGGCGGTGGGATTCTCTGGAAACATGAAGGGCTGGAACGCGTGCTCAACTAGGATATGCTCCTCGTTTTTAAATCTGCCCTAAAATCTCATCTTTTTTCCGATGAATCATCTGCAAGCGAGATCCCGTGATCTTCAATCTCCCGAGGGAACAGCAACGACCTTCATCCCTGCCGATGTCGCGGCCTTCATTCCGGCTTCACTATCTTCAAAGACGACACAGTTTGCTGGATCAACATTGATTCGGCGAGCTGCCTCGAGGTAGACATCGGGTGAGGGCTTTCCGTTTTCGACCTCATCAGAGCCTACGATGGCATCAAACCACGACAAGATATTGACGCTTGCGAGAGAGGCTTTGACCATCTTACTCGTGCCGGCACTTGCTACCGCCATCGGGATTTTGCCGCGATGCTTTGCCGCGTAACTGGCAACTTCCGGAATAACTTTAAAATGATCCAGGTTGCTTTCGAGGATCGCATGCTGTCGTTGGCAGACTTTCTCGACGTTCATACTCAATCCATTTTCCTTGTTGAAGAGAGCTACGATGTCGGCTGCGGGTTTCCCGCCGAGTTCAGACAGGCGGTCTTTTGTAAAAAGGTCTTTGCCGCCTTCCTCTTCAAGGGCCTGTCTCATTGCTTCGTAGTGTGCTGGCATCGAGTCGATCAGAGTTCCATCCAAATCAAAAATGAGACCTTCAAAACCTGCGTCGGGATAGTTAATCACTCGATCTGCCATCGCTAATCCGTGACGGAGCTGATGTGTGGCGGCAAGAGGAATTTCCTATATTTCGGTTGGTAGGGAGTTTGATTTTTGCGGAAGTAGAGATGCTCATCCAGCTGGTGTGACGTGGGAGGGCGGTTCACGAGTTGAGTCCCACGATACAAAGCCGGAGTTCACGAAGCTCTCGGCATCTACTCGCTTCCGCATTCCAATCACTCCCCGGACGTAAAAGAAGAGCTGTGGAGAACGTATTTCACCGGTGAAAGTCGGGTTCGGGGTCTTACCACGCGCCCAATGTAGCTACGAAATTTCTAGTTTTATGGAGTTTTTACCCTGAAAGAGCTGTCGGCCCGCCCTGAACCATTGCGGGATGTCACACGAAATTTCTTGTCATACAGAAAGCCTCGTTGACCGCAACTTACTTCTCTGTAACGATCACAACCGTCTTCCCTAATCTTAGGATTAGGAAAAATTAAATAATTAGCCTTGCGATACTTGTGAAAAAAATAACGAACTCCTCCCTGAGCTTTCTAGCTCTATTGGCCGCTTCTGTCGGCTCTAGTCAGGCCGCTGATCTGTTGGCCTACTACGATTTTGATGATAACTCCGATCCCGCGGTTGCAACTTCCTCTGGTGGGGTGGCTCCGGATGCCGCGATTACGGCACCAGCGGCTTTCTCCGCGGACACGGGTGGACACTCGGGTGAAGCTGGCGATTACGCGCTGGACCTCGGGACAATCGCCGGAAGTGGTGCATTCGCACGGGTTCCTGCTGGGTCTCATCTTGACCTCGCTACCAAGTCGAATGCAGTGGCGGTCTCGTTCTGGCAGTATAACGCCGGTGATGGATTTGGCGCATTTGCTCCGACATCAGCTTTTTGGGTCGACTCTCCGACAGTGGGTGCTGGCCGTGGTCTTCAAGTCCATGCTCCCTGGAGTGACGGAACCTTTTATTTCGACCAGTCCGGTTGCTGCGGAGGCGGCCAGCGTCTGACGACCGCTGGCGTAATCACGGCTGCTACGTGGCATCACATTGTTGTCCAGCGGGACAACCTCGGCAACCAGGAGATATGGGTTGATGGTGTTATGGCCGCAACTGCGCCCCTCGCACTGGATATTGAAGCTTTTTCGGGAATCATAACAATTGGGGCCAACGGTGGCGGTGGCAATAATCTCACCGGATTGTTGGATGAGTTTGCCGTATACTCTGGCGCTCTTACCTCGGACGAAATCGGTGAATTGGCAGCCGGAACATCCGCCCCCAGCGATATTGCGTCGGCACCTGCGGATGCAGACGGTGACGGCCTGCTGGACTCGTGGGAAACGTCCTTTGGCCTGGATTCTACTGACGATGGATCGATCGACGTGAATAACGGCCCTGACGGGGATCCTGACGATGATGGTCTGACAAATCTGGAGGAATTTAATGCCGGCCTCGAGCCGGATAATGACGATTACGATATGGACGGAATCCTCGATGGTGCTGAGACCAACAGCGGCACCTACGTCGATGCGACTGATACTGGCACCGATCCAAAGAACGCTGATTCTGATGGCGACGGCCTGAGTGATGGTGTCGAAGACCCGGCCTTGTCATTTGTCGATGCTGCCCAGCCTGGCACGGACCCGACCAAGTCGGATTCAGATGAAGACGGCTACGCTGACTTGCTTGAAATCGATAATGGGAGTGACCCGACCGACCCTGATAGCACATTGGGAACGGACGAGCTTTTGCTGCTGACGTATTTCAACTTCGACGGCCAACTGGCGGATCAAACCGGCAACAGCCCCGATCTCGTTCTTGGTGGCCCTGCTGTCCTGACCACAACCGGGTTGGGAAAGACTGGAACTCCGGGAGACGAAGCAATCGATCTTGGTGGAAACGCTGATGGCTCATATGCTCAAACAGTTGCTGGACCTCACCTCGATCAGGCGTTCATTAATAATTCGATGGCCGTGACCTTCTGGCAGTATAATACATCGATCGGGCGCAGTAGTGCTTTCTGGATTCATTCCCCGGATGCAGCCGGGATGCGGGGATTCCAAGCTCACACTCCTTGGTCGAATGGAATCGTTTACTTCGATCAATCGGGTTGTTGCGCACCTCCCCAGCGCCTGACGGTCGCTGCTGGAGTAGCAGTGACGGACCAGTGGCAGCACTTTGTCTTCCAGCGAGATCAGTTTGGTGAACGCCAAATTTGGATTGATGGAGTTTTGGTAGCATCTGCATCTGATGCCGAAGCTCTTGATGCGTTTGACGGAATTATCTCGATTGGAGTGGAAGGTCCGACCCTCAATAATAGCTTCGCCGGCCGGATTGATGATTTCGGGATCTTCGCGAACACCCTGTCTCCTGATCAGATTTCAGAACTCGCGAATGGAGCGAATCCTCCGGATCTTATCTCTCCTTCGGTTCCCTTCATTATTACCGCGATTGATCGCGATGATGCGGGCGGAAGGACAACTATCACCTGGAATTCCCGGGATAACCGGGTCTACGCGGTCGAATCCTCCGACGATCTCATTGCATGGGAAGAGCTTTCCGACAGTGTTGCAAGTGGGGGTGAGTCGACGACCTACACTGACATTCTCACAACTGGAACTCTCCGGAGATACTATCGCATTCTTGAAGTTGAATAAGATTCAAGTTAAGACAGCAATCTAAAATTTAGCTCAGTCCGGGTGGTTCCAGTATTGGAAATTACCCGGGCTGATTTTTTGTAGCGATTTTAAGAGGAGATGTCAGAGCTCCAGTCACTTATCGAGTGTCTTTATATTGAGCGCAAAGGTTCACCATAAGGATACTGTTTTGGCTCTCCTGGGTCTCAAATACTTCCTAATCGTAAAGAGAGGAGTGAGGTGAAAATTTGGGATTTAAGCCATTAATTCGCCTAGCGCACCGGTTTGAGCGATGCCGTTTTTCTTAAGGTTGAGGTCGAGGTTTCCGTAGTGCTCGATGGGGTTGCCGAAGGCATTGAGGAGGGTGGTCCACCAGTTGCCAATGGTCTTGTGACCGGGTTCGCCATATTTGGGATATTGAAGATATCGTCCGGCGATTTTTAAACGGCCGCCACTTCCTCCAAGGACGAGGTAAGGCCATTCGTTGAGGTTACCGTGGTGCTCGTTTCCGGAATCGCTGAGGTAAACGATGGTGGTGTTGTCGAGCATGGTGCCATCACCTTCGGGGACCGCTTTGAGTTTTTCCGCTAGGTTGGCGAGGAGCTTCATGTGGTGAAGCCGGATGATGTCTCGGGCTTGTTGGGGAGTTTTGCCATTGCAGTCCTCACCGTGGCCGATGCCGTGGACATTTTTGTCGGGAAGTCCAAGGGAACCGTAGTTCGTGCTGATGTTGTCGAGACGCATTGTGACAACATTGGTGATGCCGGAGATTAGTGCGGCGGCTGAGAGGTCGAGATGGGCGGCTTGGCGAACTTCGGGAGTTTTGGAAGCGAAGCGGGCGTCGAACTCTGGAGCAGCGTCGCGGATTTGATCGCCCATGCCGGCGAGTTTTTCGCGGCGGACCTGGAGTTCCTCAAAGGCATTGAGGTAATGATCCATCTTTTCCCGCTCGCTGTTGGGCAGCCTCTTTTCGAGCGTCTTGATGTCATCGACCATGAAGTCGAGGAGGTGGGATTTCAGGTGGTGGCGCTTGGCGGATTTTGGGCTGTTGGCAACGGCGCTACCGAAGAGTTGTTCGTAAGCGATGTCGGGGCTGGCCTGGAAAGGAAGCTCGCGGCCTTGTCCGACGGCGGAGATGCCGGGGTAGAGGGTGCCTTCGGTTTCCTTGCCCATGACTTTCCCGCGCAAGGCGAGGCCGACGTGGTTGAAGGGTGAGGGAAAGAGCTTGGCGAGTTCGGCATCGGCGGTGGCACGCAAGACGACTCCGGAGTTGTGTTCGCCGCCGGTTTTGTAAACGCCCATGGCGCCATACCAACTGGAATGGCCGCCTTTGCACATCTTGCCGGAAAGACCTTGCACGATGGCGAGTTGATCTTTGTAGGCTTCGAGTGGGGCAAGTTCGAGCGGGAGCTTGTGTCCGGCGAGAGGAGCGTTGACAAATTTTGAAGGGTCGGTGAGTTGGGGCTTCAGGGACTCTGGGGTGATACGGTCGGGGATGATACCGCTGGATTTGACTACGAAGACAAAGCGCTGCGGGAACTCGCTCCGATTCTCCGCCGCGAAGCTGGAAAGCATCGGACTCAAGATGGTGCTACCTGTTCCCAGGCTCAGGCCTTTGAGGAAAGTGCGTCGGTTGTTCATGGCGATTATTGGGGCTTTCGGTAGAGGAAGGAATCGGAAGTGAGGAGGGAAATGACAAGGGCGCGAAAGCTGCCTCCGGCATCGCGGTAGGCCTTGTCGGCGGCAATGAGGGTGGCGGAATCGGAGAGGGTTTCATTTCGTCCCATCCAGTAGCGGAAAGCATGGCGGACAAAGGACTGTCGTGCACGATCGGATTTGGCAATTCGCGTCATCATGTCGATGGGGTCGGAGGTCTCGCCGTCGAGGGCCTCATTTTCGGTGCCTTCCAGGATACCCCGCGAGTCGACAGGCTTACTCTTTCCCTTGGCTTGCAGGAGTTCAATTCCATTGCGGTGACGGCCAAAGTCATCGAAGCTTTCGAAGCTCATCCCAAGTGGGTTCATCCGGACGTGGCAACGCCAGCAGTATTTGTCATCGCTGATCTTGGTGAAACGTTCGCGCAGGGAACGATGCGGATCTTCGGGGATGCTGGCGTCGACGTTGATCGGGAGCTCGGGAATGGTGCCGGCGAGGAGGCGTTCGCGAATCCACTTGCCGCGGCGAACGGGATCGTTGTCGAGGTTGAGAGAGTGCGAGAGGAGCCAGGCCGGATGCATGAGAATTCCTGCCCGCTTTCCCTTCGCGAGAACGAAGGGTTGCTCAACCGGGTAGTCGAAGGTTTTCTCATCGAGGTCGTAGAGTTTGATAAAATCCCGTCCGTTTTGAAGTGGCATTGGATTAACGCCATTCTCGTCGCAGCGAGTGAGATATTTCATCCAGCCTTTCACGACATTGCCATTGGGATGACTGAAGAATTTCCGGCTAATCTTGCGCGCCATGTCACCGTGTTCCTTTGGTGTGCTGTAGGGAAATTTCTCCCAGCCTTCATCTTTGAGATAATCGTAGAAAGTAAGGATTTCCTTGTTGCTCTGCTTTTCGAGTTCGTTGTCGCCGGAGTGTGCTACGAAATACTTTTCGGTCGTGAGGAGTTCGACAAGGACGTCTTTATCATTTGCGACGATATGCTTCACCAGCGTGTCGGCATCGGTGACGAGTTTTTCGGGAACATTTCGATAGTCCCCTTTGAAACGCGCGGTGTCTTTGAATACCTTGGGCGCATTATGGTAGTCGAAAAACTCATGGAAGAAGCGCAGGACGCGGGGCTTCTCGAGTTCCTGATCATCCCAAAGGCGAGTCACTTGGCTCGCGATTTCTTTCTTGCTTGAGAGCTGCCCGGATTGCACCGCGGCGAGGAGCTCTTTATCGGGGCCTTCATCGGTGAGGGCGTAGGAGAGGGCATAGGCGAGATCGTTTTGCGAAAGTATCCGGCGTCCGTGCGAGTCTGGATCTCCGCTTCCCAATTCGTTTCGGTAGATGGCGTCGGGGCTGATCGCGATAGCAATGAGCCCGATGCGAAGTCCTTCGCCATTGTCGCTCTCGGCGATGCATTTGCGAATTAAGCTGCGATACTTCCCTATATCTTTTTCGGAAGGAGGATGCTCGATGACGAGTTCAAACATTTTCCGAATAGCATCTGTAAGGGCGTCGTCGGTGGGCACGCTGGAGTCGAGAATAATCGCTTCAAATTCCTTGGGCGTTTTTGGATAACGGGGGCGAATGGGTTTGCCTTTCTTGTCCTTTGGAAGTTGGTCTTCGGGAATCTCGCCGTGCTTTTGGACGTGGAGGGCATGGAGCGCGCTCGAGGTGTGCTTGTCCACGATCACCTCGGCATTGCGCATCATCGTGCCGAGGGTCGCGGAATCGGCGCGGGTTAAAGCGGCGTAGTCTTTGACGCCCACCTTGTCCTCGATGGTGAAGGGTTGCTTGACTTTGCCGACGTGGCCGTTGGCACGACCGTGGCGACCCTGTCCGAGTCCGATGCCCCGGATGAGCATGGAGTCGAAGATATTGGGGCTTCGTTTCCAAAGTCGGGAGGGGGAAGAGGGGGCTTCCTGCACTGATCCATCAAAGAGTTTTTGATGATCAACATAATTCCCGTATTCCGGAGCCTGAAGTTTTTCACGGAGGCCCGATGGATGACCGGCTTTTGCGATTTCGGATTCCAACCAGGCTACAAGCTCAGCGCTTTCAGTGGCATCGGGGCGCCTTTTTTTCTTGGGTGGCATTTCTCCGAAGGCGATCTGTTCCAAGGCCTTGTTCCAGGTTCCTGCGATGGCCTCATCGGAAAAATTCGGGGAGAAGTTGTTCAGGACTATATCTCCTTTAGCCGAAGCAGCATCATGGCAATCGAGACAATGATTGGAGATGAAGTCTTCGAATCTTGGATTCGCGTAAATGGCTCCGCAAAGGTGGAGCGAGAGGGCTCCGGCCAGAGCTGTTCTCAAATGAATTTCCATAAGCTGGGAGTCGAATAATTACCCTTGGGAATTCGAAAGCCTTTCAAGGCGAATTGATTGTTCATGGAGCAGAAAAAAATTTCGGGAAGAACAGATTTTGGATATCGGCTGAATTACTCAGACTGCCGATAGATTTACCCTTAGCGTGAGGCACCTCGGGGCGAAGGAAAAGAGCAGTGCCGATACCGGCTTGTTTTGAAAGCCCCTCGGCTGAAGCAGATCGGCATATTTTCAATCCGGTCCAGTCCTTGAAGGCGGTTCGCTCGTAATAGATTACTTCTTTGCAAGTTCATTTGGTTACAGCCACCGAGATGACCTTTGTGGCCTTTGTAGCTGGTCACGGCCTGTTCCTTGAGATCGGTAGGGCCATTTGCCGCCTCTAAAAGAGTGGGGAGGAGGTCCATGGAGGTAATGATGCCGTAGTTGATCTACTTTTCTAGGTCAAAGCAAAGGACGCTGAAATTCTGTCAAAAAATCCTCGTTTAGGAGAATGTCGAAGGATCGGTGCAAATCATTTTTAACGATATCGTGGCCATGGTTAAGCTCTACTAGGAGAGGCTCTAGACGTTTTTGATGCCGAGGCAATCTTCGGAATGTTGCCTTGGCCAGCCCAATTCGACGAATGGCTACTTCGTTGATGAGGAAATCTTCCAGGCAGGATTTTTAAGGCGCCTCTCGAAACTAAATACTTTTTTGGCGGTGGTATCGACGGTGATTTGGACCGGCGGGAATTTTGGTTCGATCCGATCAACCTGCACCCGGGTGATATTTTTGGCACCCTTCCAAGGGTTGTCGACAGTCCACTTGTGACCGTCGGCGTGCAGAAATAGAACTGGTTTTTCAAATGCCATCGCGAGACTTCCAAATGGTTTCGTGAACGAAGAGAAGCGTTTGCTCAAGGCCGCTGTCACCCTTCCTTGCCCAATCGGATTGGCTTGGGCGCAAATAACGGCAGCGCCAACGTTGGTTTTATGTTTTACAAATTGGGTTCTGATCCAAGCGTTATTCTCACGGAAGCGTCGCGCCCACTCCTCTTTGTCATGGACGCGTCCACCGGGGAGATTGATTCCGATGACTAGGACGCCGCTAGCCACGAAAGCGAAGTTCTCCGGACGCGCTTGCTGTCGGGCGGTTGCCCATCCTGCCTTGAAGTTTTTCTCAAGCCCTAACAAATGTTTGCTCCACAGGTCCCAGCCGACGTCGGGGTCTGGTCTGTCGTTCCATTCGTTGTCACCTGGGACGATGTAAGAGGGAATGGTGTTGCCCTTTGTGAAGAGTTCTTTGATGTCGGAATATGATTTTTCGGTGAGGCTTCCTTCGCGTGCTGCCTGGCCAGCGCATATATCGCCGAGGTGAATTAAAAACTGTGACGATCGCACATTGTTTTCCTGTGCGAGGTAGATTTTCGCAGCGCTCAGGTCGGCCGGGTTGTATGGCCCGCAACCCATGGCGGAGAAAATCAACTTCGCTGGTTCCTCGTCGGCGGGCAGGGGGTTGGGAAAGGTGCTGGCGAGCAGGGCAATAAAGAAGGTGCGAGTGCGGATCATTGTAAGTAGAGGGCTTAAGTGTAGCTTAGTCAAAACTCCTTGGGGAGAATACATCTGTCTCAATAGCCTTTTCGGGGTTTGCTGATTTCAGGAATGAGGTAATCGATAAGACTGATCATAGGTGCTTTTTCTGATACTTTAGGGGTGTTTGCCAATCTTGGAAGGCTTCCCTCCACCATAAAGTTTTGTTACCTCAAATGGTGAAAGCGTCGATTGCCAAACCGATAATTCGTCAATCAATCCTTCGAAATTTCGTCCCTTGCCAGAACGGTGTCCACCAATGATGAGACCCCCGAACTCGGCAGCGGGTCCAGGCTCGCTGAGTTCATGGACACCAACAGAAACTCCGTTGAGGTAAACTTCGAGTGATTTTGAATTGAATACCACGACAAGGTGGCTCCACTTTCCCTCGATTAATTTGCGAGGATGGTTGGTGCGAAATGGTCCGTGTGCTTTCGCGGACGGAGGGGCCTGTTGTTTCGGGGCAGGGGCCAAGGTGAAGGTGTGAAGGCGAAGCTCGATTTCTGATTCTTTTTGAGCAGGACTTAGTTCGAGGGAAAGATGATAGGCTCCTCTGTTGTCAGGTTCTCCCTCAGCGGTAGACTCAAGGATGAAGTGGCGCGCTTTCTCCCCGTGCGCCGGAAGGTTTGTGGGGCGAACCCAGCACGAGATCGAATGCCCGGCGGAGTTGTCATCAAGAAAGCTCCGGGGAATATTAACGAACTGTTCTTTGGCGCGGCTCAATTTTAGAGCGCCACCCCGCACTCCCTTCGATTTGGAAATCGCAGCACCATGATGAGGAGTTCCGTTAATCCGTGAGCCAAGAATGGAGCGATTGGAAAAGTCGTTGTCAAAGTTCCAGTAGGCTCGATGAGATCGCTCCTCTTTTGCCGGAACCAATTCCGAGTGCTTGATGATCACTTGATGGTTCGCCTTTCCTCCGGGCTGGCGAAATGTCGCAGTGAGAGTGGGATCATCAAGAGTGGGATCGACTTCCAGGGTCATGAATTGCTGGCCTTGCAGAAGCGACCACTCGAGTGAGGGGTGGTAGACATTCAGAGAAGGAATGACGCTGAGGTGGCCGGGAGAAACAATAAAATCGTGGAGATCGTAGCCCAGTCGCTGAGGGTGCTTCAGGTAGCGCGAGACATGAATGTCACCACCATGAAGAATCACTCCCTCGATCTTCTCGCGCTTGATGAAGTCGAGCAAGGCATCGCGCTCATACCAGTAGGTGAACATGTCATCGGTTTCACCATTCTTTTTGTCCTGCCAGATGGCACCCATCGAGAGGACTTTGAAAGGAGCCTGTGATTTCTTGAGCGAAGTTAGAATCCACTCCCATTGGGTTTTCCCAAAACAAGTGGTTTGAGCCGGATCAACCGGTGAAGGTCCCAGCTGCGAAAAGGTGCGGGGATCAAGATGGAAAATCTCCAAAGCACCCAGATCGCTCTTATGATAGACGCCTCCGTCTCCCTGTCCAAAGTTGGCGTGAGCCCGATACTCCACAAAACCCTGACGTGTTGCTTTCGCCCCTTTTCCGAGGCTCGCTCCATTTCCGTTGTTCTTGCCAAAGTCATGATCATCCCAGGTGCCGACCACCGAAGTGTGTGTCCCGATTTCAGCCAATGGCTTTTCGTTAAGAAAAGCCCGGTGCTTTTGGCGAACTGAAATAAGATTGGTAGTATCGATATAAGGTGTGTCGCCGGAGAGGCAAAGAATGTCCGGATTGAGCTTGTTAATCTCTCCCCAAACCGGAGCCGTATCCTTCTTCTTTACACAAGAGAGCATGACCGCATTCACTTTCGTCAAGCGGGAGGCATCGACTGTTTTGAAACGGAGGTCTTCCCCAAGCGAAAGAGCGAGGACCTTTCCTCCTGTGGTTAGTTCGTCGATTCGGTATTGGTAGTCTGTTGCATCCTTTAGCCCGCTCACGTGAAATTTCGCGACGAAATCATGCACCTTGAGGCTATCGGAATCGGCCTTTGCTACGACCTTCCCATCCTGCGAAAGCACTGTAAGTCGAAGTTCTTTTTTAATCTGACCAGGACTGAAAAGGAAATGAGCTTCGGTGGTCGAGATACTTCCGACGTAGGGGCCGACGGGGGTAGCATCAGCGACCAAAATAAATGAGAGGAAAAGAAGGAATTTTTGCATAATCAAAAAGGCAGAAACGAATGGCGAAGATACTGGATTTTCGAAGTGCGATAGTCTCGAGAGTCATGACATGTTGGCCAATAAAAAACCTACTGGAGTAGAATTGAACCGGGTCTTGATACTCGAAAGATTATGAGGAAATACTTTTTGTGGCATTTCAGGAGGAGAAAGGCGGTTCCATCAATCCAGATTTCCATTGAGCCTGCGGCGTCGCGCTGGGAGAGGAAGTGTTGCCATCGATTGGTGATGACACCAGTGGCAGCCAAGCGCTGGGCTCCAGAGTAGCATTCGGACTGATCAAAGTAG
>JBDNAG010000074.1:0-40259 GCA_039768565.1 Akkermansiaceae bacterium | reverse complement strand
GCTGAAAGTTGATCGATCGTAAAATACTTCATGAGAGTAAGTCGGTGAATCTTTTGATTCGGCGAACAATTTCTTCTTTTCCAAGGATGATTAGAATTACGCCGAGATCAGGTCCTCCGGCTTTTCCGGAAAGAGCAATTCTGAGCGGAAACATGAGCTGTCCGGGCTTTGCTCCGACAGCTTTAGCGGTGGAACCAATGGTCTCTTTTGCGAGGTCCCAGTTTTCAAGGTTTTCGAAATTTTCTGCCAGATTGTTGAGTAAGGTTACGGCGTTTTCATTACCCTTCACCTTTGCGAGTGCGTCAGGGGTAATTGGGAAATCCGAATCGAGGTAAAAGGCCACTGCTTCAGGGACTTCGGTGAGTAGGTTCACTTTTTCCTGCACCGAGTGGAGCATTGCAGGTGTCGCCTGACTGTCGCATTTGTCCGCGAATTCGTCCGGAGACATTGCTAGAATATGTTGCTGATTCACCCAGCGGCATTTGTTGGAATCGAATCGAGCGGGTGCGCGGTTCACCGCGTCGAGTGAAAACTTTTGGATCAATTCATCAGTAGAAAAAATTTCGCTCTCGTCTTTCGGGGACCAACCTAAGAGTGCCAGGAAATTGACGACCGCTTCAGGGAGAAAACCTTGCTTCGGATAGTCGCCCAAAGCCGCACCTTCATCACGTTTCGACATTTTGGAACCGTCGCCATTTAAGATTAAGGGAATGTGCGCGTATTGAGGTGGGGTAGCTCCAAAGGCTTCAAAAAGTTGAAGGTGCTTTGGGGTATTCATGAGGTGGTCTTCTCCGCGAATAGCATGGGTAATTCCCATGGTAAGGTCGTCGACGACATTGACGAAGTGAAAGACGAAAGATCCATCTGATCGGCGGACGACCATGTCGGGGGTGTTCGACTCATCTCTATAATCAATGGTCACTTGACCGCAGACCATGTCATTCATGGTGACGGGTTTGCGCTCGAAGCGAAAACGCCAAGCTCCATCGTCTTCGTAAACGCGATCCGCGGCGACGAGTTTTTCAAACCATTCCAGATAGATGTCGGAGCGTTGCGATTGATAGTAGGGTGCGCAATCGCCTTCATTGCCGGGACATTCCCAATCGAGGCCAAGCCACTCCATGCCATCAAAAATGGCGGCTCTGGCATCTTCGGTGTTACGGGCTTCGTCGGTGTCTTCGACCCGCAGCACAAAGGTCCCTCCGTGGTGCTTGGCGTAAAGCCAGTTAAACAAAGCGGTTCGGGCCCCACCAACGTGGAGATACCCGGTGGGCGAGGGGGCAAAGCGGGTCCGGACTTCGGTCGACATCGAAGCAGCTATAACGTGCTCCGGGTGAACGAGCAATCGGGATCAAAAAGTATTTCTGATTTCTAATAGAGAGTCTTTCGGGGACCGGGGTCCTCTTCTTTCGTAACTTCCATTTTGGTAAAGTCACCTTCCTCACAGCAACGGACAAAACCTTCTCCGAAACACTTCAGGCGATCCCATTGTTCCCGGATCTCTTGCGCCTCGTCGAGAGTGATCGAACTGTCCGCGGCTGCTTGAGAGATCCGGGAAAGAAGACTTGAGAATTGGGAAACGATTTCGTTGGTTGCTGGAAGAACTTCGTATCCCTGTTCGCAGGAGCTTTGGGGATTTCTCACGAAGTAGCCGTTGCAGCGTTCGCATAACCATTCGACGATACGTTCTTCCTCAGTGAGTCTGATGATTTCAAGAAGGCGATCTAGCGGGTTGCGTGATCCGCTACCGCTCTCGGATTGTTCCTGGGCCCATTTGTAAATAAGTGAAAGTGAGACACCCAACTCTCCGGCGATCTCCTTTGGACTGCAGTTTTTAAAAGCCTCTCTGAAAATCTCATAACTCTCCATATTCCGGATATTAGGGAGGGATATGTTAATTAGCAAGGCTGCTAACGTGATGGAATAAAGAGTTGGGATCCGCCTTTGATCATCTGCCTAGGACTAAGCTCACGTTTATTGAGCTTGTTCAGATTCGCCACAGTCGTTTCATACTGATCGGCAATTTCCGAAAAGCGAATATCTTCTTTAATGACGATAAGAGTTGGGTTCTTTAAATCTGCTTCCCCCAACACACGCACTTCGGGTTCCCTTGTGTCGATAATATCCGAGAGGTAGGGGTTGGAATGCTCTGCTGGTTGGTCCGGTGGCGTGGGGGTTGACTTTTCGGAAATTGGTCGAGGAATTTCTTCCTGAATTTTTGCTTTAGGCGCAGGAGTTGGTCTGGGAGCTGCCCCCGGAATATTTAAAACGGATCCGATTTTGAGCCTGCGGGGATTCAAGCCCGGATTTACGCTGAGGAGTTGATGAAGTCTGATTCCGTGAGCCTCCGAAATTCGGCCCAGAATATCTCCATTTTTCACCTGATAAGTTCCACTTGCAGAGGCGGCTGGGTGAAATGTTTGACTTCCGTAAATCGAGATTAATTTGCCAATTGAGAGGCGTCGGGGATCGACGCCCGGGTTTGCTGCTTGTAGGGCTGAAACCGTGGTTTTGTAGCGCCGTGCAATTGACCAGTAGGTATCTCCTGAGCGAATGCGGTGAGCGCGATCGTTCTTGGTTCCGACAAGGGGTCGGGAAATAGTGGGGTGCGAACGCTCTTCTCTGGCCAATTTTTGCAGGAGGGTGTTCAGCTGTGCGACTTCGGATTCAAGCCGATCCAATCGTTCGGAATTTGGGTCGGCAGACAGCATGGACGCCCCGGAAAGGAGCGCGAAAGTAGTGAGGCGTACACGCATGACGAAAACCTACTCTCCATGGATATTTAATTCAACTCTCTTTATTTTCTGAAAAGAGGAATTAATCCGACTCAGGTTGACTTCGATTTTCCTCGCGCAGGGTTTGGCTACGAGCCGCGATTTCTTCGACATCGGCGATTGAGGTAACCTGTGAAAGTTGCTGACGCAGCGGTTTTGCTCCCGGGAATCCTTTGCAGTAGGTCATCAAGCGGGAGCGCATTGCCATCAGGGTGTGCTTTTCCTCTCCATAACGATCAGACTCCACTGCGAGTCGGCAGTGCCGGATTACGAAGCTCCATCGTTCGGAAATACTCGGGCGGGGTGGAAGCTCACCTGTATTCAGGAAGCTCTTTGCTTCGGAGAAAATCCACGGATTTTGCATTGCGGTGCGTCCGATCATCACACCGGAAACGGCAGTTGTCTCTTTGCGATGTTTTAAAATTTCAGCGGAATCAATATCGCCATTTCCAATGATGGGGACTCTGGAAGATTGGGCGCATTTGTCGATGACCTCCCAGTCGGCCTCGCCACGATATCCCTGCGAGCGGGTTCGACCATGAATGGCGATGGCTTGAATTCCGCAGTCTTCGAGAAGGTGACAGACGTGTGGGGCGTTGACGGATTGCTGATCCCACCCGATCCTGATTTTTCCTGTGACTGGAACCTGATCTCCAACCGCGTTTACAATCTTCGAGGCCGTATCGGTGAGGAGAGGGCAGTCCTTCAATAGTGACGAGCCTCCATTTTTTGAGACCACTTTGTTTACCGGACAACCAAAGTTTAAGTCGATGAAGTCGGGCTGTTTCCAGTCGATAATCTTTTTTGCAGCTTCGCCCATACGATCGCCATCGGCTCCGAAGAGTTGAACCCCGACTGGACGCTGCTCATCCGTAAAGGTTGTGTATTTACGGGTCCGGTGGTCGGCCTGCATGATGCCCTCGGCGGAGACAAATTCCGTGACCATGACATCTGCACCCAGCTCTTTGCAGAGGGTCCGGAATGTGACGTCGGTCACACCCGCCATGGGAGCGAGATAGATTGGGAACTGATCCTCGAACCAAGGGAGCATTATTTCTCTTCGTCGTTGTTTTCTAATTCAGTCGAGTCGCTTTCGGACTCTTCATCTTCGTTTGGAACTTCCACGAAGTCGTCAGAGTTCTTCGAAGATGTTTCTTTGGATGCGTCGGAATCTTCTGGTGTTTCGGATTCTTCGGTAATCTTTGTCTCCTCAGCTGCTTCGGATTGGGGCTCCGGATCGGGATCGAGAAGCTGGCGGACTTCCTCTTGCACGCGATCAACATCTGAGAGAGGAATCTGTGGATCCTTGATGATGTAGACGTCGCCGGTTTTACGGTGCTCATAAACCCGTAGGATTCCCGAAGGAATCTCCTGGGTGTCGGTCTCACGAAGAAGTTTTTTCCGTTCCAACATAACAGCGAGAATGTATCTTGCGTTCTCGGTAAATTCCTCGTCCTCTTCAACGAGTCGTTTCAAAAGGGTTTCGGGATCTTCATCGACAACATCTTCGGCTTTCTCTTCGACCACGGGTGGTTCGTAGGTCGTGATCCAGGTTGAAAAGGGTTTGTCTTTGTCTTCGCGGTTTCCCCACGCATCAGTGGTGAAGTCCTTGCGGAGGTAGCCAGACGAATCTGGATCCGGGAAAATGGCAGCGCGAATTTTTTGTCCTGATTTAAAAGCGATTCCGCTTTCGGCACATTCACGAGCCCGCGATTTGATGCTCCATGGTTCTTTCATGTCGTGGAATTAAACGGGAATGAGTTTTCTTAAGGTTTGATAAATTGGGCGTCCGACAAGCCGTCGCTGAATTAAAATTAAGGCCACGATTGAGGCAAGGATGTTAGTCCCCCAGGCTGCCCACATCGGAGGCATGTACCCGGACTCACCCAGTGAGAGGAAAACAGTCGAGGAAAACATCATGCCGGCGCACATGAAAATGGCGAGTGCGACTCCCCCGACGGCACCGCGGCGACTAAAGACAATGCCCAAGGGGGCAGCCAGCAGGACGATGGCAAGGCAAATCCCGGGCTGAGCCCAGCGATAGTGCCACTGAGTTAAAAATTGCCTTTTATTTACCCAATCGGACTGTCGGTTTTGGACTAGCCAGCTGTAGAGTCCTGGAATGCCCAATTCTTCCGCCTTGAGGCCGGGTTTGATGAGTTGCCAGGGCGTCTCGCTCCAACCTTCAACGATATAAGGATCAGGTAAGTCGAGATCACGTTGGGGGGCGATGGGGGATTCTTTCACATCGAGCTGACTGGTAAGATCCCATTTTGAAACGCCGTGAAAAAGCCAGTTATCGGTCCTGTGATCCCACTCTGCTCTTTCCGCCTGCAGGCGCCATTCCGGTGAACCTTCATCGGTAAAGGAGCGCACGATGATATGCTTAAGCGGTTCACCTTGATGGTAGTTATAAGGAAAGCCGCCAATCAGCCAGAGTCGACGATTGTCTTCGGTAAAGTAAACAACGTTGCGTGCCCTGCTGAGGAATCCCATCTGGGCTTCTTCGAGTAAATCATCGTGATAAGCCTCCGCAGCTGGAGCCCATCGGTAATTAAATCCGAGACAAACTAAACCAACCATAAAACCCATCACAATAAGTGGTGTAATAAGTCGGGCAACGCCCCGACCCGTTTGAATGATGGAAACTATCTCCTGGCCACGAGATAGTTTTCCAAGCGAATAGAGCATGGCGAGAAGAAGTCCGAAGGGAGCGAAGTCGACAAAGAACTTTGGGAATGCCGCGCCGTAATACATTCCCATGAAGCGAAAGGTGTTACCGCTCTTTCGAAAGTCCGAGAGGTTCTCGGTGAGGTCTCCAATTAGCCAGATCGAAAAGAGGGCGGTGAAGCAAAGGGTGAACGCACCCATAAAAGAGCGGATGAGATAGCGATCCAACGAGCCAACTAAACCGTAATAAAGAGCAGCTAGAGCGGGAACAAGGCAGAGAGCGGAGAGAACGGTTGGTCTTAAAAGATGAACGGTCCGATCATCATCGGGGAAGCCGATGAGATGATCGCTGACAACTGCTGCTTCTCTAGACGCAAGCATCACTGCCAAGCTAATGCCTACGATAGTGAGAATGAGGGCCGGAAGGAAGCGACGCATGGAATGGGAGAACAGGGATGAGGGTAGCGTGACGCCTGAAAGAAGCAAACACGGCATTCCTAAAATATCGACCTTTTGAAAGTTATTCACATTGTAAATCGTAAGCAGCCACCGTGAAAATGGTCCTAAGGGAACATCCTTTGTCTTCGTTAGCGGCACCTGTCGTTCTGGTGATTGCCGGATTGGTGTTTCTGGCCAGCTGGAATTTGGATTTGGTGCAGGCCAAGAAAGAGGATGCTGGAGTGAGTGGCAACCTAAGCCGACGGGTATTGGGAGATGGGGAAACGAATGATTCCAACGTTTTGAAAAATTCAGGGGAGGGTATTACGCCCTTGAAAAAAAATGACAATGAGGGCGGGAATCCCCGTGTTAGCCATACTGACAAGCTTGTTGCAGCTGAGGGCAAGGATCCGGATGCCGGTGATGAACCTTACTATGAGTCTGAGATTGCCGCCCGTGAAAAAGCGGAACGTCAAAATAACATAAACGGACTTCGTCAACATCTTCTAATGGAAGCTGCCGAGCGCGCACTTTTTTCCAAGACTCCTTGGGCAGATCTTTCGCTCGTTGCTCTGGGCTTTAGGAGAGCGGGGGATGAGGAGGCCGCCCGGTATTGGTTCGAGCGTGCCAGTCGACTTGCGCTGGATCCTGACGACCTCCGTAATGCCTCCCGTGCCCTCCGTGAGGTTGTTAAGCACGCGGTCTCGGCCAGGTATTTCGATATTGCAACTGAGTTGATTACCCAAATTCCTGATAGTCGGGAAAAAGAGATGGCTCGTGCCGAGTTGGTGAAGGCTTATGCCCGTGGGCGCAAGTTTACCGAGGCTCGTCAGCTTGTGATGAGCTTGGGCAACGCCCAATCCCGAGGAGTTGCTCTTCGCAGTATTGCGGAAGCGGAAGCCCGCTATGTCGGAATGGATGCCGCGTTGATGACTTTGCAATCAATCACTCATCCCTCTGAGAGGGATCGTGCTTTTAGTAGTGTTGCTGGATTACGGGCGGCAATGGGAGACTCTGATGGAGCAATGTCTCTTCTTGAGGAGATTATAAGCCAACGCACCCGCGATACCACCATTGCTAAAATCGCGACGATTCAAGAGAAGGGTGGGAAAGTCTCGATTGAGGTGTTGGCTGGTTTGATTTACGATCCTACATTTCGGGATCAAGTAATGCGTGAGGCTATCGTGAAAGAGGCTTCCCGTCTGGGAATTGATGTAGCGTCTTCTTCCATTGATCGAATTGAGACCGATACAGCGAGAGCCAAGGCCTTTGAATCGTTGGTCATGTTGCAAATTCGACAGGGGGATCTGGATGGTGCTCTTGCGCGGGCTCAGAAGATTCATCAAGAGGATGCTCGATTCCGCGCCCTTCAAGCGGTGGCAGTTGCAGAAGTTCGCCCGAATGGAGCTCGTTCAGCCCGGAACATTGCAAATCTCATCGGAGACTTTGAATTTAGGGAAAGCACTTATGGTAAGATTGCCCAACGTGCGGCGATTTTCGGTCAGCCGGATGGAGCGATTGATACGATTCAGTTTATCGGTGACCCGGTGGCGAAGGCCCTCGCTTTCGCGACGGTTGCTCTGACGCAGGCCCGCTATGGTCAGGATCGTCAGGCTCTTGTTCTGGTTAAAGATGCCCAGCGTGAGCTTATTCAGATCGAGAATGCGCGGGCCAAGGCCCGGACACAGGGGTTGATGGCAGAGGTCTTTGCTGAAACCGGTGATGCCAGGTCCGCGATGTCGACGGCTGCCTCGATTTCTAATAGTGGATTGAGAGATGTTACCTATCAGCGGGTTGCTTTAAGTTTTGCTAAGATTAGTGAGCCCGTGCTTGCCAGCCAAAGTGCCCAGCAAATCGAGCGGGATACCACCCGTGAGAAGGCCTTTCACTCAATTGCAACAACCTTGGCGTCCAAGGTGGCGATGACCGAAGCCGTGCGCTTCGCTTCTACGTTGGGAGGGCATAGCCAACAAGTTCGCTTCCTTCTTGGAGTGGCGGGCCGAAAATCCTAGGTTTTCGGCGTGAAAATTAAACCGCATTGGCAAATTCTCCTTTCGTTGGCTCTTGCCACTGTCACCGGGCTGCTATTCCGAAATATTGCCTCCACTGGCGGGCAGGCCGAATACTTCGTGGACAGTGTCGTTTCTTTCTCGGCTGACGTTGGAAGTTTGTTTTTGAATCTCCTAAAGATGATCATTGTTCCTCTGGTTGTTTCATCGGTGATATCCGGTATTACTAGTTTGCACGGAATGAAGGGATTTGGCCGGCTTTTGGGGAAGACCGCTGGATTTTATGCACTGACTAGCTTGTTAGCGGTTTGTCTGGGATTGGTGCTGGTCAACGTGATTCAACCAGGTCTCGACAATGGTGAACCCAATGAGAAAATTCGGATGGCCTTTGACGATCATAAGGAGAAGGAAGCTGACGAAGCCGCCCTCGCAAAAGTGCAGAATGCGAAAGGTGTCGGGGGGGAGCAAGGTGGTTTTATCAAGCAAATAACTGGATTTTTTGTCCGCATGGTTCCGCAGAACGTTTTTGCTGCGGCCTCGAACAATGGGCAGATGTTGGGACTGATTTTCTTTACTGTCCTGTTTGCCATCGCGATGACGCGGCTTCCAATAAAGCAGGTTACACCGCTTCGAGACGGTTTTGTCGCATTGAATGATGTGATGATTGTCCTGACTCAATGGATTATGGCGCTGGCTCCGATTGGCGTCTATGCCCTGATTCTTCCTGTTGTTTATAAAACTGGGGGAGAGCTTTTTCAGGCGCTCTTCAAATACTTCGCAACAGTCCTGCTGGCGCTGGGTCTTCATCTTTTTGTGGTGATGCCACTGGTCATCAAGGTTCTCGCCGGAGTGAATCCGCTGGATCATTTTCGAGCGATGCGGACAGCGCTTCTGACCGCCTTTTCGACAGCGTCGTCTTCAGCAACCTTGCCGGTTACGATGAGATGCGTGCAAGATAATGTTGGCGTATCGAAGTCGACGGCGAGCTTTACGCTCCCTTTGGGTGCAACGGTTAATATGGATGGGACGGCTCTTTATGAATGCGTGGCAGTAATTTTTGTCGCTCAGGTCATGGGCTTTGACCTGCCGATGGCAGCCCAGTTTATGGTGGTTGTGGGCGCGCTGCTTACAAGTATT
Source organism: Akkermansiaceae bacterium (assembly GCA_039768565.1). Taxonomy (GTDB): domain Bacteria; phylum Verrucomicrobiota; class Verrucomicrobiia; order Verrucomicrobiales; family Akkermansiaceae; genus SW10. The sequence goes on along the minus strand of JBDNAG010000074.1, from coordinate 31,231 downwards.
GGAGTCGCTGGAATTCCGTCTGCCTCTCTAGTGGCAATTATGATTATTCTCTCGAGCTCAAAAATCCCTGGCGCCGAGACGGCAATTGTGGCCCTTCTGGCAGTGGATCGCTTGCTTGATATGTCTCGGACTGCCGTGAATGTCTTTGGTGACAGCTGTGCTGCTCTCGTTATTGCGAAGAGTGAAGGCGAGAAAGTTCTCGAAGGATGATTTTTTAACGGTGCCTTCTCGTTTGAAGAGCGTTAAGTTAAGCACAAGATGACAAGCGAGGAAATTAAGGGCGAGGTTTACGGGATGGGTCGCAAGGCCCGGGCAGCTGCTTTGGCTTTGGCTGTCCTTTCTGAAGAGAAGAAAAACGAAATTCTCAGAGCGATGGCTGCAGGAATTCGCGCTGCTGCCCCGGAGATTCTTGAAGCTAATGCTAAAGATATCACCGCTGGTGAGGAGCGTGGATTGACTACGGCAATGCTGGATCGCCTCCGCCTTGATGCGGACCGATTGGAGGCCGTGGCTGCGGGCGTTGAAAAAGTGGCGACTCTGCCCGACCCGGTCGGAGAAGTTCTTGGCGAGTGGGATCGCCCCAATGGAATTCGCATTCAGCAGCTTCGTGTCCCAATTGGAGTGATTGGAATCATCTACGAGAGTCGGCCCAATGTGACCAGCGATGCTGCGGTTCTGTGTTTGAAATCAGGTAATGCAACCATCTTGCGCGGCGGGTCCGAAGCCATTTATTCGAACCGTGCTTTGGCAAATGCTCTTCAATCGGGAGGTGAGGAAAAAGGTCTTCCAGAAGGCGCGATCCAGCTCATTCCATTTACAGATCGTGAGAGTGTTGCGGTAATGGCGGGGATGGACAAGTATTTGGATTTGATTATTCCTAGAGGCGGTAAAGGTTTGATTGAAACCGTTGTCTCGCTCGCCCGGATGCCGGTGATCAAACACTATGATGGGATTTGCCACGCCTATGTTCATCCCGATGCGGATCAGGATATGGCGGTGAAGATCGTTGTCGATTCCAAGACTCAAAAGCCCAGCGTGTGCAATGCGCTTGAAACGCTATTGGTTGATGAGGCGATTGCGGGAGAGTTCCTGCCAAAAGTTGCTGCAGCTCTCATGGCGAAAAATGTTGAGTTGCGTGGCGATGAAGAAACTTTGGCTCTCATTGAAGCAGAAGCTGCCACTGAAGAAGATTGGAGCACGGAATACTTGGATTATATCCTGGCGGTTAAAATTGTTCCTTCGATGGGGGCTGCCATCAACCATATCAACGAATACAGTTCGCAACACACCGAGGTAATCGTCACGAAAGATGAGGCTGCCGCGGAAGCGTTTCTCAGCGGGATCGATTCGGCCTGTGTCTTCCATAATGTCTCAACGAGATTCAGTGATGGAGAGGAGTTTGGTTTTGGTGCTGAGATTGGAATTTCCACCGACAAACTTCATGCCCGCGGGCCCATGGGGCTCCGTGAGCTCACTTCATATCAGTATCGGGTCCGCGGTGAGGGGCAGTTGAAGGAAACAACTTAAGCGTCATAGAAAGTTCAAAAGGATTTCTCCCGGTTCCCTCAAATTTCCGGGTGATGTATAAGCGTTGGATCCTCAAAATCATTCTTTTAAGTGGCGGGAATAGAGGTCCTTGTTTGATGCCGCGAACTCGGTCTTTAATTTTACGGTGAGATTGGAAAGATCAACGAGGTGTGGTTTTCCAAAGGTCCACTCTCGGGTCTTGCCATCGTGTGGAAATCCGATGAGAAGATGGAGTGCATTTTCAGTTATTTTTGTGTTTTTCTGAGAGGGCTCGAAGTAGAAGGTCCGGAAGCTTGATTTTATGGATTTCTCTTCGAAGATTTTTGGGTCGAGGTAGGCTAGGGATCCGGTCGGTAGATGTTCGACGCGGAGATCGGGATAGCCCGAACGTTGAATTTTTCCAGCTTTGGTCTCTGGGAAATCACATGAAAAATCCGGATGCCCGTCGATGAGAATACGGAGAGCGTCTTCAAACAAGGCTGAAACTTCATTGATGCGCCGCTTTTCGCGTGCCGGAGAATCGGGCTGACTCAGTTGGGTGGACACGGCCAGAGCAGATGCCTCGATGAAATCGAGGAGCGGCTGATCTGATTCCGTTAATTCAAGAATCAAAGATCCGCTTGTTTCGGCAATGACCTTCTTGAAGGGAAACTTTTCCCCGGTGATTGATCCAAGCATGTTTAGGGTCACGTTCTCTGTTTCCACCGTCTTCTCAGCTGTTTTTTTGAAGCGGCCGGGAAGTAGTAATGCCCCCAAGACTAAGCCCATTATTAAGGTTCCCATATATGTCGCAAATTTCATTTTGATGAAACTACAAAAAAAGCCCGCATCAGGCGATGCGGGCTTTTGAAATTAGAAGGAGTAATTTTCTAGACCATTGATTCAATCAGCTTTTCAAGCTTTACGATATCGGCGGAGAAAGCACGAATGCCTTGGGCCGTTTTTTCGGTGGCCATGGCATCCTCGTTGAATTCGAAGCGGAACGCTTTTTCGTCGAAGGAGATCTTTTCTAGATCACATTCGGGAGAGTCCTCGTTAAGTTTCTGCTCGAGAGGGCCCTCTGTATTTTGAAGTTCTTCAAGGAGTCCGGGTGAGATGGTGAGAAGGTCGCAACCTGCAAGGGAAGTGATCTGTCCGATATTCCGGAAAGAAGCGCCCATGACCTCGGTCTTATAGTTGTGCTTCTTATAGTAGTTGTAAATTTTGGTGACTGACTGGACTCCGGGATCGTTTTCGCCGGAGTATTCTTCGCCAGTATCCTTTTTGAACCAATCGTAAATACGGCCCACGAAAGGGGAAATGAGCTGAACGCCCGCCTCGGCGCAGGCAACGGCCTGGGCGAATGCAAAGAGTAGAGTAAGGTTGCAGTGGATCCCCTCCTTTTCCAGCTCCTCGGCTGCTTTGATTCCCTCCCAGGTTGAGGCGATCTTAATAAGAATGCGGTCGCGGGAAATACCTTCGGCTTCGTAGGTGGCGATGAGCTGCTTGGCCTTAGCGATGGTCGCGTCCTTGTCGAAAGAGAGGCGTGCGTCGACTTCAGTGGAAACGCGCCCCGGAACAATTTTGAGAATTTCGAGACCGAAGAGGATGAGAACCCTGTCCATAATAGCTTCGATCAATGCGGCACCAGAAAGTCCGGAGTCCTTGTTCTCAGCCACGGCCTTTTCGACGATGGACTTATATTCGGGCTTGCTGGCTGCCTGTAGGATCAACGATGGATTGGTGGTCGCGTCCTGCGGCTGGTATTCATGCATCGAGGCGAAATCTCCCGTGTCAGCAACCACGGTCGTGAATTTTTTCAGGCTATCAAGTTGAGATGACATAACGGACCTGAAATGCCTTTGGATGCCAAATGAAGCAAGACATTCTTGTGAAACAAGAAAAGTCATTCCTAGTGAAATTTGTCGGAGGGAAAGTATTAATGAAGTCAAAATACTTTCATTTTATGGTGCTTTATGAAGCGCCGGCCACTTTTTTCAAGCTCTCCTCCAATATACGGTTTTTGAGTGTCTTTTCGGCGAGTATCTTGTTGAGTTCTTCATCTTCGTTCACGAGTTCCTTGAAGCGTTTGGCGGCAGCTATCTCCATGCGGCCATATTTGTGCCCCCACCGATAAAAAGTCTGCACACAAATATTTTCTTTATGACAGACTCTTCAATGGTCTGGCTCGACCCAGGATTACCAATGATTTAAACTTTCGGTCGATTAGGGGGGGAAGGATCTTTTTTTGGTTTGTCGATGAGTCGGAGGCATACAAAAGACATGCTAGAGGGTTGAAAAGGTGACCGGGGTGTGGGAAACACCGTCGTGAGCAATCCATTTCGCGATGATTTAGTGTCCCGCAATCTTGCCGAAGCCTGCAGCGTTGTCATTTTTGGAGCGACGGGTGACTTAACCCACCGCAAATTGATTCCTGCCCTTTACAATTTAGCTGTCGACGGGGAGTTACCGGCTGGAGTTCAAATTCTCGGCTTTGCGCGGCGGGACTGGACTGATGAGTATTTCCGGGAGGGACTTGAAACATTAAATCGTCAGGTGTCTCGAACGGGGCACGACGAGGAGATCTGGGAAAGTTTAGCGGCAAATATTCAATACCACCAAAGCGAGTTTCAAGATCAGGACGGCTACAAGCGACTTTCCGATCGGCTAGATGAGATTGATCGCGAGCGAGGAGGAAAGGGTAATCGACTTTTTTACATCGCGAGTGCGCCTGAGTATTTTGACGATATTTTACTGAATCTTAAGGAGGCGGGGCTGAGCCAAGGCCAGGATTGTGAAGGGTGTTGGTCACGTGTGATCGTCGAGAAGCCATTCGGGACCACTTTGGCAACGGCGCAGCACTTGAATGAAGTGGTGAATGGCACCTTCGAGGAGAAGGACACTTATCGAATCGACCATTATCTAGGCAAAGAAACAGCACAAAATATCATGGTGCTTCGGTTTGCGAACGCGATCTTTGAGCCTTTGTGGAACAAAGAGCATATTGATCATATTCAAATTACCTGTGCCGAGCATCTGGGCATGGAAGGGGGGCGCGGTGGCTATTATGATAAGGCCGGGGCACTGCGCGATATGGTCCAGAATCACCTCCTGCAGCTATTGAGTCTGGTGGCAATGGAGCCACCGACTGATCTGACTGCTGATGGAGTTCGTGACGAAAAAGTGAAAGTGATCCGTTCGCTCAGGCAGTGGGATACACCGGAATTGGTCGCGGAAAATGTCATTCGCGGGCAGTATGTTGCCGGAAATATTAATGGGAATGAAGTTCCGGGATATCGTGAAGAAGACCGGGTGAATCCAGAATCTGAGACCGAGGCCTATGTGGCACTCCGCTGTATGATCGATACATGGCGTTGGAGCGGGGTTCCTTTCTATGTGCGTGTGGGTAAACGGTTGCCCAAGAAGGCGACTGAAATCTCTGTTCATTTTAAAGAAACTCCTAGTGTTCTTTTTAATGCGATGCCCGGTGGGGTTCCTGCGGGTAATGTCCTTGTGATTCGAATCCAGCCCGATGAAGGAATTTCGCTGATGATGAATTCGAAGCTTCCCGGAACGACCTTGCGGATGGAGCCCGTGAAGATGGACTTTCACTACGCGAGCAGTTTTGGGAAGAGTAGTCCGGAGGCCTACGAACGACTTTTGCTTGATGCGATGGCGGGCGATGCAACCTTGTTTGCGCGTCGTGACGAAGTTGAGGAAGCTTGGCGGTTTATCGACAGGATTCACAAGGCGTGGGCCCAGAGTAGTGAGGAATTGCCAATCGCGGAATTTCCTGCTGGCTCTTGGGGGCCGAGGGAGGCCGATGAACTGCTCGCTAAAGACGGGCGTAATTGGAGGAGGCTCTAGTAATGAGTGAAGTAATTTCCAAAAAAGGCTTGGGAATGCCGGTTGAGGTTGGTGCGATCGACGGTGAACTCAGAAAGCTTTGGGAGGCTGATGAGGCGAGCACCAATGCGTCTTTGATGAATTTTCTTGTTTATACCGAGGACCCCTCGAAGCTGCAGGAAAACTCGGAAACCATCCAGGAACTCACTCGAGAAAATGCCTGTCGTGCTGTTTTGATTGCGATGAATCGCAAAGCGACGGAAGTAAAAGTTGAATCGTGGATCACGGCTCATTGTCATCTGGCGCACGGCAAAAAATCGATCTGTTCCGAGCAAGTCTCTTTCCTCCTTCACGGTAAGTCGTTGGGGCGCCTTCGAAATACCGTTTTTGCACATTTGAATAGTGATCTTCCGCTTGTGTTTTGGTGGCAGGGTGAGCTCAGCGACCTCTTTGAGGAACGCCTGTATCGGCTGCTTAATCGTCTGATTTTTGACAGCTCGACCTGGAGTGATCCCAAGGTGGGGTTCCGGCGTTTGCTTGAGGCACGCGAGGATACTAAGGGGAGAATGGTTACGCAGGATCTTTCCTGGACCCGAAGCTATTTTTACCGTCTGGCAGTGGCCCGGCTTTTTGACGAGCCAATGGCGCAGAAATCATTCGCGGAGATTGAATCGGTAAGAGTAAAAGCGCAATCGAAACATCGTGTGGCGGCTCTCCAGATGCTGGCGTGGATCGTTACGCGTTCCGGGTGGTCGATTCAATTGCAAGAGTCCGCTCAGGTAATTTTAGAATCTCGTGAAGGGAATCGGATTGTCGCCGAATTAGTTTGGGATGACGAAGGTGCTCCGATTTCAGAATTGGAGATTAGTGCTCCAAATTGCAAGGTAAGGGTCGCCCGTGAGGCTGGAAATTCTCACCTCTGCCAATCAATTTGCGCTGAAGACCATTGTATCGATTTTAGTGGTCCCGCAGATTCTGATGGAGCAGCTGGTTTAGTCGCAAGCCAGCTCTCACGAGGCGGCAAGAATTCTCTGTTCCTGCATATTCTTCCCCAATTCATCGAGTTGCTCGAAGGGGGAGATTGAAAAAAGTGAGCTTTTCGACGTCATTTTCTATTGCCAAGTCCTTCGCTCCGCCTTATCACCCGCCCGCAGCAAAGGCTGTAAGGCTCATTAGCTCAGTTGGTAGAGCAGGGGATTGAAAATCCCTGTGTCCCTGGTTCGATTCCGGGATGAGCCACCACTATTTTAAAAGCCCGGGGATCGCAAGGTTTCCGGGCTTTTAGTTTTCTGTTGTGAGCTGAGCTGATATCTTCGGCCTCTCCGGTAACCATGCATCAGAGGGGATAACAGGGGGTTTTCCCTTTGCTTTTCTGGCTGATACGACATCGTTTGGAGTGTGAATACGCTGATCTACCTCACCTGTTTCTTTGTTCTGGGTCTATTCACGTGGGCCGCTGAGCCAATGGTTGTGGCCCACCGTGGTGCGTCCGGGGAAGCTCCCGAAAATACAATTCCAGCCTTTGAGTTGGCTTGGAAGCAGGGTGCTGATGCCATCGAAGGAGATTTTCATCTGACCAAGGATGGAAAGGTGGTGTGTATCCACGACGGGAATACCCAAAAAGTGGCAGGTGAAAATTTGGTGGTTAGGAATTCCACATTGGACGAACTCAAGAAATTGGACGTGGGCTTGAAAAAGGGAGCAGCTTTTGAAGGGACCTTTATTCCAACGATTGCAGAGGTCTTTGACACGATTCCGGCAAAGAAAAAAATCTATATTGAGATCAAGTGTGGTTTGGAAATTGTCATTCCGGTATTGCAGGCAGTTGCCCAATCGGGACTAAAGAACGAGCAGATTGTTTTTATCTGCTTTAACGTCAGCGTGATTCAGGCTGTGAAAGCGAGAGCTCCACAATTCGCGGCCTACTGGCTTTGTAGCGTGAAGCGCAATGAAGCTGGGGCGATGACACCTTCATTAGAAAAGGCCTTGGCAACCCTCCAAAAGGCAAAGGCTGATGGGATGAGCTCGAGCAAAAGTGGAATTACGGATGAGTATATCTCTGGATTGCAGCGGGCCGGTTTCGAGCATCATGTTTGGACTGTCAATGAAGCCAAGACGGCACAGTGGTTTGTCGACCGGGGATCGAAATCCGTAACTACGGATTTTCCGGGAAAAATAAAAGGAGCCTTGAAAGCCAGGGTCACCAATTAGGGGCTGAGACGCTCAAGGTTCCAGGTCTCTTCGGACCTCACGAAGCACAGGCGATCGTGAAGGCGTCCCTGCCGTCCCTGCCAGAACTCGATATAAGTTGGTGTGAGTTGGTAGCCACCCCAAAAATCAGGACAAGGAACTTTGATTCCTCGTGGAAATTTGGCTTCAAGCTCGGCTTGTCGGTTTGCGATTGTACTGCGATCCACGATGGATTCCGATTGGCGCTCGGAAACCCAGGCGCCAATTTGTGAATCATAGGGTCGGACGTTGAAGTAGTCTTCGGAAGTTTTCCGAGATGTTTTCTCTACGGTGCCACGAACGCAGATTTGACGCTCTAATTCCTTCCAATGGATGGTGATCGAGGCATTTGGATTCTCACCTAGATCTTGAGCTTTTTGCGAACGATAGTTGGTGAAAAACTGGAGATTTCCATCCACAATTCCCTTTAAAAGTAGGGTTCGCGAGGTGACCACACCATCCTTGCCGGCCGTTGCTACGGTCATGGCGTTGGGGTCCGGGATGGCTTGTTTGTGAGCGACTTGGAGCCACTCTTCAAATTGGGCAAAAGGATCGTTCAGAATACTGCTACGGCTGATCCCACCCTTGGTGTAGTCTTCGCGAAGGTCGGCAAGATTCATGATTCTGGGTCGTTCTGGTCGTCTTTAATTTCGAGTGAGACATACTCATCTCCTTCTTTTTGAAGACGGATGTTGTTAATCCAAAAGACTGTAAGGAGCCCTAGAAAGGCAAAAGTTAATTCCAGAAAGACCGGAGTGAACATAAATCCGGTAATCTTGCGGAAAACTTCTCCGGTAAATCCTGGAAGGCGTCCTCCGAGGCCGATTCCGAGAATCGTCGCTGAGACCGCTAGGATTGGAACGAAGCCGGTGAGGATGATCCGGGTGCGCTTGCTCATGTGACGACTCTGACAGAAAACCGAAGAGACGCAATCTTGGGAAATTCGATTGCTCGAATGAGTGGGACTGTTAATGCTCCGCCCGTGAGGTTGTTTGACACTCTGACACGTGAAGTTGTCCCCCTGGAGCCAGTTGATGGTAAGACATTCAGATTCTATTGCTGTGGTCCTACTGTTTACGGCCCGGCACATATCGGTAATTTTAGAACCTTCGTGATGCAGGATGTCATGCGGCGCGTTCTTGAGTTGGGCGGGATGAAGACCAAACACGTCCGTAACATTACTGATGTGGATGATAAAACGATCCGTGATTCGGTAGCGGCAGCTATGAATCTGGCTGATTTTACGGCTCAGTGGCGTGATAAATTTCACGAGGACTGCGAGTCTTTGAATTGCTTGAAACCGCATATCGAGCCGAGTGCGGTGGAGCACGTTCCTGAGCAGATTGCGATGATTGAGGAGTTGGTTGAGAAAGGGCACGCATACTCCTCAGATGATGGTTCGGTGTATTTCAAAATCACCTCGTTTTCCGATTACGGAAAGTTGTCGCGTCTCGACACTCGTGAGCTTGACCTTGGCAAGACTCAGAATGAGCGGGCTAATTCCGACGAATACGAAAAGGACAATATTGCCGACTTTGTCCTTTGGAAAGGACGTCGCGACGAAGATGGTGAGAATTATTGGGATAGTCCTTGGGGCGAAGGCCGGCCGGGGTGGCATCTTGAGTGCTCGGCGATGATCTTAAAATATCTAGGCAATACATTTGACCTTCATAGCGGTGGAGAAGATTTGGTCTTTCCGCATCATGAGAATGAACTAGCGCAGTCCAAGTGCTCTTGCGGCGGAGACTTTGCCCGGCATTGGTTTCATTCGACCCACTTACTGGTAAACGGAAAGAAGATGGCGAAATCGAGTGGAACTTTGTATACTTTGGGGGATTTGGCTGATGAAGGCTGGTCAGCCATGGAGGTCCGTTATGTCCTGATTGGGGCGAATTACCGCAAGCAATTAAACTTCACCATGGAGTCGCTTCATGCGGCCCGGGAGGCACTGGGCAAATTGGCAAAAGCTGCGGACGGACAAAAAGCTCCGGAATACCGCGAGTTGGCAAAAGGGGGTGATCTCGGAGTCTTCGCGGGAGGCTTTTCTCGCCTGAATGAAGACCTGAATACGGCGGCAGCACTAGGAGAGCTTTTCGGGAATCTTAAAAAGGCGGAATCTCCGGAAGATTGGCGTGGATTTTTTACGGTTCTGGCTTCGCTTGGATTAATTTTGCCTGAGTCGGAAGGTGTGGAAGTCCCTGAGGAGATTTCAAAACTTGCCGGGTTACGTTGGCAGGCTCGTCAGGATAAGGACTGGGCTGCCTCCGATCGCTACCGTGATGAGTTGGCAGAGAAAGGCTGGGTGGTGAAGGATGGTCGCGACGGATACGAGGTTCTGCAGTCATGAAAGTCTGCGTGGCCTCTCCTTACCCGCTTTCTGAACTGAAGGGAAACTCGGTTACGACTGACCGAATTGTCTCGATTCTGAATGAAGCTGGTATTGAAGCGAGAGGATCACATGGCTATGATGGTGACCCTGCCGACGTTTTAATTTCTCTTCATGCCGTGAAGGGTGCTCCGGCCGTCTTTGATTTTCAGAGTCAGGTTCCGAAGGGGAAGGTGATCGTTCTTCTGACGGGCACGGATATCTACCAGGGGCTTCCGGAGGGCTCGAAGCTTGGACAAGATGCTCTGGTGGCAGCGGATTGGATCGTAGTTCCTCAAGAGGCGGCTACCTGGCGATTGCCTAAAGAAGTCCGCAAAAAGACGGTAGTGATCCGATCGAGTCTTGATCCAATTCGCATCAAAGCCACACCAAGCCAATCACCCTTTATCATATCGGTGGTAGGGCATCCGAGGCCTGTGAAGCGCCCGTTTTTGACGATTGAAACCGTGGCCCGGCACCCGGAGTGGAGTGACCTTGAAGTCTGGCAGCTTGGACAGGCTCTTGATGGGGAATCGCGTAAAACGGCTGAAGCCTGGGTTCAAAAAGATGAGCGGTATCGGTGGTTTGGGGGATTGCCGAGGGAAGAGTCGCTGGCCAAGTGCGCCGAAAGCTCCCTTACAATCAATAGTTCTATTTTGGAAGGAGGTGCAAATGCGGTTTTGGAAGCCATGACAATGGGGGTTCCTATTTTAGCTAGCAGAATCGAGGGTAATGTGGGGATGCTGGGAAACGATTATCCCGGATATTTCAAGAAAGGAGAGCTGAACGAGGCTCTTCAGACAATTATTGGGAATCGGGTGATGCTTGAAGATTGGGTTCGGATGGCAAGCAAGAGACTGCCTTTGTTTTCTCGAGAGAGTGAGACAACCTCTTGGCTTGAATTGTTAGCGAAACTGAAGTATTGTTCGGTTAAGCTATGACCAATCTTGTAAGGAACATATCAGAAATCGGCGCTCAATTTGCGATCGATGGAACTTTTGTTGAAGGTGAAGAAGTAGAAAGTGGTCATATTAACACCACTTATTTGGCTTCCTATCAAGATGCGGAAGGGGAGATTTCCCGATACATTCTTCAGCGGATCAATGAGAATGTCTTTCCCCAGCCCTTGGTGGTGATGAGGAATATCGAACGTGTTACCAATCATATTAATCGAAAGGTGTTTCGTAAGAAGCGGGATTTTGGTGGCCAAACTCTCAGTCTTTACCCCGGGAGGGATGGCAAAAATTGTGTATCGGGATCGGCGGGGGGAGTTTGGCGCTGCTACAATTTTATTGAAGGATGCCGGACCTATGATGTGGTGGAAAATACCCGTCAGGCTTATCAAGCGGCCAAGGCATTTGGGGCTTTTCAGGATCTCGTAAGTGATCTTTCCGTCGATGTAGTGGATGTGACTATTCCGGGTTTTCATGACACACCAGCCCGGTATGCGAAGTTGATGGAAGTCATCAAAAAGGACTCGTGTGACCGGGTTAAGGACGTGGCAGAGGAGATCGATTTTATCACCTCTCGGGAGTCAATTACCGGAGTGCTGCTTGAACACCTTAAGGCGGGCCGTTTGACAGAGAGGGTGACGCACAATGATACGAAGCTCAATAATGTGATGATTGACGAGGAGACCGACGAAGCTGTTTGTGTCATTGATTTAGACACTGTGATGCCGGGCCTGGCTCTTTACGATTTTGGAGATTTAATTCGAGGTGCGACCAGCCCAGTTGCAGAGGACGAAATAGATTTTTCCAAAGTTGAGATGCGCCTTCCGATGTTCGAGGCGATTGTCGAAGGCTACCTCGAGACGGCTCGTAATTTTCTCACTCCTCTGGAGATTGATCTTCTTCCGTTTTCAGCGAAATTGATTTCTTTGGAAACAGGTATTCGTTTCCTCACCGACCATCTTGACGGCGACAAATATTTCAAAGTGCATCGCGACAATCATAATTTGGATCGCTGCCGAACACAGTTGGCCCTGGTAAAATCAATCGAGGATCAGGAGCAAAAGATGGTGAACTTCGTGAAGAAGTGGCATGGTGCGTGAATTGAGTCTTGGGTTTTTGGCTCCGAACGCGTAGGTCTCCGGCATGTTTAGCGTCAGCGATCTGAGCGAAGAGCAAATTGAGATGATCAAGGGCTGGGTAGCCGAGGGTGCCCAGATGGCCGATGTTCAAAAGCGATTGAAGGAGGATTTTGGCTTTAATGTCACCTATATGGACACCCGTTTCCTATCGCTCGACCTGGAGCTTGATTTCCAGATTGATGAGGAAGACGTGACTCAAGAGCCTTGTCCAGAGGCTGTTGATATTCCTCCAGCACAAGAAGAAGTGCCCCTTGAACCGGTCCAGCCAGTTGAAAGTGGCGTCTCGGCTACTGTGGATCAGGTTGCTCGTCCCGGCTCTATGGTGAGCGGAACAGTCACCTTCAGTGATGGAATGAAGGGGCTTTGGCTCATCGACGAAATGGGACGTCCCTCGATTGATCCCGATCAGCCTGGCTACCAACCCTCCGAAGCTGATCTTATCAGCTTTCAGGAAGAGCTTAAAGGACTGCTTGACGGTCACATGTAGGCTGCTGCTCCCTAGACCAATGACTTGCGGAGTTTTGGGGGTGCAATGGCGTTCTTCGTTGTGAGAGCTTTGCGCATCTTGTTAAGTGCGACATTTTGAATCTGCCTTATGCGCTCCCGGCTGACTCCGAAGTTTCTTCCGATCTCTTCGAGAGTGAGGATCCTTTTCCCATTCAACCCAAAGCGGGATCCGATGATTTCGGTTTCCCGCTCATTTAGCATATTGAGGACTACATCGAGTTCATCGAGTCCGCCTTTTTGAGTAAGAGCTTCAAGGGGGTCGGTGGCACGCTCGTCAGCTAATATCTCTCCATAACTGGCGGCACCGTCATCATGTGTTGGCTCATCCATAGAACGAGTTTGTTTTGAAGCTTGTAGGAGTAGGGCAATTTTTTTGCGAGGGATGCCGAGTTCCTCTGAGAGCTCGGTATCAGATGGCTCCCTTCCGAGGTTCTCAGCCATGAGGGCTGATATCCGGCGCACTCGTGCTAACTTGTCGACAAGGTGGACAGGGAGGCGAACGGTCTTGCCTTGGTTGGCGAGTGCTCGTTTGATTGATTGCTTGATCCACCAGGCCGCATAAGTGCTGAGTTTACCGCCTTTTTTTGGATCAAATTTTTCCACAGCACGAATAAGTCCCATGTTACCTTCCGAAATGAGATCGACGAAAGGGACACCGTAATTTGTATAGTCCTTTGCGATCTTAACGACGAGTCTGAGGTTTGACTCAATCATCCTAGCTCTTGCTTTTTCATCACCTTTCGCGATACACGCGGCGAGAGTAATCTCTTCTTGAGGTGTCAAGAGCTTAGCCTTAGCGATTTCTCGCATGTAGACTGAGATGCTGCTGTCTTTTTCCGAACCTATCATAATACGGCACATTTTGCTAGAACCGTGCCAACTTGCGACGTTCTAGGGGTCTCTCACCGCTAATTAAGAAATATTGAGCTTCTTGTTCACTTTGAAGCCGTATTCTAGGAAAAAAATAGCCCCGTGATCATTCCGGGAATAACAGTGGGCCAAAATTAGGGTGTGCCTGCGACAAAATGTCCCCCTGAAACGAGCATATAGAGGACAAAATAGCTCGTTAGGCTACCAAATATGGCAGGGAGCGCCAAATTTCTCAGCCTATGGACACAAAATACAACAAGCTCGGCAGAATGATAGGTTGAGAAAAGGCTGATTACCCGCTGTGTCATGACCACTTGGGGCCGGGACTACCAGCAATTCTTCGAACTGGCATAGAGTCCGCAGAGTATAAGGAAGATGGCAATATAACGCCCATCTACCATGAGTCATTACGGCGCTCACTTTTTACATCTGGCCTTTAATCGTTAGGTTCCTCGCCCCGCGGCACACAAAATTGAGTGCTCAGTGCAAGAAAAAGCCGTCCACTAAAGAGCAGGGACGGCTTTTGCTAAAATTCAGTAGAGACTGCCTACTTAGTTGGCTCTACGACAGGTACAGGAGAAACTTGGATGAGATCTGTGTCTGATCCACAGCAGCTTGTCATGGCTCCAAGAGCAAGTAGGCCAGTTCCGAGAAGGGCGAGATTGAGCATTTTTTTAACGTTTTTCATCTTCGTGTTTATAATTAAATTATAAACTTAGGTTTACCAGTTTTTAACCATTTTTTTTTTGAGAGAGATTAAACGGATAGGTCTTTGAGTGTTTTTGCCGGAACGCCTCCTACCAAAACATTATCGCCAAAATCTTTTGTAACCACCGATCCGCTTGCCACAACGACCCCATTCCCAAGAGTGACTCCGGGATTGATAACCGAGTGACCTCCAATCCAGCAATCGTTGCCGATCGTGATCGGGGCTCCGAATTCGGCACCATTTCTCCTGAGTTCTTTATCTAATGGGTGTGTTGCTGAATAAATTCCTACTTTTGGTCCTATCAGACAGTTTTTTCCAATTACAATCTTACAAACATCGAGGATGGTGAGATCGAAATTGGAGTAGAAATTTTCCCCCAGAAAAATATTCGAGCCATAGTCGCACTTAAAGTCGGGTTCGATGGTGATCTTTCTCGGGCAATGCCCCAAGATCTCTCTTAAGACGCTTGGCTTTTCTTCTTGGTTATAAACTTTGCAGAGTTTTCTGGTCCTTGCCCGAGCCTCGACAAGTTCAGCAGATTCCGCATTGTAGAGGTGGCCTGAGAGCATTTTCTCCATATCCGTCATACGGAGAGTTTGGTTTAAGAAGAGCGGGAGGGAATAGGAAAATTGGTTGGAAAAAGGGGGAAGCCCTCCAGTCGCTTAAGAAACATTTCACTAACTAATCTCAGTCCACTAAATTTTTGTAGGTATTTTATAATGTAGTCAGCCATATCCGGATATGTTGGGAAATTTTTTTGTTTTTCGTCTCATAACATTTTGTCAAGAGCCGGAATCGACAACTGTTTTCGGTAGGTCAAAAACCGAAGTGTCACAAAGTGAAGCCGATCGGAAGATCGATAACGGTTTCTTGGAAGTGGTTGGATTGATCGATACGCTAAAAGAAGCCATGGTTCGCTCGGAGGACGCAATGGTGACTCAGGCAGATTAGGTTTCTTCGGTCAAAGCCCGTGAGGAGATCGAGGCTCTTACTTCAAAGATGGATCGAGTTCTTTTTTTTCAGGATGAGCTTGATAAAGCTATCGGGGTTTAGGCGCGGTTGCGACCTGCGATCCAAAGGGCCAGTCGTAGCATGGAAGATGAGGATAGTCTTCGTTCCGAGGGTGGTGATCTGACGTTAGGAAGCCTTAATGCCTAAATGCGCCCATCGCGGGGGCGTCCGGATTCACTTCCGGACCAAAATAGCGGAGGAGGACGAGTGGCTCGGTGGCACTCGTGTTTTCGAAGGTGATGCCTGCCTGAGCAACTCCCTCGGTTGCGAAAAATTCATCTTCGGAGAGTTCGTTGAAACGAAGTAGCTTGGGACAGGTTAATCTCAACTGGTTCGCCTTCCCTTCACCCTGCACGACGATGGCTGAGTAGGCTCCGTTGTCGCTGATGGTTGCTTTGCCACCGGGCTCAATTGTCAGTTCCTTGGCGGTGAAATATTGGAAGTCATCTACCTTACCGTAAACGATCCAACGGTCGTGAAATTCCTCGCTTTGGCTTGATGTGACCGGCTCGAGGTAGTGGTTGTCCTTGAAGTTGGGATCGAGATTTTTTTCCCAATTGAGTTGGTCGATGATGAAGTCGATATCTCCATGCTTTTCTGAAGGCATGTCCTTAACCAAAAGCGACCACGGAACCGCGCGCCCTTCGACGAGATTTTGATACATTCCGAAAACATCGGAACCCCATTGGGGCTCGTATGTGCAGAGTGAGCCGGGTGCATGGAGGATACAGGGATCGATCAGCCAGCCGGTTCCGGGTTGAAGTTTATAAGCTTTCGAGAGTTCGAGAATCTTATTGTCGCCTTTATCCCAATTTGCGATGCAGTCGTAAACCTGTTGTCGGGTTGTTCCCGGCTCCAACCCCATAAAGGTGTATGGAAAATTGTTTCCAACGTTGTTGTGCTGAGGAGGGAAGTAATAGGATTCGGGCTTACCTTCTTGACCAACAAGGGCTGCTTGTTCGGCACTTTGATGCATGTGATGGGGGATAGGCCCCATATTATCGAAAAATTTCGAATAGACAGGCCACTTGCCATACTTGTCCCATATGGCACTGCCAATAATGTCGGCACCACACGCGTTGATCGCATCTAGCAAGGTGAAGCGTTCTTTCCCAACGACGACATAAGAAAGTCCCTCATCTTCGGCCCGGCCTTCATTGGCCGTGACCGTCGTCGAACCAAACCAACGCTCATCAATGCCTCCTCGACTTAAGCCATAGGCGTAGGTGTCATCGGGGTGCAGCTTGATTCGTAAACCCGGCTGTAGGAACGAGCGTGGAACCCAAGTCGGCGATAGCCGCAGCAAACCGCCGGTGTCCTCGAGATGCGCCTCGGTCGCTGCCCGGATATCGGAAGTCAGGGTCGTGAGTTGCTCGGTTTTGGTAGGCTGGTTCATTGGACGTCAGAACTACCCGGAGCGATGACCGGGTAGAGAAAGTTGCGGGATCTGAAAGTGCGGAGGAATTACTCGGCTTCTTCCTTGGCCTCTTCCTCGGATGGAAGTGGAGGGCGGCCGTTTTGAATGTCCGAGAGTAGTGAGAAATCACCCTTTCGACCCAGGTCGCGCTGTTTTCCGGAGTAACTATGATCAAGCCCGGCATAGAAGGCCGCTATTCCGCAGACAAACAAGGCGATGCCAAACAAGGCTCCGCTTCCTTGATTCATAGAGGCGAGAACCGGAGGGGCGATCGGTGAAACAGGCTGGCGTGGGGTGACGACGACATTGGCCTTTGCTTTCTGCTTCGGCTTTTTGGGCCTGGGCTTTTCTTCAGGCTCTTCTGCCGCTTCTTCTGCTGTTTTGGCTTGAGGAACAAAGTCCTCGTCGTCGATTTCATCCAACTCCTCATCACTGAGGGTGTATGCAAAATTAACGTCCCCGACTTTTATCTCGCTGTCGTTTCGCAGGTCGATCACGGACATCTCGTCTCCGCCAAGGCTAATTCCGTTGGTGGAATGACGATCGCGGAGAATATATCCGCCATCGACTCGCTCCATAGTACAGTGAAGAGAAGAAACAGAGGGACAATCGATAACAATATCGTTATCCGAGCTGCGGCCAATGGTGACTTTTATACGATCGAGCTGGAAGCGGTAGGGCTGGGAGTTTTTTCCGGGAACGGTAATTGCGACGCGAGGCATAATATCTGCAGTTTGTTTGGGAAACTTGACCACACCGGATGACGATTGACCATAAGAAAACTTCGTTGGGTTGGACTTGCCTTTTTCCAAAGAAATTAAAGCATACCAACCTATGGAAGAAATCCGCGCTGCTGGGATTACAAAGCGATTTGGTAAGGTAACCGCGCTCAACAACGTTTCGCTTGAAATTGCCCCCGGAGAGCTCTTTTTCCTCCTAGGGGGAAGTGGATGTGGTAAAACAACACTTCTCCGCTGCATTGCAGGTCTGGAAACGCCCACCGAGGGGAAGGTGTTCTTTGGTAAGAGAGATGTTACGCAATTGCCTACTCACAAGAGGGAAGCAGCGATGGTATTCCAGTCCTACGCACTCTGGCCGCATATGACTGTCGGTGGAAATATTGCCTTTGGCCTGGAGGAAAGAAAAGTGGACAAGAAGGAAATCCAGCGAAGGGTCGAGGAGGCCCTAGCAATGGTTAAGCTGGAAGGCTTTGCGAAACGCGGTATCGACCAAATGTCCGGAGGGCAGCAACAACGGGTTTCGCTGGCTCGAGCGCTTGTGGTTCGCCCCAAGTGTCTCCTTCTTGATGAACCTCTCTCGAATCTTGATGCACAGCTGAGGTTGGAAATGCGTTCCGAGATTCGTCGCATCGTAAAGGAAAACGAATTGACGGGAGTGTATGTGACTCATGATCAAGCCGAGGCGCTTTCGATGGCCGATCGCATGGCAGTGATGGATCAGGGGGTGGTCGTGCAGGTGGGGCCACCCGAAGAAATCTATCGCCAACCGGTTTCTAGTTATGTTGCCGGATTTATTGGCGAAACTAACTTGTTGAAAGGAACGGCAGAGGGAAGCAATCGGGTTAGAACCGCAACGGCAACTCTGTCGGCTACCCCAAGTATCACAAACTGGAACCCTGCTCCTGGAGCTGAAGTTATTCTTTCGATCAGGCCCGAAGCGGTAAAGATTGTTAGTCTGGCTCAAGCCGAATTGAGTGGTAAGATCATCGAGAGGATCTATTTGGGAAGCATTATACAATACACAGTCGAATTAGGAGATGGCTCGGTAATGCAGGTCACCGAGCAAAATCCCCAAATAATCCGATCCCCAGGAGATGAACAAGTTGGTCTGAGTTTTTTGCGTGAAGACGTCACACTTTTAGAACGATGAAAGGGGTTTGGAAAAAATACTTGGGAATCTTTATCCCGATGGCTGTGGTAGTGGCTGCTCCGATCATCCTTCGAGATGATGATGCTGCTTCGATGAACAAGGCCAAAGTTCGGCTTGAGGTGATCACACCACACAACGAACTTATTCGCCGTGAATTCGGCGAGGCTTTCTCGCGTTGGTATGAGAAGAAGCATGGAGAAAATGTATATGTAAACTGGAGAACGCCAGGCGGAACCAGCGAGATTAAGAGAGTTCTCGATAGCGCCTTTAAGGCCGCTGAGAAAAATGGAAGCGATGGTGTTGGTCTTGACCTTTTCTTTGGTGGGGGAGTTTACGATTTTAAAGGTCAGGCCAAAGCCGGACGGTTTCAAAAATTGGATGTTTTCGAGGATGAAGCTGCACTGTTTGAGCGTGCGACAATTCCTGAGAATCAAAGTGGAGAAAGCTACTATCCCAAGGAGCGCGATTGGTTGGGAACCTGCCTATCCTCGTTTGGGATTTGCTACAATCTCGATAGTTTGGAGCGACTTGGGCTCGATGCTCCAAGAACTTGGGACGACCTTGGTCGCCCCGGGTTTCAAAAGGGAATCGCCTTAGCTGATCCCACCAAGAGTGGCTCGGTAGCAAAGGCTTTCGAGATGCTTGTTCAGCAGAAGATTCATGATCAACTCGCGGCAGGGCTGGCTCGCGAAGAAGCCTGTGCGACAGGTTGGGAAGATGGTCTTCACCTGATTCAGCGAATAGGGGCCAACGCCCGTTATTTTACTGACGGAGCTTCTAAGGTTCCTCATGATGTCGCTCAAGGAAACGCAATCGCGGGAATGTGTATCGACTTCTTTGGTCGCTCATTCAACGAAGCACTCAAAAAAGAAGACGGGAGCTCGCGGCTCAAGTTTATTTCTCCAGTCGGCGGAACTTCCTACAGTGTCGATCCGGTTGCAATTTTCAAAGGGGCCCCAAATCTCAAGGTTGCGCAGGAATTTGTGAACTTCATCTTCACAAAAGAGGGTCAAATGCTTTGGAATGCCAGACCGGGAACTACGATGGGTCCAAAAATTCGTGGTCTTCGGCGCCTGCCGGTCCGGAAGGATCTCTATCAGGAACCTTATCTCTCGGATATGGTTGATGGCGCGGTGATGCCTTATGAAGTCGCGAGCGAGTTTATCTATGATTACGATTTGACCGGTCGGCATTTCACGCCCCTGCGGAATATCATTCGCGCCATGTGTATCGATTCACACGAGGAAATGAAAGCGGCCTGGGCTGCTTTGATCGAGGCTGATTTTCCGGCTGAGGCGACCAAGAAATTTTACGATGTTTCACCAGTCGGTTATGAGGCCACCTTGTCTGAGATTAAGGTTACCATCAAGTCTGGTGATAAAGTCGCAGTTGTTCGAATGATGAACGAACTTGGAACACATTTCCGTGGAAACTATCGCGAAGCGAAGCGTCTGGCGCTTGCAATTGAGAAAGGAGGTTCCCAGTGAGCAAGCGGGCAGCTTATGTCCTGACCGCCTTCGTGACGATTTTCTTTGCGGTGTTCTTTCTCTACCCGGCGGTGATCGTCCTGAAGGAGGCGTTTTATTCTTCCGAAGATGGTTTTACTTTCTCTTTCGTTGGCGAGGTTTTTAAGAACCCGGTTTATACCGAAGGGCTTTGGAATGCCTTCGCCTTGGGGATTACCAGCACACTGGCTTCGTTCTTGATCGCCTTTCCTTTGGCGTTAGTTGGACATCGCTATCTATTTCCATTCAAGAGGTCATTGTCGGCTTTAGTTCTTATTCCTTTGGTTTTACCACCGTTTGTCGGAGCTGTTGGGGTCAAGCAGATCCTTGGGATTCAAGGGGCCCTAAATGCATTTTTAGTTAAACTCGGGATCATGGATCCAACCATGCCCATCGATTGGCTTGGCGATGGCCGGTTTTGGGGCGTTGTTATTATGAACGCGCTTCACCTTTACCCGATCCTCTACATGAATATCGCGGCTTCGCTGTCGAATATTGATCCAGCCATGGAGCAAGCGGCTCAAAATCTCGGTTGCCCTCCGTGGCGCCGATTGATGCGAATTACGCTTCCGTTGACCACTCCCGGAATCTTTGCAGGTGGGGCCATTGTCTTCATTTGGTCCTTCACCGAACTGGGTGTTCCGCTGGTGTTTGATTTTACCCGGGTGGCACCGGTGCAAGTGTATGATGGTATCAAGGATCTTGGCGATAATCCGTTTCCCTATGCTCTCGTTGCCATTATGTTGGTTGTTTCGACTTTGGTTTTTATCGCTTCCAAAGCCGTTCTGGGTCGCTCGAAGTTGGGCACGGCGCCTAGGCCGAAGGGAAAAAATGTGGAGGTTCGCCCAAAAAAAGGCAAAGCCTGGTTGTGTACTCTCTTCTTCTTTACGGTTTTCTTCGTGGCCTCACTTCCTCATGTCGGGGTAGTCGTACTATCGCTGGCCCATGACTGGTATGCTACCGTTCTTCCTGAAGTTTGGACGACCGAGCACTATCAAGAAGCCCTTGGCCATCCGCTTGTGGTCCCTTCGATTCAAAACAGCCTGTTTTATGCATCGGCGGCGACTTTTGTAGATCTGATTCTTGGGGTGGCCATTGCTTGGGTGATTGTGCGTAGCACGATCCGTGGCCGGGCTCTCTTGGACGCCCTCGTTATGCTTCCTTTGGCGGTTCCCGGACTCGTTTTGGCCTTTGGTTATCTCGCGCTTTCGCAGAAAGGAGAGAGCTTCTATTTCCTGGTGCAAGGAGCAGCCCAAAATCCAACTTGGCTCCTGGTGGTGGCTTATGCGGTACGGCGACTTCCTTACGTTGTTCGCTCGGCTGTTGCGGGGCTCCAGCAAAGTAATCTCGCGCTTGAAGAGGCTGCCCGGTCGCTGGGCGCAACTCCTGCGAGGACGCTGCGGCGGGTCTCGCTACCCTTGCTGGGTGCCAATCTGATCGCCGGTGGGATTTTGGCCTTCGCCTTTGCCATGTTGGAGGTGAGTGACAGTCTTATTCTGGCCCAGCAATCAGAACATTTTCCGATCACAAAAGCGATCTACTCACTGTTGGGAATGTTAGGAAATGGTTATGAATTGGCATCAGCCCTCGGGGTTTGGGCGATGGTCTTCCTTGGAATTTCCATCATTGGAGCCGTCGTTCTCGGTGGCAAGAAAGGTGGCTTGTTCCGAATGTAGTTGGCAGAACTAGCGAATCGTAGCTTTCCCGATAATCTCTCCGGACGAAGGAGAGGCGACATCGAATTCGTTGGCCTCGGAAAATTTGCGGCTACGATAGCCAAGTGCGACTTCACCCAGCCCAACGTGCGACGCCACCGAAGTAAGAAATCCTGCATCCTTACCGTCGACCAAAAGTTTGGCCTTGGTTGGAATGAGCGGCTTATCCAGCGAGAGTTTTACAAGGTGCCGGTTTGTCTTGCCGGCGCGCTTCATCCGGGAAATAACTTCCTGCCCGGTGTAGCACCCCTTGGTATATGAAATGGATTGTTCTTCCACGCCAGCCTCGGGTGGCAGAATGCCGGCAAAAAGCTCGTTCGGCCAACGAGGAATGCCATCGATGATTCGACGAGTCTCGTTCGGAGCGTTTAGATACGCTGTTACGTCGAGACTCTCGTCAATGAGTTCGACGTCATCTGCGATGAGGTATTTATCGAGACGGGCATGTATTTCCTCCGCGAGATCGAGGGGGCCTTGGACGATAAAATCCTCGCCCTCGCGATGGATGTGGACGTAGAATTGAAGTTTTCCTTTAGCATCCAATAGACAGGCATCCACGATGCGCCCGTCTTCAGTGAGACGAACATCATTGCTAACCTGACCGTTTAGATACCTCTCGGCATCCGGGCCTTTCACTCGAATACGGCTACAGGAAATTTCGTCGTCTTCCTCGAGATCTAAATCAGTGCTTTGATGTTGTCTGACCGTTGCCGAAAAATCTTCAGAGGCATCCCGCATCTCGGCCTCGAAAAGCCGGGCCCAGGTCAGGTGGTTGAGATCGGCAGTGATACCAGCAGAGTCGGCAAGTTGGATTGCGTAGTTGGTATCCTTCGCCATGTTTTCGGTTGAAAAGTGGGGAGTGAAATCGTTCTCAAGAAGAGTCGGGATTTTCATCCCCATCACGGGAGCATAACATCCATTTAGCTTGGCCGCTTCGTGCCAGGCCCGGGGATCAACTCCGTAACGGCGTGAAATCTCAAGGGCTTCAGTCAAAGCCTGAACGGCGGAAGCCGTTGCGAGATTAGTCGTGATCTTGACTACGGTGGCGGCAGGAGGTTTTCCAAGATAGACAATCTCCCGGGAGGTCACTTCTAGCAATGCTCGTTGCTCTTCAAGACTGTCGCGATCGCCCGCAACATAATAGACGAGATTTCCGCCGGCTGCGGCATCGCGGGAACCAGTGAAGGGGGCGTCGAGAAATTTGCTGCCAGCGGCCTTGCACTGGCGCTCGAGCCAAAGGGTGGTCTCCGGATCGATTGTGGCGTGATTAATGAAAGTATTTCCTCCATCCAGTTGCCCTTCAATTTGTGAAAAAACCTCACGAACCGCCTGATCGTCCCTTAGGTAGCATACAATGACATCGGCCTCAGCGGAAGCTTGGGAAAGATCGGTGACCGAATCAGGTCGATCTTTCGGAGTTCTGTTCCATGTTTTGAGAGAATGTCCTGCGGCAATGAGTTGTTCGGCGCAGCGGGATCCGATGATTCCTAGTCCTAGAAGAAGTGTCATAGTGTGATGGTTTTTAACGTCGGGCAATTTCAACAAGCTCAGCGGAGACTTTGTTCACCTCTTTGACTTGCTCGGCCGAGGGCTTGACATTGTCTTCCAAAACCATGGCATTGCGAAGTCCCTGCAGGAGCTCACGCATCTTGATCATCTGCGGACGTCGGCTGATGTCTGGATGGAGTGAGCCAATTGATTCGGCATAGTAATCGGCAACGTCTTCGCGAAAAAGAGTCAGGGCGCGTTCAGGTGTGTATTTTTTATCCACGGCGATAGCGGCCGAGTCGAGAGCCTCCAGCCAACCTCCGAGAGAAATTAGGTGTGAAAGATCTGGATTGCGAAGACCGGCAAGTTCGCGCTCGACGTCGCGTTGTGTCGAGGCGAGGGCCTGCTTTAGATTCGGGAGGTCCTTTGCCTCGGCATGTTCGAGAAGTTCAGCGGCGTGTATCTTAATCCGATCGCCGGAACCAAGAGCCTTGCCATAGCGGGAAATGAGGGCGGCAATGTTCGGAACATCTTTTGAGTTTCCAGTCTGAACAGCGATAAAGCCGTCAGCGATCAAAGTCCCAAGTCTCAGGGCAATGCGGGATCGGTCGAGCGGGGTGCGTTCGTAGTTTTTGTGATGGGTGGGGTCGTAAGAAAGTGGGGATACTTTTTCGAGTTCGTTGAAAACCTTCGAAATTGAAGGAACTGTGAATTCATTGAGGGCGCTATCGCTTCGGAAATACTCGTCATCGAGGAGGTCGTCGGGAATTGCGGGTTTCTCCAGGGCTGTAGCGAACAGGGAGCAAAAATTTAGGATCGTGGGGAGGACCATCTTCATGAGAGCAATGTTCCATAGTAAAAGGGAAGGTGCTATTGAAATTTCCGTATACTGAAACTTGACACCAGGTCCAAAAACCCTATTTTCCCGCTCCGCCCAAGCGGGATCGTCCTATGGCCAATACCAAGTCTGCAGAAAAAAGAGTTCGTCAGATCGCAAAACGAACTGAGAGAAACCGTGCCGCCAAGAGCCGCATTAAGACCCTTCAGAAGAAGGCTGTTACTGCTGCCAGTGAGGGGAATAACGAGGAAGCTCTCAAGACCTTCCGCGAATTCACTGCAGCTGTCGACAAAGCCGAGAAGAATAATATTTTCCAGAAAAATAAGGCGGCGAATCTAAAAAGTCGCACCAACAAAGCAATTAAACCTGCCTAATCGGTTCTTGATTTCTTAAAAATTTTCGCAGGCCACGTGGATTTTTCCTCGTGGCCTGTTCGTTTTTAGCCTTTCTTTAAGTCATGTCGGACGCCGCCCAGCAAGATCGTCTCGTTAAGGCGAGGGAGATCGCCAACAACCCTGTCGCTTACAAGGTTTGCGAGGGTTGTGATTCTATTGTTACAGCTGAAGTCGTGATTTGTCCCAATTGTCACGGATATCGTTTTGATGCAGACCCCTCAAGGGTTGTGGATCAGGCCGTTGAGCTGGGGACCCGCGAACAGCGGAGTGTCACGGCCGAGGATTTGAGTTAGACGTTCTTTGGATGGGATTACGACTTTGAGACTTGTCCGGCATCAATTCCGTTTTTGCTTTCTGGCATTGTCCGTCTCATAGCCTGATCGGTGACTACGGATTCAGGTATTGGAGACCAGTAAGCCTCCTCTCGATAATTCTGAATGAATCCTGCTTTTTGACTGCAGTTGTTATTGATTGTAGTAACACAAAAAAACCGCCCATCTTTCCGAAGGGCGGTTGATTCTTTGAAAGAGGGAAAAGAGCTGAAACTAGCTGACGTTGACAGCTTCGGCACCAGTCTCACCGGTTCGGATGCGAATGGCTTGCTCAACGGGTGAGATGAAGACTTTACCGTCGCCGATCTTACCGGTGTTGGAGCTTTTGACGATTGCTTCGGCAACTTTCTGAGCATCTTCGTCGTTAACGACGATCTCAATTTTAACTTTTGGAAGGAAATCAACGGTATATTCCGATCCGCGGTAGATTTCGGTGTGACCCTTCTGGCGACCAAAGCCTTTGACCTCGGTCACGGTCATTCCTTGAACATCCACTTCAGCCAAGGCTTCCTTGACTTCTTCGAGTTTGAACGGCTTGATAATGGCTTCGATTTTTTTCATGATCTTCAGTAACGGTTAAGTTGAGGAGAGACTAGCAAGGCATGTGCCAGATTTTTATTTAATCTGCTTTAGTTTTCGAGTCAGTGAAATTCGACCATTTTTTCGAACGGAAGACGCGAGATGTTCGGAACCTTGCATTTGGGAGCAGGAAAACCGACAACCAGAAGCAGGAAAGGTTTTTCGGATGGGGGGCGTCCCAGAATTTCATTGAGAAACTTCATTGGGCTTGGTGTGTGGGTGAGGGTAGCCAATCCCACGTGGTGAAGAGCTGAAATAAGGAAACCGGTCGCAATCCCAACTGATTCTTTGGAGTAGTAGGTCCGCGAAACTGATCCGTCCCCCCGACTGACTTCTGACTTTTGAAAGATCGCCACAAGAGCGGGAGCGGTCTCAAGAAATGGTTTACTGGCGTCAGTTCCAATCGGAGCCAACGCGTCCAGCCAATCCTCAGGTGCCCGGGAGTCGTAAAACTCCTTTTCTTCCTCTTCGGCGGCTTCGCGAATGGCCCTTTTGATTCCGGGATCACGAATGACCGCAAAATGCCAGGGCTGAAGGTTCGCTCCGTTTGGTGCGGTGGCAGCACCCTCTAGACAGTCCTCAAGAACACCTTCAGGGATAAGACGATCCGAAAAATCTCGAACGCTGCGCCTTTGCACCAAATGACCGGTGAAAGCACGAGCGCGCAGTTTCATCTCCCCTTCGGATATCTCCCGAAAGTTCAGAGGGACCTTGGACATCTCCAAAAGGTCTGCTTAGAGACAACAGCAGGAGCTAAGAAGGGCTGCGGCGGCGAGGGTGATTGCGGTAAAAAAATAACGTGTCATAACCAAGAGCCTTCTAAAGTTTCAAATCAGAATGGCGAGAGTGTTTTTAAAAGAAGTAAATCCTTATCGTTCCAGATCTACGTAGTGCCGGCGGGATAGAATGAGGTGGCGCTTCATTGCAGTCGCGGCTTCTTCTGATTTGCTCTCGGAGATAGCATCGAAAATCTCTTGGTGGGTA
The DNA here is from genome assembly GCA_039768565.1 of Akkermansiaceae bacterium. Classification (GTDB taxonomy): domain Bacteria; phylum Verrucomicrobiota; class Verrucomicrobiia; order Verrucomicrobiales; family Akkermansiaceae; genus SW10. The sequence goes on along the minus strand of JBDNAG010000074.1, from coordinate 4,953 downwards.
GTGATCACGTTTTGATACCACTCGCTATCGCCACGATTGACGTTTGCATATTCAATAGAGCGTTTTTCCAGCGCACTTAAAACAGTGGCGTAAAGATTATGTTTTGATCCGGCAGCGATGGCGAGGTGAAAGGCTATATCGGCTTCGCTAAAGCGCTTGCGATCACCGCGGGAGTCTTCCATTTTGTCGATAGCCTTCTGCATGATCGCGATAATTTTCTCTCCGGAATGAATGGCGGCGAGCCGGGCGCATTCGGTTTCGAGGAGGATGCGAAAGTCCATCAACTCAAGATAAGAATCGTCGTTTGTAAGGACCGAGTAGGTTTCAACCGCACCGGCAAGGGTTTCGAGGCTTGGGTCGGCGATATATGAACCTGAGCCTTTGAGTGTTCGAAGAAGTCCGCGGCCTCTGAGTTGCTGGATTGCCTCACGAATGACAGTGCGGCTGGCATCGAAACGAGCGCAAAGCTTTTCTTCCGACGGGAGGCGCTCACCAGGAGTGAGCTTACCCTCCATGATTTCCTCCTCGAGAGCCTTGATGATATTGGAGCTGCGTTGAGCCATGGGTCTTTAAAAGCCGGTGCCTTTGGTGAGGGTTTGAATACGCATGATATAGTAGTCAGCAGTCATATAGAGTGTGGAGCCATCTTCTCCCCACGCGCAATTTGCAGTGCGGTGTCCGGTGAGAATTCGACCAAGGAGTTTGCCTTTGGGGCTGATCACCAGGACTCCCCCAGGACCGGTGCACCAAATATTCCCCTTGGTGTCAGTCTTAAGTCCGTCAGGCAATCCCTTGTCGGTCTTGGCTAGTTCGGTGGCATCAAAAAGAAGGGTTCCTTTGCCGACGTTTCCTTTCCTATCGACGGGATATGACATGATCCAAGCTTCTTCGCCGTGTGATTGGGCCACGTAAAGGGTTTTGCCGTCGTTTGAAAGAGTGACGCCGTTCGGGCGTTTGAGATCACTGATCACCATTTCTATCGAGCCTTCGAGAGAAATCCGGTAAACACCAAATTCATCGATTTCTCGAGAAGGGTCTTTTTCCTTGAGAGGAAGTCCATACGGCGGATCCGTGAAGAAAATAAGCCCGGACGAGTGCACGCAGAGATCGTTCGGCGAGTTGAATCGCTTTCCATCATATTTATCAGCGAGGGTAATTTTACCTCCATTGCCTTTGGTAATCATGGAAACCCGGCGGTCTCCATGTTCACAGAAGAGGAGTCTCTCTTCGTTGTCGTAAGCCAGACCATTCGACCCGGGCTCGTTGCTATAGTTGGCAGGGCCGGTGTATCCCGAGGGTTTTAGAAAGACTGAAACGCCGTCTTTCATATTCCACTGAAAAACGGTGTTTTCGGGGACGTCGGAAAAGAGAAGTCGGTTGTTTTGCTTATCCCAAACCGGACCTTCCGACCAAGTGAACCCCGAAGCGATCACTTCGATTTTAGAGTCGGGAGCGATGAGTTGATCAAGTTCTGGGGCCAAACGTTCCACCGAACCCGCGGTAGGGAAAGGTTGCTGCTGTGCCGAAGCAATCGCGCAGGCGAGTGCCGAAATACAAAGTATTCTCATGGGCATTCTTTATCTGCTCGGATCGACTTTGTCGAAGACTCTCTTCTTGAAACGGATGGACGGCTATTTGGTCAGTGCATCGTCCATATTCAGGATGGCGCTTGCGACAATCGTGAAGGCGGCGCCATCAGCGGTGCCAGCGAGTCCGGAATACTGTTTTGGGTCAGCTTCGTAGTCGGCCGAGGTCTCGTCGAAGAGTTTTACGAGAATCTCGATTTGCCGTGGTCCGGGCTTCAGGTTCGTTGCTATTCTGTAACCGGTGGTAAGTTTGGTTTTAAGATCACCTTCGGTGTCATACTTCATCCGCCGGGCCAAACCCTGGGCCATTTCCGAGAAGGCCTCGTCGTTAAGAGTGGCAAGTGCGGCCAGCGGGGTGTTGGAGATCAGTCGTCGTGAACTACAGGTCTCACGGGTTGGGGCATCGAAAGCTCCAAAAGCGGGGAAGGGAATACTACGTTTCCAGTATGTGTAAATCGAGCGACGATAGCGATTGAGGTCACCAATTTTCGCCGTATTCCAGGGACCGTCGCTAAAAGGTTTCCAAACGCCGGTGGGAATGGGGGGACGAACCGGAGGTCCAAAGAGTTTTGTCGTCAGCAAACCTGAGGCAGTGAGGTGGTGGTCTCTGACTTGCTCGGCGCTCAATCGATTCCTTGGTCCATGTGAGAGGTAGATATTGAAGGGATCTTTCTCCTTTGAAATCGACGAGATCTTGCTCGATTGCCGGTAGGTGGCCGAGAGAAGAATTTCGCGGATGAGGGATTTGATCGACCGGTTCATTTCCGTTTCAAAGCGAACCGCCAAATCGTCGAGGAGGTCAGGATGACTGGGAGCGATTCCGGTCGAGCCAAAGTCTTCGAGTGTTTCCACGAGCGAGCGACCAAAAATCTGCCCCCAAACACGTGCAACGAGAACCCGCGAAGTGAAGGGGTTGTTTTGACCAGCGATCCATTCTGCAAGGTCGAGTCGGGTGGGAGTTTTGTTTTTTTTGGAAGGAAGTTCGCCCAGCGATTCGGGGATGCCGGGAGTGAGTGATTCATCGGCCTTTTCGAGCCAGTTGCCACGTTTAAAAATACGTGTTTCCCGTTGGAGGGCCGGCTGAAGACGCTCCATGATGGCGAGGCTTGTCTTGCCGGTCTTGTTATAATCCGCGAGAGCTCGATCTCGTTTTTTGAGGTTTTCGACGGTTGTTGGTTTCGTGAACCAGCTTTGGAAGGCGGGATCGGAGGATAAATCAATACGACCTCGTTTGGTTGCCATTGGGCCGGTCGGAGCTGCCGCGTTGTGATGGAGTTCGAGATGGAGTTGGGCACTGTCAGGGAGAATCAGCGGGTCTTTAAGAATGACGACACAAGAGCGGGGGTGGTTCTGGTGTGTGTAAGCGCCCCAACCGGATCCTCCTTTTTCCAATGAATCGTTGGGATTCCACATGGGAAAATCATCATCGCCGAGAACGTGAGCGAGCGGGATGTCGATCGGCGATTCCTGACCGGGGAGAGTCGCTTTTAAAATGATGCGGGATAAGACGGCTCCAAGCTCGGGAGAGTGAATGGCTTTTTCAATTTCGAGAGGAAGGGTATGAATACGGATGGCCGTGACTTGGGGAAGTGAATCGGGTCTGGGGATATCTAGTTTGAAAATGATGTTGTTTGGGATGGTGCCTTCGACGAGGAATTCTTGATACCCATCAAGCTGCCGCGATTTCGAGCCAACCTTTTCAGATTTTACGGTCATGTGGTCAACTTTTGTCCAAGTGGCGTCAGCGATGAGTTCCTGGGCCTGTTTTTGTAGCCTTGTCTGAAGGTCACGGTAATCGCTTCGGTATTTGGCCGCCGCAGGATAATCCTCCAATTTGTCTGGGACCCTAAGGGTTGGGTGGTGAGTGTTGAGATCGAGGTCTCGTGAATTGTCGAAGAAAGCCATGAATTCGTAGTATTCGTGATGACGAATTGGCTCATAAGGGTGTTCATGACACTGGACGCATTCGAAGGTGATTCCCTGAAGTCCCTTCCATGTTGTGTTAACCCGGTCCATGACGGCCATCACGCGGAACTCCTCGTTGTCAGTTCCTCCTTCGGCATTCTGCTGGGTGAGGCGATGGAAATTGGTTGCGACAAGGTCATCAAGCGTCGGGTTTGGGATAAGGTCGCCGGCCAGTTGTTTGATCAAAAATTGATCATAGGGCATATCCTTGTTCAGGGCGCGAATGACCCAGTCTCGGTAGGGCCAGGCATTCCAACGGCGGTCAGCGCCAAGGCCTTCCGAATCCGCGTAGCGTGCGATATCAAGCCATTGACTGGCCCATTTTTCGCCGAATGCTTCATGGTCAAGTAGTTCGTCGACAACTTCGGCTACGGCGGTGTCCGGGGTTTTCGTGTATTTTTTTTCAAATCGATCGAGTTGCTCCAGAGATGGAGGAGTGCCAATGAGATCGAGACTTAGTCGCCGAAGGAGTCGGTCGGATGAAGCGGGCGGAGAAGGTTTGAGCGCCATGTCATCGAGCTTGGCGAGAATGAAGGGATCGACCGCGGTTTTGTGCCACTTTGAATCCGAAGTGTTTGGGGCTTTGTGACGGGTTGGTTTCTCGAATGACCAATGGTTGTTCCATTCCGCGCCTTCTTCGATCCAGCGACGGATGAGATCTGCTTCGTGAGGCTTGAGTGGCGGGCCGTGTTTTGGCTGGGGCATCAACTCGTCCGGATCCTTCGTGAGAATTCGAACTAGCATTTCCGAGGAATCGGGATCTCCGGGGACGACGGTGGGTTTGCTTGACTTTCCGGTGGCTAGAGCTTCTTCCCGATAAAGGAATGAAACATCGCCGCTTTTCTTGACGCCCCCGTGGCACGGAAGACAGTTGGTGTTGAGAATGGGGCGGACTTCTCTTGAAAAATTGACTTTGTCAGCGCTAACCGGCAGATGAGAAAGAGCAAAAAGGAGAAGGTTAAGTTTTCTCATGAGCATATTCAATTACGGCAAATCTCCGAGGATATTTCGGATATGGATGTTGTTGATATCGGCCAATAAAAAAGCCCGCATTTGAAGCGGGCTTTGTGAAAGACTGTTTCTTGTGTGATCCTAGCTGCCAAAGAGGCCTTTGACCTTATCGAGAGCATCGCCGCTAGGAGCAGGCATTTCACCCTTCATCACTGAATCGAACAGGCCGTCCATTCCTACAGGAAGCTTTGCTTTTACGAATCCGAGAACGGTTTCGATTGACTCCGTCAATTTGATCTTTTTCGACAGCTAGAACGGCCAACTCTTCTCTGAGTTCGTCCATTGCTCTATTTCAACGCTGTTGTTATTAAAAGTACCGGGAACAGGGGTCGAACCTGCACGCCCAAGGGCACGTGATCCTAAATCACGCGTGTCTACCAATTCCACCATC
>JBDNAG010000014.1:0-27574 GCA_039768565.1 Akkermansiaceae bacterium | reverse complement strand
CGTTGGCCTTAATTCCTGCGCGGGCACGTTCGGCGGCAAGTCCGATCTCCGGCTTGCGCGTGGTGAAGTCTTCAAGACCTCGATCACGATTTTTCGAAATCCATTGCAACTCCTTCATGCGGAGATCCCGGAGAACGTGCTCATAGTCCGGGTTGCCGGCGAGGTTGGTGAGTTCCTCGGGATCGTTTACGAGATCATAAAGCTCTTCGTCCGGTTTCCGGTCGGCGAAGAAGATTGCTTCATTGACGGAGAGAGATCCTTTCTCTTTGAGGGTCCGCATAACGTGGAGAGCAGGGCGATTGATTTCGAGATAGGCTTGATCCGTGGCCCAGGGAACCTCCGGCATGTGATTCCTGATGTATTTGTATTTGGTAGTCGTGATGCTTCGTGAGCATTCGTTGATCTCATCCCAGATATCACGGGCCGAACGAATGGAATCACGGTACTCGATTTTGTCTGTTCCGAGAACCGGCTTCGCGGTCATGTAGTCCGGACGCATTGCCCCTGCGAGATGCAGAACAGTCGCGGAGATGTCGGTGGTGCTGACCAAGTCTTCGACGACCTTGCCTGGCTCGGCAAGACCTGGAGCCCAAATGATCATGGGGACGTGAATGCCGGGCTCCTGCAGGTAGCCTTTTCCGCGCAGGTTGCAACGACCGTTGTCGGCTATGAAAATCACCACGGTGTCTTGATCAAGTCCTTGTTTCTTGAGGTCTGCCATGAGGAGCCCAACTTCGTTGTCCATGTATTCCACGGTGTCGAGGTAGGCGGCCCAATCGTATCGAATCTCAGGAGTATCGGCGAAGTACGGTGGAAGGTGTACTTCGTCCACGGGGACTGGATGTTTCGAGTCTTTGCGAATACCATTCCACCAATCCCCCCTGTGAGTGACCTTGAGCTGGATCTGGCTAAAGAAAGGTTGGTCTTCGGCAGTGAAGTTTGCCTGTTTGTCGAACAGGCCGAAGTTGTTTTCACCATCCCAAGGGCCGATAGGTGTGTGTTTGAAATTGCAATCAGTCTTGGTTCCCTTGGTCATGACGAGGTCGTGACCGAGTAAGCAGGTGTAACCGGCTTTCCGGAGCCAGTAGGTGATGGGTTTAAAGGGGGCTTCGAGCGGAACGTTTCGATTGCTGCGATGATTGTGGGTATTGGTAATATTCTGGTGAACCCCGATCATCATCGCCGAGCGGTTTGGCGAACAGATAGGGTTGGTGCAGTAGGCCTTTTTATAGAGAATCCCCTCCTTTGCCATTTTGTTCAGGTTGGGCGTCTTGACCCCGGGCATGCCGTAACACTCGAGATCGAGGCCCATGTCCTCGGCCATGAGCCAAATAATGTTTGGCTTCCCGCCAAAGGCCGGAGTGGAGACGAGGAGGGCGCAAAGGAGGGTTTTGATCTTTTTCATGATCTACTTACCGAGGGAAAAGATTTTGAGATCGTCGATGATAGCCTTTTTAGGAACGGCAACCCTGAGGGTGCGCTTTGTTGGGTGGGCGATTCCTTCGGATGTGAATGAGCCAACCTCCTTATCGTTGATAACAACGGTCATGGTTTTGCCCTTAATGGTGACGGATAAGGTGTGCCATTTTCCGGCCTCTAGCTTGTTTCCAAAGCGCTTGGTTTTGGTTTTCAGTATCTTCTGCTGTTCCGGTGTGATCGTTTTATCCTGACGGGCTTTGCGGATTGCTAGCTTCATATTGCCGGTTTTAAGATCATTGATTTGCACACTGGTTGTGGTGATCTTGGTCATGCAAAGGTGGCCGGCGTGAACTTCCTTGAATGTAAGATCGGCGAAGTTCAGCCCGAGGCTGTCCTCATTAGTCGGGAGTTTGAAGCGAAGAGTGACCCGGCCATCCTGAAATTCGGCTGGGTGAACTACGGAGACCGCATGATCGGCTGCGGGGTGGAAGGTGATGTGCATTGTGCCGTCTTTCAAATCGACCTGCTTGTTACCCTTTGCTCGTTTTTTGCTGTTGGAGGACCAGCCCTTGCCGATCTCCTCCTTGGAGTCATCGCTTTCCTGACGCTCGAAATCGTCTTGGAAAATCAAAGTGGCTTTCTCATCTGCGATGGAAGTTAGCGGGAAAAGTAGAGAGGCAAAGATGCAGATGCTATGGTTCATAAGATTACTTATTACGCGCTGAGCCTTGGGGCTGGTGCAAGAACGAATCCAACATTGGGATTTCTGTTTCGAAGCCGCCTTGCTTCATTTTTTGCGTGTTTTTCCCGCCGTTAGCGGTTTCCCTCCCGCCTAACAAAGCCATGTCCGAGAAACGCAAGCCTTACCCCTTCGATCAATTCGAACCCAAGTGGCAATCCCATTGGGCCGAAAATAAGACTTACCGCACCCCCGGGCCGGGTGAGGAAGGCTTCGATGCGTCCAAGCCGAAATACTACATTCTCGACATGTTCCCTTACCCGAGTGGTGCCGGACTGCACGTCGGCCACCCCGAGGGATATACTGCCACTGACATCGTGGGCCGCTACAAGAGCATGAACGGTTTCAATGTTCTGCACCCGATGGGGTGGGACGCCTTTGGACTTCCCGCCGAGCAATACGCCATCAAAACTGGCCAGCACCCGAGTGTCACTACTGAGGCTAACATCAACAACTTCCGCCGCCAGCTCCAGGAGCTTGGCTTTGCCTACGATTGGGATCGCGAGGTGAACACTACTGATCCTAAGTATGTTCGCTGGACTCAGTGGATTTTTCTCCAGCTTTATAATTCCTTCTTCTGCGACGAAGACCAGAAGGCCAAGCCAGTTGCCGAACTGGAAGCGAAAGGCTGGACGCAGGCGCAGATTGACGAAGTGCGGCTCGCCTTCATTCACGAAGCTCCCGTGAACTGGTCTCCGAGTATGGGCACCGTTCTCGCGAACGAAGAGGTTCAGGAATGGAAAGATAAAGGCGAAACCGTCGAGCGTCGCCCGCTTCGCCAGTGGATGTTGCGTATTACGAAATATGCCCAACGCCTCATCGATGAACTCGAGCCGCTTGATTGGCCCGAGTCGATCAAAGCGCTTCAGCGCAACTGGATCGGCCGCAGTGAGGGAGCTGAGGTGACCTTTGATGTCGAAGGGAATGACATTACTGTCTTCACCACGCGACCCGATACGCTCTTCGGAGCCACCTACATGGTGCTCGCTCCCGAGCATCCGCTGGTCTCCGAAATCACGACCGCCGAGCAGAAGGAAGCGATTGAAACTTACGTCGCTGCTTGCGCGAGCAAGTCGGACATGGAGCGTGGCCTTGATAAAGAAAAGACCGGAGTTGCCACCGGAGCCTCCGCCATTAACCCCGTCAATGGTGAGAAGATTCCCGTCTGGATCGCCGACTACGTCATGATGGGTTACGGCAGCGGAGCCATCATGGCGGTGCCTGCGCATGATACCCGTGACTTCGAATTTGCCGAGAAATTCGAACTGCCCATTCTTCAAGTGGTTCAGCCCAACGGCGATCAGGACTGGCAAGGTTACACGGATCCCGGCACGGCCATTAATTCCGGTTTCCTCGACGGCCTCAAAACTAAGGATGCCAAGAAGAAGATCATTCATTGGCTTGTCGAGAACGGCAAAGGAGAAAAGAAGATCCAATTTAAGCTTCGTGACTGGCTCTTCTCGCGCCAGCGTTATTGGGGTGAGCCTTTTCCGCTTCTGTGGGACAAGGAGACCGGCCAACACTTCGGTATTCCCGAGTCCGAGCTCCCTCTTCTCCAGCCCGAGATGGAGGATTTTAAACCTACCGGAGACCCCCGTGGGCCACTCATTAATTGCACCGACTGGATCAACTACAGCGACAAGCTCCAGCGCGAGACCAACACCATGCCGCAATGGGCCGGCTCCTGTTGGTATTACCTTCGCTATTGTGACCCCAACAATACCGACCACTTCATCTCGCCTGAAAATGAGGATTACTGGGGTAATGAAGACGGCTTCGTCGACTTCTATGTCGGAGGGAAGGAGCATGCCGTACTTCACCTTCTCTATTCCCGGTTTTGGCACAAAGTTCTCAATGACCTCGGTCACTTGAAATCCAAGGAGCCATTTAAAAAATACTTCGCTCCCGGCCTCATCATGGGCGAGGACGCGCGCAAGATGTCAAAGTCCTTTGGTAATGTCGTCAACCCGGACGATGTCGTTGAGAACTATGGCGCCGATTCCCTCCGCCTTTACGAAATGTTCATGGGCCCCCTCGATCAGGATAAGCCCTGGGCGATGAAAGGTGTCGAGGGAGTTCACCGCTTTCTCGCCAAAGTTTGGCGCGTTGTATTTTCCGAGGAAGCCGATGGTGGTTGGATTTTGAGCGGCAAAGTAGTGGGAGGTCAGGACGATGACCTTGCCAAAGTCACCCATCAGACAATCAAGAAGGTTCAAGAGGCCATCGAGTCCTTGCGTTTTAATACCGCGATCTCTTCGATGATGGAGTGCACCAACGCTTACACTTCTGCCAGCGAAGTCCCCAAGGATCTGTTCCTCACCTTTCTCAAACTACTCAATCCATTCGCGCCACACCTCAGCGAGGAGATCAATTCAGCTTTGGGTGAAAGTGAGCTGCTCAGCGAGCAGTCTTGGCCCGAGCTTGATGAGTCACTTCTCGTCGAATCCGAGATTCAGCTCATTGTTCAAGTCAACGGTAAGCTCCGTGCCCGTATCATGGTCCCGGCTGAGATCTCCAAGGAAGACGCCGAAAAGGCAGCTCTTGCTGATGAAAACGTCACTGCTCACACCGACGGGAAAATCATTCGTAAAGTCATCGTAGTCCCCGGCAAGCTCGTAAACATCGTGGCGAATTGAGCCACGTGAAGGGCACTCTTGTTTTTCCTTATCGTGGCAGTAGAACTGATGGGGTGAAATATTTTGCGCTTATTATTTTGGGGATGTTTTCATCCCCGGCGATTGGGTGGGTGATTTTTTTGCAGGCTGAAGTAGATCCGGAGGGGGCTCTAGCCAGTTGCCGACATCACTCTGACTCCTGAGGGAATTGTAGGAACAAACGCAAACACACTCGTCGGGGTTCTTGGTGGTGGACGCGCTACCGTTTGGGATGGATTTTGGGACTCGTTTGAGAGGGAGGTCACCGGTAATGCGCTGAACCTTTATATTCCCCGTATCACCGATTTATCGATTGGTGGCGAAGGTGTCTTTTTAGAATTCGAATATTATTGAGAGGTCCGCGATTTCACTGACTTTGTTTTCGAAGCCGCCAGTTCACTTTCAGGACCATGGACAAGTGTCGAAGGCAAAAGGATTCGATCTGCCGTTATCAGTGATTTGGATGGTTCCGAAACTTGGCAATTATTCCCCGAAAATGGGCAAATTTTTTAGGGTGCGAACAGTTCCAGAGAGCTAAGGCACCTTGTTCCAGCCGTCTGTGCGGGGAAATCGTTTCATTTCTCGACAAAGAACCCGTTCTTGTCGTGTATTAGTCCCAGAAATGAATCGAAGAGAATCACTCACAGCCCTTTCCGGTGGCGCCGCCACGGCCGCCATTTTTTCCGCTCTCGGAGCACAGGTCAAAGCTGCTGAAGAAGACGCCGCAAAAGCGGGCGCCGAGTTCAAGCACTCGGTTTGCCACTGGTGTTTTGGAAATATCCCGCTTGATCAATTTTGTGTCGAGGTGAAAAAAATGGGCATCGAGTCGATCGAAATTCTTTTTCCCGAGCAGTGGGCTACGGTGGCCAAACATGGACTTGAGTGTGCGATGGGTCGCCCCAAGCCAATGAAGGGTGTCGGTGGAATTGGAACCTCTTTTGAGAAGAAGGAAAACCACGATACTCTCGTGAAAATCTACGAGGAGATCATTCCTCTCGCGGCCAAGGCCGGAAATGTTCCCCAGGTCATTGCTTTCTCAGGTAATCGTCGGGGGCTTACCGACGAGGAGGGTTTGAAGAATTGTGCCGAGGGTGTGAAGCGTATCATGCCGATTGCCGAGAAGCACAACATCACGATTTCGATGGAGCTCTTAAACTCGAAGAAGGATCACAAGGATTATCTTTGCGACCGCACCCAGTGGGGCGCGGATCTTGTCAATGAGGTGGGCTCTGATCGTTTCAAGCTTTTATACGATATCTACCACATGCAGATCATGGAGGGCGATTGCATCGCAACTTTCACCAAGCATATGGATGCTATTTCACACTTTCACACTGCGGGTGTTCCAGGTCGCAACGAGATCGATGATACCCAGGAGTTGAACTACGTTGGTATTTGTAAGGCGTTGGCAAAGTTGGGCTACAAGGGATATCTCGGTCAGGAGTTCCGTCCGAAGAATGATCCTTTGACTTCTCTCAAGCAGGCCATCGACATCTGCACTGTCTAGAAGATCAAGATTCAACAAAAGCCTCTGGGATGAATTCCGGGGGCTTTTTTGTGAGGTTTGACTTCGGAGCCTTCTTCCAGGTCCACTCGATTTTGCCAAAACCGCCGGATTCTTTGGTGGGCTTTTTATGGATGAAACTAGCGTTGAGTTTTCCATCAACCACTCCGTCCTCGGCATCAACTTCCCGAATGAATTCGTTGAGCTCTCTTCTTTAGAGACCAAGTTTTTCGCAATGAGGAAGCGTGTGAGAGCTTGCGTCGCAAGCCGTTGCTGCGCCAATTCGGAAGTCAATTGATCGATTCGTTCCTCTTTGCTCCGAAGGCGACTTGCAGTGTTTCGATTCTGCTGTTTCCCCTGTCGATTTCGACTTCAGCGTCGGCAATGTCCATCCGGTCTCCGCTCAAGTATTAGACGAGAAGCCAGGTCAGACCAATGCTCAGTGCGGTTGGAATGAAGATGTATCAGACCAAAGGGACGTCCTTGCTCCAGAGGAGTCGCCGCAGGTTTAATGGCATGATCTCCAAAAAAACAGGCTGGGTGCCTGTTCTACTTGTGCTCGGTGATCTCGATCTTGCGAAATGAGATCGCCATGTTCTTTCCAGCGTGGAGTTGGAGGCCGAGGGGGCCCTTGTCGATGGCGGTTTTCGACTCGTAAGTGATACCTTCGACTCCATTGAGCCAGGTCTTGTAGGTATTTCCCTTCACTTCGATTTTGAGGACGTTCCAGTCCTTGGGTTTCACTGCGGCAATCGCTTCTTTGCCCTCGACCGGGTAACCTTTGCCGGGGATGTAGGGTGAGGCGGTAAGGTCACGTTTTAGGGAACCGGAAATGCCGATCTGAATCTGGTCATGGGCTTTTTTGAGCATCACGCCTGAGTCGATGGTGCCTTCGCCATTTTTGAATTCAAGAGTGAGGGTGAAGTCGGTGAATTCTTTGGTGGTCCAGAGAATGGATCCTTTTTTCTTGGGCCCGGATTGGCAGTGAAGTTCTCCATCCTTGGCCGTCCAGTAGGGAAAATCGCCTTTGGCGTCGGACTTCCAGCCAGTGAGATCTTTGCCGTTGAAGAGAGACTCGCCTCCGAAAACAGTTAGGGGAAGAAGGAGGAAGGGGAGAAGAAATTTCATGGTATTAGGCAGGTTGGCTTTTGAGTTGGGATGAAGACATGCGCGACCAAGTGTATATCGCGACAAGATTGAGGCAGGCTGCGACATAAAAGAAGCTGGAGACCTCGTATTTTTCTTTCAAAAGGGGATACGCGAGAGCGGTGGCAAAGCTTCCAAGGTTTCCGGCCATGTTCATTGTTCCCGAAAAGGAACCGGCGTTTTTGCCTCCGATATCGACGCAGTAGGACCACGATGGGCTGAGGGTCATGTCGGCTCCGAAGACCGCGATGGTCAGGAAGGCAATGGCCGGGCCGACGGTGGTCATCTGGCTGGCGACGATGAGGCCAAAGGTTGCGAGTGCGAATCCAACCATGGCGGGAACCTTGCGGGAGAGTTCGGGCCTTTTCCCGACGTAAAGTTTATCGACGAGCCAGCCGGAGAACCAATTGCCGATGGCTCCGCCGATGAGTGGGATGGCGGTGACGAGACCGGCGGTTTCAAGCGAGAGATCATACTTCATTTTGAAGTAGGAAAACATCCAGGTGAGGCAGAAGAAGAAAGTGAAGTTACTGCAAAAATACTGGACCATCGCGAGCTTGAGCGGGCCGGAAGAGAGCATTTCGCGAAAGGGGATTTTATCGGGCTTGGGACCGGAGTTTTCCTGGCGATTGGCTTCGATGTAATCGCGCTCGGTGTCTGAAACCATGCTGTGTTCGCCAGGTTCGTCGCGGAACCAGAACCACCATGCCACGGAGATGCCGATCCCAATAGCACCCAGGATGAAGAAGGAACTTCTCCAGCCCACTCCGGCAATGAGCATGACCATGAGCGGATAAGCGATGGCTCCGCCCAGTCGTGAAGCTGAAAAGTTGATACCGGTGACGAGCCCGCGTTCTTTGACGGGGAACCAGGAGAAGGTGGACCGGGCGAGGGCTGGGAAGGCCCCGGCTTCACTGGCTCCAAAGATGAAGCGGGTCACGAGCATCGAGAGGTAGCCGAGGGTTGCTCCGGTGAGTGCGGTGAGTCCGGACCAGAGCGCAACAATGACAGTGAGGACTTTACGGGGACCGAGTCGGTCGGCCATGGCCCCGGTAGGAGTTTGGGCGAGGGCGTATCCCAGAGTGAAGATGGCCATGATGAAGCCAAACTGGGTGTCGGTGAGATCGAAGTCGCTTGTGATGCCATCCTTGGCAACTGCGATGCAGGTACGGTCGATGTAGAGGAGGAGCGATAGCAGAAAGGTGAAGCAGACGAGAAGAAAACGAACCGGCATAACGTGTGTGACTGTCCACTCAAGCGGAGTGGGTCTATTCCGGCGAGGAGAAATTGTATGACCTATTTTCGGCCAACCATTCCGGTGATAAAACCGGTGCCGAGAAGGGTGACGGCGAGACCGGCGATCATTTGGCCGGTGACGATTTCATCGAGGACCAGCCATCCCCAAAAGATGCCAAAGAAGGGGATGAGGAAAGTCACTGAAGTCGCGACGGTGGCCCCTGAGCGTTGGATGAGTTTGAAGAAAAGGACAAAGGCGAGGGCGGTGCAAACAAGGGCCAAAGCGATTGCGCTGAGCCAGCTGGTCATTCCCGGAGAGGTGTCCGGAAGTCTGGTGAGAGCAAATGGCAGGAGGACAAGTCCGGCTCCGAACAGGCTGCCGGAGGAGGCGACCAGCGGGCGAACGCCTTGCAGGTGACGTTTCATCCAACTAGCTCCGAAGCCATAGCAAAGGCAGGAGACAACACAGGCTACGATGGGCCACCCTCTGCCGTTCTCATAGAACTCGAGTTTATCCCAGACGAGAATGAGGACGCCGAGAATTCCCAATGCGAGGCCTGCAAATTGTGCGCGGCGGAGACGTTCGCCCAGCCAGATCGCCGCAATGATCGCGCTAAAAACGGGCACGCTTGAGTTCATCAGGGAAGTGAACCCAGCACTGAGAGTGAGGCTGGCCCACGACAGGAGGATGAAGGAAATGGCCGAGCCAACGACTCCGCTGACAAGCAAATGCCACCAATGATCCCGCAAGAGAACCCTCGCTTCGCGGCGCAGGAAAACGGGAGTTAAGGCGAGTCCGGCGATCCCCATGCGGAACGCCACGAGCGGGATGGGGCCGAATTCCGGTGCTGCCACCCGCATAAAAAGAAAAGATGCCCCCCAGATCGCTGCGAGAGCGAGGAGAAGCAGGATGTCGGCGATTCGCACAATGCTGAGTTCGCTGTCACCAACTAAAAAGTCAAGAGCTTGCTTTGAGGTGCTCGTTGCAGAACTTCAGCTGAAGATCGATCCACTCTTCGCCCTTTTTGACCTGGGGAAGTTTGTTGCGTGTGCCGCCATAAGCTTCCACCGGGATGCCGAGTGCTTTCGCTTTGTCTCGAATGAGTTCAAGTTGCTTGGGTGGGTGGATCTTGTCACTTGGGCGGGCGTTTGAGTAAAGGAATAGCGGAGCTTCGCCCTTGTCCATGTAGCGGAGGGCAAACTCCTTGGTTCCAATGGGCTGCATGATGCCGACCACCACAGCGGGACGGGAGCTGAGCTTGTCCACGGGGTCCTTTGCCTTTGGGTCGGCAAGGTCATCGTGATAGCCAAGGAACTGGCTAATGAGGGCGCCGGCAGAAACTCCCCCGCAAGCGAGTTGGCCTGGATCAATGTTCCAGTCCTTCGACTTGGAGCGAATGAATTTCACGGCCCGACCACAGTGGCCCACGATATCTCGATACTCCATGTTCTCTCCGAGAAAGGGATAGTTACAGCTCACGACTGCGTAGCCGGCTTTACGGTACTTTTCTAGTGTGGAGCGCCCATGCTTCTCGATCTGATCTTTATCACCATTGCGGAAGCCCCCGCCGTGAAACCAGACGAAGACCGGGGCGGGTTTGTTTTCTTCCTTTTTGAGAGCGGGATAGAAATCGAGAACATTTCGCTCGTGCTTTGAGTCGTATTTGAGATCTCGGATCGTCTCGGCTTGGAGGGAGACGATTAAGAAAGAAAAAATAGTCAAGAGCCTCATAACACTAGTCTTCGTCGGGATTGGTGGTCTGGCAAGAGAAAGGTCGCAAGATCAGGCCTTGGCGAATAGTATTTCCGAGATGCGACCGCTTGGACTGATCTTTCTGATGCTCCTGGGGAACCTCTCTGGTGCCGAGGTTCTTGAGGTGTTTCAGAAGAGTTGTGTTCAGTGTCACGGGAAGGAAGGGAAGGTGAAGGGAAAGGTGAATCTTTTGGAGGTTGCTGATCTGAATCATCTCAAAGGCGACCCGGAACTTTTGCAAGAAATCATAGATGTCATTGATTTTGAGGAGATGCCTCCGGAGGATGAACCGCAGCTCGGAGTGGGCGAGAGAAAGCAATTGTTGGCTGATCTAGAGGCCTTGCGCTTGGAAGCAGTGTCCGCAAAAAAGTCATTTGCGCCGACTCCAATCCGGCGGATGAACCGCTTTCAATATCACAATGCGGTGCAGGATCTCTTTGATCTCAAGTGCACTGTTTTTAGCCTCCCCGAGAGGATGATTCGTGATCACAAGGGATACTTTAAACCGGCTTCGGGGAAGATGGATGATTTGGTCAGAGTAGGGAGCCGTCCGCTCGGGAAATCCCAGTTGATCGAACCAAGACTGGCTGGTGTGGCCGCCTTTCCACAGGACTTGCGGGCAGAGCATGGTTTTGACACGCAGGCGGATCACCTTTCGATGTCGCCCTTGTTGATGGAGTCGTTTTTGAAATTGGGGCAGTCGATCACCGGGAGTAAGGAATTTGGTCCTAAATGGGTTGGAATTTGGAAACAGTTTTTTGTGCTCGATCGACGTGACAAGCGGGAGGTGGAGGTTGTAGTGCGGGAGCGGATTCAGAAGTTTTTGCGAAAGGCGTTTCGGGGCCGAATTGAGAGCCAGGTTGTGGAGCGTTATGCGCGCTTCGTTAATGGGCAGCTTGACCGCGGTGTTGATTACACTGATGCCATGAAGTCGGTGGCGGCAGCCATTATTGCATCTCCTAAATTTTTATACCTTTATGATGGGCCCGGCCATGACGGGAAGGTAGATGGTTTTGAACTGGCGTCCCGCTTGTCGTTTTTCCTATGGGGAAGCCTTCCGGACGACGAGTTGTTGAAGGCCGCGGAATCAGGTGAGTTACTCAAGGAAGAGGTCTTGCAAAAACAATTTGAGCGGATGTTGCATGACCCGAAGCTGAAGCGCTTTTGCGATACCTTTCCGGCCCAGTGGTTGCAGTTGGACCGGATCATTTCGTCTGTGCCGGATCCCAAAAAGTTTCCCGAGTTCTATTTCTCGGCCTATCGCGACAGCATGCACATGATGATGGAACCACTGTTACTTTTCGAGACAGTACTGATCGAGAACCTTCCGGTGACTGAGTTCATCGATGCCAGCTTCACATACCGTTCCGGCCATTTGGAGGAATCCTATGGTAAATTGGGACAGCCAAACAAGAAGCGGCGAGGTCAGGTGGGTGTGTTGGATTTTCATCGTGTGCCGGTGACAGATCGGCGGCTTGGTGGCGTCATCACGAATGCGGCGGTGATGACGATGACTTCCGGACCCGAACGAACCCAGCCGATCACACGCGGAGCCTGGCTGGCGGGGGTGATTTTTAATAACCCACCCGAGCCTCCGCCGGCAGATGTTCCGTCACTTGGTGAGAAGCCAAGTGATGGCGAGGAACACCTGACACTTCGTGAGAGACTATCGATACACCGCGAGCGGGCGGATTGTCGTGGATGTCACGAGCAGATTGATCCGCTTGGTTTTGCGCTGGAAAATTTTAATGCTATTGGCAAATGGCGCGAGAAGTATGACAACGATCGCAAGGTGGATATGGAAGGTGTGCTTTTTCGAAAGCACAAATTCAATAACGTAGTTGAATTCAAGGATGCCATCCTTGCCGAAAAGGAACGATTCGTCCGCGGGTTGGCAGGGCACTTGATGTCATTTTCGCTCGGGCGGGAGTTGGGTCCGGCCGATCAAATCGCGCTCGATGGAATCGTCGATAAAACGGGTGGCAGGGAGTATCGAATGAAGGCACTCTTGCGTGAGGTGATTTTCAGCGAACCATTTCTTTCCAAAGCGGGTGAAGCAGAGAACCAGATCTTAAAACGATGACAACACGACGAGGATTCTTGAGAGGACTGGGCGGGGCCGCGCTGGCATTGCCGTGGATGGAGAGTTATGGGACCAAGACGCTGGCAAGCGGAGTGGCGAAGCGAATGGCTCACTTTTATGTGCCCATCGGTGTCGTTCGTCGTGGCTTCTTTCCGGGCGAGGCAGGGGGAAGTATCCCGAAAGGGAATCTTGGACAACTTCGTCGTTCGTTGGATAAACAGGATCCAAATTTTAGTGTCAAAAAACTGGGTCAGCTGACTCCCACGATGGAGCCGCTGGCGGAGATGAAGGACAAAATCAATCTCATCACGGGAATGGATCGCACCTTCCAACAGGGGACCGATGTGCATGCGCAGTGCGCTTCTTGTTATCTCAGTAGCGCGCCACCTTATACGATTAGAGGAACGGCCTGGCCGCTTGACCGGACGCTGGATCATTTGGTGGCAGACGTGGCGGGGAAAGAGACTCCGTTTTCGACCTTGGAGTTCAGCTGTAACAGTCACAAGGACAACAAGGAATCGATCTACTTCGATAACATCTCGTGGTATGGTACGGGGCATCTGGCGCCTTCGATTCGCGATCCCCGCAAAATATATCGTCGCTTGTTTTCGACCAAGGAAATCGATCGTTATCGTGACGTAACCGATTTGGTCTTGGAGGATGCCCGGTCGATGAAGAAGGATTTAGGCTATGCCGACGGGCAGAAGTTTGCGGAGTATTTTGATTCCATTCGTTCAATCGAGACCCAGATGGATCGTTTGGAGTCGATGAAGGGGGAACTTTCCAAAGTGTCCTTTGACGAACCAGCGGAGGCTTATCTTCCGAGAGGCGAGTATATTCGGCTGATGGGTGATTTGATGGTGGTGGCTCTGCAATCGGGATTGACCAACGTAGCGACTTTTATGGTTGGACCCGAACGTTGGGATACGCCGTATCTTTTCGATGGACTTTTCGATAAGCCGATGAGCCACCATGGGATGTCACATAATCAGACCAAGATGATCAACCAGCTTTTGAAGGTCGATCGTTTTCATATGGAGCAGTATGTCTATCTTCTTAAGAAGATGGAGAGTGTTGTGGAAGCCGACGGTACGACATTGCTGGACAACACCCTCTTTACCTATGGTTCGGGTCTCGGCGATGGTTCCACTCATCAATACAATGATCTCCCCATTATCATGGCTGGGGGCGGGAAGCAGGTGAAGGCTGGTCAGCACATCAACATGCCGGAAGGCACGCCTCTTGCGAATCTCTGGCTGACTCAGGCCAAAATGATGGGTGTTGAGATGAAACGGTTTGCTGACAGCACCGGGGAGATTGTGGCGGTGAAAGCCTAGCCATGCGAGTTGATGACAATATTTAAGTAGGCCTAAAGATTCTCGCAGACTCTTCTTTTGGCCCACCCAGAAAGAATTTGGCAAGACGTTTGAGATGGTTTAGATTTGCAGACTCAAAAGGTTCAACCTTGTCCAGACATGTTTTGTTTTCGTTCTAAATCTTTGAAGCATTCGAATCAGCGATCTGCTTTTATTCATTCGTCACCTCAGTCTTCGAGATGGGGACAGAGGCTTTCGCTAATGGTGGGATTCCTTGCCGTTTTGCTTTCCAATTTCGCTGAAGCCCGCACTTGGGTAGATTCAATAGGCAATCCGATTGAGGCGGACTTCATGGGGCTGAAGGCCGGTAAGGTGACCTTCCGCCTTGAAGATGGAAAGACGGTCGAAATGCCGCTGAAGGCGCTCTCAAAGGTTGATCAGGAGTTTATCCGCAAGCGTAGCTTTTCCGAAAAAGCTGAGCTGGTTGCTCTTGCGGTGAAGCGGATTGATGCGGCTGTCGAGAAGGGGTTGAAGGAGCAAAAGCTCGGATACAATGAAGGTCTAAACGATCACATGTTTCTTCGTCGGATCTATCTTGATCTTGCCGGCCGTATTCCCAGCTATGAAGAGGCGAGAGACTTTCTCGCCTCGCGCAGATCCATGAAGCGCCAGGAGCTGATCACCAAGCTCCTCGACTCCGTCGACTACACCAGCCACAACTACAATTATTTTGCGGAGCAATTGCGAATCCAGTCGCGCTTTCCCGGTACGGTTTTGCGCAACGATGCCTTTATTTTTTGGCTGAAAGAGCAAATCCAAATCAACCGGCCCTACGATGAATTGGTTCGAGAATTGATCACCGCCGAAGGTCGTATCTGGGAAAATCCCGCGGTGGGCTATCACTTTCGTGACAAGGACATGAAGCTGGATCATGTCGCCTTCATGGGAAAGGTCTTCCTGGGCACCGACATCACCTGTGCGCAATGTCACGACGATCCTTTTAGCAACTGGACGCAATACGAATACTACGAGCTTTCAGCCTACCTCTCCAATTTGGATACCAAGGGACCTAAGCCAAAAAACAAGGCAATCCCGAACCGCAAACAGATCGAACAGCATCTCGCTGAAAAGAACGGTCTCGATCCCAAGAACGCGGAGGATAAAGAAAAGCTCAATAATTTGGTTCGTCGCTACGATCGTCCTTTGCGTGACATCAACCGTGCTGGCGAGTTTATGGTTCGCGCTGTTAAGGATCGGCCCATGCGTCTTCCGGCCACTTACGAGTATGATGATGCCGTGCCAAATGAGGTTGTCCCTCCACGGGTTCTTTTTGGAAAGGAGCAAGGTGCGGCGGTTGCCGCTCTGAACTCCCGCGAGCGCCTTGCAGCATGGTTAACCTCTCGCAACAACAGGCGCTTCGCGATGAATATCGCCAACCGGATGTGGGCCAGATACATGGGGCGCGGAGTTTCTGAACCCCTTTACAACATCGATCCCCGCAAAGCCTATAACCCGGAACTTCTCAAAGTCCTCGCCGAGGAAATGCTCGTGCTCGACTTTGATCTCAAGGCTTTCTCCTGGGTCATTGTCAATACCAAGGCATACAACCGTCTCGCCAGTCGCACCAAATCTTCGGAGGCTGAGCCCTATTATTTTTCGGGACCAATCCTACGCCGCATGACCGCCGAACAGGTTTGGGATTCCATGATGACTCTCATGCTCGGGGATCCCAATCAGTTCCAACTTGAGTCGGGTGAGGAATTTAATGAGCTCATCGATCTGGCTGGGCAGAGCCCCTCTTCGGTCGAGGAATTCCTCGCCGGCGTTGAAAAATACAACCAGTTTCGCCCCGAGCACCTTCTCGTGAATGAAGAAGGAACCTCCATTCTTAATGCCAAACTGACTCCAAAAAAGACGGGAGCTTTCGGCACCAACCTCACTAGGTCTCCATTCAAAAAAGACGATAGTTCCGACGAGGCTGCGATGATGGAACTGATGAACGTGGCCAAGAAAAAGAAAATCCTCCTGGCCCGCGCCTCCGAGCTCCCCCAACCCTCTGACCCAGCCCACTTCCTCAGCCAGTTCGGCCAATCCCAGCGAGCTTTCGTGATCCGCGCCAGCTCGCTGGAAGGGTCGGTGCCTCAAGTGATGGAGCTCATGAACGGATATACCACGGAAATCCTCACCCAACCGGGTTCCAAAATCTTCCTCGATATGAAGAATCTTCGTTCGAACTTCGAGAAGGCCGATGTCGTCTTCACAAGCATTCTCAGCCGTCGTGCGACCGGCAACGAGCATCACCTCGTTGACAAGGAGCTGAGCTCCGGGGGCGAGGAGGTTTTTGCCGACCTCATCTGGGCCCTTCTCAACACTCCCGAATTTCTCTTCGTCAAATAATCCCTGAATTCCACATCACCAGCCATGAAAGACACTTTTCGCAAATTCGACGACCTTGATCGCCGGGGTTTCCTCACCGGAACTGCCGCTGCCGCTCTCGGGGTGACCATTCTTCCCGACCTTGCGATCGGAGAAGAGAGTGAAATCATCAAGCCCGCAGCACACGCCACTGCCAAGAATGTCATCTTTCTCTACATGGCGGGCGGAATGCCGCATGTGGATACCTTTGATCCAAAAATCCCCAGCGAAATCGCCGGTGGATCGTCACCACTCTCAACGATTGCCAGCGGGCTCCAAATCTCCAGCCATCTTCCCCGAATGGCCAAGCAGGCCGACAAGTTCGCGGTGGTCCGTTCCATGACCACCAAAACCGGCGACCATGCCGGCGGCAACTATCTCATGCATACCGGCTTCAGCCGTCAGCCGGGAATCAATCACCCGCAGATCGGATCATGGGCCCAGTATTTCCTCGGGCGCCGCAACAAGCTCATCCCCGACAGTATCGTCATCGGTGGTGGTAATCCCGGTCCTGGATTTTTCCGCCCTGATCACAGTCCGCTTCCGATCGGCGATCCCAGCCGTGGTCTTAAGGATCTTGTCCCCAAGATCGAAAAGAAGCGCTTCGAGCGTCGCATGAAATACGCCAAAGCTTTCAGCGAGACCTTTGAGGAGGGCTTTCCCCACGACGATGTGCGCGCTTATGCCGATTTCTACGAGGAAACAGTCAAGCTGTTCGACGACAAGACCACCGAGCTTTTTGACATCAATAAAGAATCTGCCGAAATGCGGAGCCTTTATGGCAATTCCCGCTTCGGCCGTGGCTTGCTTCTTGCTCGTCGTCTCGTCGAGAACAATGTCCGCTACGTCGAAGTCCAGCTTGGCGGCTGGGACGGCCAGCATGGAAACTACAACGCCGGCTCCAACCGGGCGGGCGAAATGGACGGGCCCGTTGCGGCCTTGCTTCAAGATCTCAGTGATCGCGGGCTCCTCGAAGAAACCATGGTTGTTCTCACCACCGAGTTTGGGCGTACCCCGAAAATCAACCAACGTGGTGGGCGCGATCACTTCCCGAAAGCTTTCTCCATGATGCTCGCCGGTGGCGGAGTCAATGGCGGACAATTTATCGGCGAAACGGACGAACGCGCTAGTAGCATCAAGAGTGAAGCATTCAGGCCAAAGGATCTACACACTACAATTGCCTACGCCCTTGGCCTGCCCATCGAGAAGCGCGTCCATCCCGGCGGTGGACGCCCCTATTTCGTGGGCGATCGCGGAAAGGTCATCAAACAAGCCTTCTCTTGATTCCGGCCGCTTGGGCCCCTCTTTTTGAATCCGTTATTCTTTGGGAAGATGAGGCTCGAGAGAGCTGGAGCGTGCTTGTTGTGCGGCAGCGGCTTGTCTTGCGAAAAGCTGGGTGAGGTGGTCCTGCATGCGAAAGCGGCGCTCGCCTTTCTCGCGTTCGATCCGTTTTGAGGTGCCGTCGGTCTGAATAAGATAAGCGTTTTGATTGTCCTTGAAACAGCTTTCGAGGATGCCGATGAGGAGTTTCTTGGAAGCGCGGTCGACGATGGGTGTCATAACCTCGACTCGCTTCTCGAGGTTGCGCGTCATCCAGTCGGCAGAGGAGATGTAGACCTCTTTGTCGCCACCTTGGTGGAAGTGGAAGATGCGCATGTGTTCCAGTTGCTGGTCGATGATGGAGACGATTTTGATGTTTTTGGCATCCTTTCGTTCACCGGTTTTGAGGCAGCAGATTCCGCGGATATTGAGTTTGATTTCAACGCCGGCTCTGGAGGCCGCGTAGAGGGCGTCGATCATCTCCTTGTCTTGCAGGGAATTCATCTTTGCCATGATGCGGGCTTCTTCACCTTCGAGGGCACGGGCGGTTTCTTCCTCGATGAGGCTGATGAGAGTACGTTTGATTTGGGTGGGCGCGGGAACGAGAACGCGGAAGTTTTCGAGCTTAGTGCGACCGGTGACGGCGTTGAAGAAAATGGAGGCGTCGGTGCCGTATTTGGGGCGGCAGGTGAGGTAGGAAATATCCGTGTAAAAGCGAGCGGTCGTCTCGTTGTAGTTGCCCGTGCCGAGGTGAACGTAGCGTTTGAGATTTCCGTCTTCATTACGAATGACGAGAGCGACCTTGGCATGTGTTTTGAGCCCTTTTACTCCGTAAAGAACCTGTGCACCGGCGCGGCGAAGTTCTTCGGCGCGGTCCAGGTTGTGGGCCTCGTCGAAGCGGGCCTTTAGCTCGACGAGTGCGGTAACTTGTTTTCCGGATTTGGCGGCATGGATGAGAGCGTCGACAATCTGGGAATTATTGGCGGTACGATAGAGGGTCTGCTTAATGGCGAGAACATGTGGGTCGCGGGCTGCTTCTTCGATGAATCGGACGACAGGGCGATAGCTTTGGTAAGGGTGGACAAGGGTGATGTCTTGTTCCTGTTCAAGGATTTCGAAGATGCTGCGGGTAGGATCAATCTGCGGTGATTCAGCACCGGAGATAGGAGCCGTGCGGAGATGATTGTAGCCGTCGGCTATCGCGAGTGAGAAGAGATCGGCGACTGCAAGAGGTGCATGCTGGGTGAGAAAGACTTTGTTGAAATCGAGCTCGAGGAGCTTGATGATTTCTTGGGTAAGGTCATTTTCTTGTGACGTTTGGAGGCGGACGGGGAAGGATTGCCCGCGAGCCGTCACGACCTGGTGGATTTCTTCGGCAAAGTCGTGGGCCTCGTCCTCGTTAGCGGGAATATCGGTATTGCGGGTGAGTCGGAAAGCAGTGTAGGCGTCAATTTCCTCACCGGGGAAAAGGGAAAAGCAGAAGTGCGAGATGAGGTCTTCAAGCAGCACGAAGCCACCTTCGTTTACAAGGGCGATACGAGGGACGTTTGGCGGGAGGGGAAGAATGACGATACGGGATTCCGAGGTCTTGGGGTCTCGGACCGAGAGGGCGAGGCAGACACTGAGAGAGGGAATGATTTGACGGGAATTTTCCGCGTTAAGGAAAAGGGGGGAAAGTAAGGGTTCGATGCTGGACTCGTAGTAGTGCGACAGATTCTCAATCTGATCGGGACTGAGGTCGGCCATTGTGTGCAGGGGCAAACCTTCGTGGGCAAGGGACGGGAGAAGCTCTTTCTGAAAGAGTTTTTCCTGATCTTTTTTGAAACGGCGAACACGTTTCTCGATGGCGGTAAGTTGGGTTCCGACATCCATCCCCGAGATGTCGCTGACGGTGGGGGCGGATGCGTGCAGGGTGTGAAGGCCCCCGATACGAACCTGGAAAAATTCATCAAGATTGGAACCGGTGATAGCGAGGAATTTGATACGATCCAGGATGGGCAGGTCGGGGCGCAGGGCCTCGTTGAGGACGCGCTGGTTAAATTCGAGCCAAGAGAGTTCGCGATTGATGTAGGGAGGCTTCATGAAAGTCGTGAAATGTTGGAGGAGATGTGAGTTGCGTATCAGCATCTTCGTCCTTCGTTGATGGTATCGTCAGCTTAAAGGGAATCGAGGGTTTTATATGAAATCAGGCTGTCGCAGGTACCGCTGTGATATTCTTCAATCTTGTCGATTTGAGTGAGTTGAAGAACGCTGGGTTGTGAGATATTTACTGGGAGTGTGGCTTGGTTTATTACTGGGGAGCTTTTGTCCCTGGGAGGGTTTAACTGATGGGAAGAGGTTTAGGGTAAAGCTGGAGGAGGTTGAGTGGACTGGATCTAATTTTGTGGCTGTTGGATACCATGTGGTTTTGATGAGTCCAGATAGCTTGATCTGGGGATTGGTTGGAATGGGAGATTTAGTGGGTAATGGCTACGAAGAAATCGTAGTGAGACCCGGAATGCTTGTGATTGGTGGGAGGGCTACCGTTTGCCAAGTTGATGATGGAGCGTGGCAGCAATCGACACTTTCAGCAGGGGTTTCTTTTATTTCAGCTTTGGGAAATGGCACCCAGTTCATTGCCTTGGGAGATGACGGGAATTTTTACCGCGTCGAAGAACGGTAACGAATAGGCCTCTTTTATGGAGCCTCGTTAAGAACTAGTTTGAGTCCGAACAGGTTTTGAAAGAGATCCGCTTTGGTGGGGAGAGCAATGCGTTCGGCGGAGGCGTCCAGCACGCCTTCGAGGTTGAGGGTGGCCTTGCCTTCGCTAAGAGTGACGGTGAAATCCTTGATACGCTGTGAGTGGGTTCGCTCGAGGGCGTCGGCAACTCGGAGCATTGAAGAGAGCTTGGCGACCCGGATACGGTCACCAGGGGAAAGGCGCTTGTAGTGCGGGTGCGAAAGCTTGGGCGCTGCTTTGCGATGATATCGAGTGATGAGGGCGACGAGGAGGCGATCGGGATCGCTAAGTCCAAAGATTTCGGAATGGCGGATGATATAAAGACCGTGAAGTTCGTGGGACTTTGGTGAGATGTGATTTCCGACTTCGTGAAGAATCGCGGCGACTTCAAGGAGGAGGGCGTCGTGATCACTGAGTTCGTGAAGCGCTCGGGTCTCCTCGAAAAGGCGTCCGCTGAGGTGGGCAACATGGCGGGCGTGGCGCATGTCGCAGCCAAATTTCTTGGCGGTCAGCTTCGACGAGTGAAGAAGCTGTGATTTCAATTCGTCGTGCGCCGCGTCCGGGTGCGCGAGATCGGTAAGAAGGCCTTCTTCGTAATCGGATCGTGAGACACGAAGGGAATTGAGATTGAAAGATTCGGCAATGGAGGCATTGATGACGAGGGCTGGGAGGACGGTTCCAGCGGTTTGGTAATCAAGATTGTAGTTTTTGACCCGCTCCGGCTCGGTGACGGAAGCAATGTCCGAGGTGAGTTGGCGCAGGATGCGATAGCGGGATTTGGTTTTGTCCGGCTTGGAGAGATAGGGTGCGAGCATCTGAATCTCAGTGCCGATCATCACGAGGTCTTCGATTTCTTCCTCGCCGAAGTCGTAAAGGATCTGGGCGATGAGTCCTGAGATTTGTTCGCGGATCAGACGAATGATGGGCTCGCCAGTTAGGTCGGGAGATTGCAGACGTTCCCAGCATCGGTGGGTGCCGAGGCGATAGGATTGGTAGCGGACGATACGGCCTTTTTTGGAGAGAATGAGCCGTGCGTTTCCCGGGCCGACGTGCGCGACGATGGTGTTACGTTTCTGCATCGAGGGCGTGTCCTTGAGACGGCGCCGGGTCTTCAGGAAAACGAGGCGGGTCATTTCGCCGTCGTCGAGTGATTCGAAGTGCCACTTGCAGGCGATATGAAGGCGGTTCAGGAAGACTTCGGCATTGGCTGCTTCTTCCAGCGTGTTGGTGGTGACGGCGCGCACCGGGATGTCATCGAGGCCAAGTTCGGCGAGAGATTCCTGAAAGCCACGGATCACGGTGACGGCTTGCTCAATAGTTGTGGAGCGGACTTTACCGTAGCCAAAGATGTCTCGTCCGAGCGGGATGTTTTTCTCAAGGAAGTCGACCCGTTCCTCGGTGCCGTCCTCTGCAATGCGCAGGATAATCATGGAAGCGTGACTGGCTCCGATGTGGACGGCGGCACGGTGCATTGCGGGAGGTGAGTCGGACATGTTGACGAAAGTAATAGACTCGAAAGGGGTGGGCTTCGGCAATAGTGAAATAGTGACGTTTGCGAGAAGATCATTAGTTTCGATTTCCTGACCTTTTTCTTGCATGAGTGGCAGCAGCAGGAGTTGATGGGCCATGCTCGGTGAGGAATTCACAAACAAGTGTATCGTGAAACCTGGTGAACAGGTGAAGTTGGATGACATCACGACGACGAGTCTGGGAATACTCGGGCGACCGGAGGAAGAGGTTTTGCCAATTTTTCAGGAGCTCAGGAGGAAAGTGGCGAACCAGCAGCGGGTGCTTTATGCCGAGGGTAAAAAGAAGTTGCTGATCGTGATGCAGGCCATGGATACTGGCGGCAAGGATGGCTGTGTGCGGAAGCTCTTTTCGCGGGTGGATCCGCAAGGGGTCTGGGTGACTCCGTTTAAAGCTCCGTCGACGCGCGAATTGTCGCATGATTTCTTATGGAGGGTTCATAAGGTGGTCCCGGCGAAGGGGGAGATCGCAGTTTTTAATAGAAGTCACTATGAGGACATCATCGCGGTGCGGGTGAAGAATCTCGCGCCCGAGGAAATTTGGCAGAAGCGCTACAAGCACATCATTGATTTCGAGCAAATGCTGGTCGACGAAGGCACTACTGTTTTAAAGTTCTTCCTTCATATTTCCAAGGACGAGCAAAAGCGGCGATTACAATCGCGGCTCGACCGGCCGGAGAAACACTGGAAGTTTTTTCCTGCGGATTTAGAAGATCGCGCGAGGTGGGATGATTTTCAGGTTGCCTATGAAGATGTTTTCGAGCGAACCAGCACCGAGCAGGCTCCTTGGTTCATTATTCCAGCTGACTATAAATGGTATCGCGACATGGCCGTTGCCCAGATTGTGACCCACGCGATGGACCAGATGAATCTGGAATATCCAAAGGTGACCTGGGACCCGAGCAAGGTTGTGGTCGAATAGCGCGCTTCAAATGTCCCTTCCGGGAATTAATTCGTTGGGGCAATTTGTGGGGAGGCAGCCCTTCTTCCAGAACTAAAAAATCAAGTGACCATGAAAACTGGAATCCAATTCGTGGTAATTATTCTATTCCTGACTTTTCACTCCTTTGCCTCCGCCTTGGAAAAAAAGTGTCCGCCTAATATCGTTCTTTTCGTTGTCGATGACATGGGGTGGCAGGACACATCTGTCCCCTTCGCCGAAACATCCACGCCGTTCAACAAGCGTTACCGGACACCCCACATGGAAGCGCTCGCCGCTCGGGGTATGAAATTTACTCAGGCGTACGCTTGCTCGGTCTGTTCTCCCACCCGCGTCTCTCTTCTCACCGGGCTCAATGCCGCCCGCCATCGCGTCACAAATTGGACTCTTAAAAAGAACGCATCCAATGACGCAGCGCACCCTCGTCTCAGCTTTCCTGATTGGAATGTTAATGGCCTCAGTCCCGACCCTGGTATTCCGCGCACTGTTCACGCCAAAGCCCTGCCGGCCTACCTGCGTGAAGCCGGTTACCGAACCATTCATGTCGGCAAGGCGCACTTTGGGGCTGTCGGGACCCCTGGAGCAGATCCAAAAAAAATCGGTTTCGATGTCAACATCGCCGGCCACGCGGCTGGAGGCCCGGGCAGCTTCCTCGGGACGCAGAATTTTTCGGCCATTTTTCGAAATGGCTCAAAAATTTGGGATGTCCCCGGACTCGAAAAATATCATGGCAAGGACATCTTCCTCACCGAAGCCCTCACCCGTGAAGCCAATCGAAATATTGATTCCGCCATCGCAGAGAAAAAGCCCTTCTTTCTGTATATGGCTCACTACGCCGTCCACGTCCCCTTTGCGCCCGACAAGAGATTTATGAAACGGTATCAAAATGCCGGTCTTGACCGAACCGAGACAATGTATGCCGCCATGATCGAAGGGATGGACAAAAGCCTCGGCGACATCGTGACCAACCTCGCCCGGCATGGCCTTGCGGACGACACCATCATCCTTTTTGTCAGCGACAATGGTGGGCTCAGTGTTCACGGGCGCGGTGGCAAGGCCAATACTCATAACCAACCTCTTTCCAGTGGCAAAGGTTCTGCCCACGAAGGAGGAATCCGCGTTCCCATGATTGTCAGTTGGCCTGGTGTTACCAAGCCCAGAAGTTCGAGTGGATCTCCCCTCATCATTGAAGACTTCTTCCCCTCCATTCTCGAAATGGCCGGCATTCAAAACCCAAGCCAGATCGGAGGATTTATTGATGGGAAAAGCTTCATTCCTCTTCTGAGAGGCGAATCGAGGGTTGTAGCCAATCGCGCTCTCATCTGGCACATCCCCAACAACTGGGGTCCAAAAGGCCCTGGAATTGGCGCCAGCAGCACCATCCGCAAGGGCGATTGGAAGCTTATCTACTACCACGATCCCGCCCGCAAAAAACGCTTCGAACTTTTCAACCTTCGTGCAGATCGTGGCGAAACTACGAATCTTGCGGCCCGTGAAGAGGTGATCCGGTCAAATCTCGCCCAGGAACTCGCTCGTTATCTCGACTCGGTCAAAGCCACCATGCCCCTTAATAAGGCTTCAGGTAGCCCCATCCCATTGCCTGAATAAACCGTCATTTTTCCGCGGGAAGAGGATTCCAGAGTAAAAGCCGGTAAGGACGCAATCGATTTCGGGAAGGGAAATGGCTTTGACCTTCTTTTTTGTGGATGAAGCTGTGGCGGAAATCTTCGAAAAAGGTTGAGTTATTCCCAATTCTGCCCTATCCCACGCCCGTCGAAGGACGGTTTGGCTGCAGTGAAGCGGCTCGACCTATCCCGATTACCACTAAAATGACTAACGATTACGGAATTAACCTTGCTGACTTCAAGCAAAGTGACAATGACACCGGAAGCGCCGACTTCCAGATTGCCCTCATGACCCAGCGGATCAAGCACTTGACCGATCACATGAAGGAGCACCAAAAAGATTTTGCCTCACGTCGCGGACTTCTTCGCCTCGTTGCGCGCCGCCGTAAGCTCCTTGATTATCTCAAGAGCAAATCGGAGGAACGTTACCAGTCAGTGTTGAAAGCACTCGACCTGCGTAAGTAAAACCAATCTGCAAAAGGCCACGGTGACTTTCACTGTGGCCCTTTTGCTTTTGAGAGCTGCCGCGATTTGATAGCGGCGCCTTCAAGCGGAGCGGGTTTCCCACCCAAAATTAAGACCGGGAAAACCACTTCGTTTTCAAACAAAAAATCGTCCGGGAGGGTCCCGATGCGATTCCAAAATACAAAGACAATGAGTATACAAAATGTAACGGCCAATGTTGGGCCGAGTCCTCTGGTCATCGAGACCGGAAAATTGGCCAAGTTGGCCGACGGAGCAGTTACCGTTCAGATGGGAGAGACCATCGTGATGGTTTCAGCTGTTTCACAAACGAAAATCCGCGAGGGCCAGACCTGGTTCCCCCTCTCGGTGGAATACAAGGAGCGCGCATCTGCCGCTGGAACTTTCCCCGGTGGATACTTCAAGCGCGAAGGCCGTCCGACCGAGAAGGAAATTCTCACCTGCCGCATGACGGACCGCCCACTGCGTCCGCTCTTCCCCAAGGGTTACCTTTATGACACCCAGATCATCGCTCTCCTTCTGAGTGCTGATCAGGAAAACGATGCCGATGTTCTCGCGATGAACGGAGCTTCGGCTGCTCTTGCAATTTCCGATATCCCCTTCGCCGGCCCCATTGGTGCTGTGCGCGTCGGACGCATCGACGGCGAATTCGTCATCAACCCAACCTTCGAACAGCGCGAAGACTCTGATCTCGACCTCATCTATGTGGGGAACAAGACCGACGTCATCATGATCGAGGGAGCTGCTGATGAGATCCCCGACGCTGAGTTCAAAAAGTCTCTCTACTTCGCTCAAGAAGCCGTAACCAAAATCGTCGAAGCTCAGGAAGAGCTGGTCAAACTTGCCGGTAAGGAGAAGCGTGACTACGTCGTCACCGTGGCCAAGGAAGATCTCCTTGAGATCGGATATGCCGTTGCCGGTGACCGCATTGAGGACGCCATCTACGCTGCGTCCAAAGTGGAGCGCGGTAAAAAAGTCGGAGCTCTTCGTGACGAAGTGGAAGCTGCCATTAAGGAGAAGTTCCCCGAGACTACCGAGTTCGAAATCGAGCAGGTCTTCGAATATATTCAGAAGAAAGCCTTCCGTGTTTCCATCATGGAAAAAGGTGTTCGTGCTGACGGCCGCAAGCTTCGCGACCTGCGCACCCTTTACGGAGAAATCGGCACCCTACCTCGCGTGCACGGATCCGCGATCTTCTCTCGTGGTGAGACCCAAGCTCTCGGCATCTGCACCCTCGCACCTGCCGACGAGAAACTCTATGTCGACAACTACGCCGGTGGTGAAGATTCCAAGAACTTCTTCCTCCACTACAACTTCCCGCCGTTCTCGGTTGGTGAGACTGGTCGTTTCGGCGGCATGAATCGTCGTGAAATTGGTCACGGTGCTCTTGCCGAGCGCTCCATCGCGCCCATGCTTCCCTCCACCGAAGATTTCCCTTACTCCATGCGGATTTCCTCCGAGGTGATGGAATCAAACGGTTCTACTTCTATGGCCACTGTCTGTGCCGGCACCATGGCTCTTCTTGACGCCGGTGTCCCCATGATCCGCCCTGTTGCGGGTATCTCGACCGGTCTTGTGACCGAGCAGGATGCCGATGGCAACATGACCAAGCACGTTGTCATTCTTGACATTATTGGTTCTGAGGATTTCTACGGTGACATGGATTTCAAACTCTGTGGAACCAGCGAAGGTGTTACTGGTTACCAGCTTGACCTCAAGCTTCCCGGTATTCCCCTTGCCATCCTTGAAGAAGGTATCGACCTAGCCCTTGAAGGCCGCGGCGACGTTCTTGCCAAGATGGCTGAGTCCATCACCGAGCCTGGTGAGTTGAGCCCTTACGCTCCGCGCATCGAGACTGTCACCATCCCACAAGATCGCATCGGCGAGCTGATTGGACCTGGCGGAAAGAACATCAAAGCCATCCAGGCGGAGTCAGGTGCTGAGCTGAACATCGAAGATGATGGCACCGTTCACATCTATGCTTCCAAACAGGAAGGCCTCGAGGCTGCTAAGAATATGATCGATATGATGTTTGCGGAGGTTGAGATCGGTAAGACCTACACCGGAAAAGTCATGAACGTCACCACCTTTGGTGCCTTCATGGAAGTGCTTCCTGGCAAGGATGGACTCGTTCACATCTCCGAGCTTGAAGAAGGTCGCGTGAATCAGGTCGAGGACGTTTGCAAGAAAGGCGACGTCATCACCGCTAAGTGTATAGGCATCGATGACAAAGGCCGTGTGAAGATGTCCCGCAAAGCTGCTCTCCGCGAAGGAGCCGGCGGTGGCGACTCTGCTCCAGCTCCCAAAGGAACGCCTCCAGGTGAAGATGAAGTTCCTCCCAGTGAGGAAGAAGTCGTAACCTTCGGCTAAAGTCAGATTGACTTCAAAAAATCTCAAAGCGCCCGCCCTGAAAAGGTCGGGCGCTTTTTATTATGAGCAGTGGAGAGAGCTCTCACATTGGATCTCGAAAGCAAGGTGCTTAGTTCCTCGAGAGGTCCTTTCTTGGTATCCGTCAACTAGGCCCAAAAGACGAAGCTGATTTTTGGCAGCTTTGAGGTCTGGGCGGGTGAGGCGCCGGACTGGCACACTCTTATTTGGAAGGATGGCATGGCTCACTTACAGCGTTTCTCTGACGATCGACGATAGTGTTGAGACGTTCCGTGATCGGCGTCTCATCAGTCGCTCTTGGTCACAGG
>JBDNAG010000310.1:0-3140 GCA_039768565.1 Akkermansiaceae bacterium | reverse complement strand
TGTAACGAAAAGAAAGTGGGTGCTACCGTCAGAGAGGCAAAGATTGTTTCTCGACCAGCGACTGAGAGAGGATGGATGGTGATCCGTCCTTTGTTCCTCCCAGCAAGTTCCTTCGGTATCAGAGACCGTGATGAAGTTTTCCGTCACCCAAACATTTGGCCAAGATGCGAGGGTCTTGGCAAGTGGTTCGGCTGATTTTCTAGCGCACCATGCGGACGCGCAGGAATTTCATGGTGTCTTGAGTCACGGGAGATGACAGGCGTCTGGTGACCTTTTTTGTTTGGGTGACCTCATCAATTTCTTCTTCGACCAGGATGGGAGCTGGAATGGTGGTCCAGTTTTCGAGGTCGGAGGATTCCTGAACTTCGAAGAGAACATCGGTGACGTTCAGCCCTTGTTGATACGTGATTGAGAGGAAGTCATCCTGACCGACTGAGACGAGGCCCTGGGTGATAACCGGGGAGCCATTGGCGACATTTGGGTTGTTGCCTGTCGCATATTCGGCGAAGGCACTGAGGCCATCGCTATCGGAGTCGCTCAGATCATCGGTAATCCCATTGGCAGTTTTCCAATCTTCGTAGCCGGTGGAAAGAGCGATGTCGGCCATGCCGGGTGCTCCTCCAATGGAGGCGTGAGCGGACCATGAAGTGCCCTGGGCCTGCACGTTGCCGGTGAAGATCATGGAGTATCCATTTCCGTCGGCTTCTGCCGGCCATGGCAGTTGGTCGTTGTAGGTGAGGTTGATCAGCTCGATTGCTCCAGACTTGCGAATAATAAGTTGTTCTCCGTCGTTGCTGAGTCTTCCGCCAAACTCTCCGGCGATCACACTCTCGGAAAGATTTCCGTAGCGGGCGGTGAAGGCTTCGAGATCCTTGACAAGGACCAGGCGGTTACCCGGCTCAAGAATGGTATTTTCTGCGAAAAAGAAGCTAATTCCCTCGTCAAAGTAGAGGCCGCTTAGGTCGATGGGCTGAGTGGAGATGTTGAGAAGTTCGATGAACTCAAAATCATCACGGTCTCCCGAGATTGCCAGTTCTTCCGCTGAAGTGGGGTCGGCGGGGCGGTAGTGGATTTCTGAAATGACGAGGTTGGTAGCAGCGGCAGGAACGGTGTCGAGGCTGAAGAAGGTCGAGGTCAGCGCGCTCCACTCATTGGCGCTGCTGTCGAAGCTTCGTGCTCTAAAGTCGGTGGCTCCGTCAATCATGACGGGTTGTGTAATGTTGCTGCCATTGGTGATGTCGATTTCACCGCGGAGTGTGAGGTCGAACCGAATGTCGGAGCTTCCGGCGGATTGGTTGTGGATCTCGACCGCAATGGTATTTTCGCCGTTTACAAATCGAGCCGAAGAGACGGGATACTCGAAGTAGATGTTTTCGTCCGGAGTTCGACCTGTTGCGAAGGCGTCGAAAGCCGCGTCAGTAGGCAGGGTCGCAGTGCGGGCGACTTCGATTCCATTGACGTAAACAGCAGCGCCATCATCGTAGCGGAGGCCAATGAGGAAGTTTGAAAAATCGGCCGGGTCGTCGATCATCACCTTTTTGCGGAAGTAGGTGGTGGCATTCTTTTGATTGCCGCCCGTTGTCGGGTCGGTGTCGATAAAGCCGACGGTGGTTAGGACGCTGGTTTCTCCGTAGCCGAGTTGAGATGGGCCAGCCTCCCACGAATTGTCATCGTATCCAGGATCTCTCCAGGCCGTGCCTTGGTTACTTCCATCATCGAGATATTTCCAGGAGTCACCGGAAACCACAAAATCTTCGGGTTCGCGGACGTCATTGGAAAATTGCGCCGTGAGGGCAGTTGGGCTAACGGCACCACCGGGGAGGCGGGGGTCGGAGCCATCGATAGTGTAGTAGATGGCGGTGGTGTTGGTGGTCATGGTGACACCACCTCCGGCTGGAATGGAGCCTCCGTGTTGGGAGAGGGCGGGTGCTAGAATGTCGGGATACATGCCGGCCTGACGAAGTCTTTGCATCATGCTTGTGCTGCGCTGTGGAAGACTGGTGTTAAGCCACCGATTGACGTAAGATTCCCAAGAAGCCACGGATTGGAAATTCCATCTCCGCGCTTCCGCTGCAAATCCAAGGCGCATTTCCTCGTAGCGCTTACGCAATCGCTCGGCGCTTGCTTCTGCGGTGAGCGCGCCACCATTAAAGAAGTGCTTGTGAATGCGGTCTGCCAAAAGAATGTTGTAATCGATGTTTCCGCCGGTGCGCAGTTCGGTCATGGCCCTCAGGGGGCCGTTGTGTGTTACCGCGTGGTCATGGTTCCAGCCTCCGTTGGGCATGAAGCCGTCGGGATCTCTCAACATGAATTTGAATGGAACACCCTTGGATCGTGAACCGAAGGCGCGGAACTCGCTCTCGCACTCACCGCTGGTCCAAAGCAACATGAAGTCGATAACGTTTGCGATGTCGATGTGCTCGGCCGCGTTGGCAAAAGGGTTGGGACCAGTCAACAGGGTTCGTGTCTCATTCCAGAAATCGTTAGTGCCATCGTAGGCGGATCCGTTTTGGAATTCCATGCCGGAGTTGTTGGCGCTGATGGCATCGTAGTCGTCTTTTTTACCGCCAAAGTAGCTGGATGCCATGTCGGCATTCCAGCGTTCACGCAGGTGGTATTGTCCCCAATACTGGCCATTGAGATACACGTGCACGAATCGCCCGTGGGGAGCAATCTGCCCCATATCCAGCATCGAGTCATCGGCGAAGCGAGGACCCATGTAAGCGCCACGAGCCGACATGTCATGTGAGCCGCTGCGAAGGTTGATGGCGTCGAACTCCTCAACCGGTGGGATGTCTTTGTATTCGAAGCCGTCAAAAACCGGGTGCTTGAGCTTGGCTGCGCCATATTCCTTGCGGAAGTAGAGGCGAAAACTCTTCTTGGCAAAATTGGTGAAGCCACCACCGAAGTTTGTCATTCCGGCGTCTTCCTGGAATCCGGGAGTTCCGTCGGGATAGATCATCTCGATCGAGCTCTTATGCTCGATGTAGTCGTTATTGCTATCTTGCAGGAATGGGGTGCGGGGGGTGTGCTCCGAGATGGCGATGGCCTTGTCAATAATCTCCCGTTGTTCTTCCGGAGACATTGTGGAGGCATCTGGGAATGGGGCTTGGTTGAGCAAATTTTGGAGGTCAATTTTT
>JBDNAG010000073.1:0-6679 GCA_039768565.1 Akkermansiaceae bacterium | reverse complement strand
TTCGGAAGATTCAGTCTGGAGCAAACTCAAGTTCCGCCGTCTTCGGTTTTTGTCCCGCTGAAGCGACTGCAAAAAGTACTCGATCTTAAAGGAAAGGCCAATGCTCTCTTGCTTGATGAAGACGAATCCTTTGATTCGGAAAAACTGGAGCTGGCGGATTACGGGATTTCAGTGGTGGAAGTTCCGGATGGAGTTGAGGTGCGCTCGGAGCGGATTTTCATGGAGCCGGGGATCGCTGAAAAAATCGAAGGCGAGCCGGTGCTGACTTATCTGATCAACACGCTGGCGACCGAAGTCGGGGAAACCCCATACTCCATGGTGACGGCGGTGAGCGGGAAGTCCGCGATGTTTCTTCCAACGCAGCCCGGCGAGGAAGAAGTCGTGATTAACGATTGGTTGGCGGAGGATTTGCGGGCCCAGGTCGGTGATGAGTTGACGATGGACTACTTCGTCGTGGAGTCCGGCAGCAAGCTGGTAGAAAAGCGCGGGGTCTTCACGGTGAAGGCGATCGTGAAGATGGAAGGTCCGGCAGCTGATAAACGGTGGATGCCGGATTTTCCGGGAGTGGCCGATGTTGAAAGCGCTCGTGATTGGGAGCCGGGCTTGCCTCTGGATCTGACTCGAATCCGGGACAAGGACGATGAGTATTGGGAGAGCTTCAAGGGGACACCGAAGGCCTTTGTCTCTCATCAAACCGGAGAGGAACTCTGGGCCAATCGTTGGGGGAAGGTGACCGGAGTGAGGGTGCCGGGTGGGCAGGTGGACGGGGTCTCAAAGTCAGTTCGCGAGGTGCTGGAACCTTCTCTGGCGGGAATGCAGGTGATGGATTTTTCGGAGCAGGCTAAGGAGGCAGCGAAGTCGCCGGTGGACTTTGCAATTCTATTTCTTGCGATGAGTTTCTTTCTGATCATCGCTGCAGTTGCTTTGGTCGCGATGTTGTTTCGCTTCAATGTGGAACAGCGGGCGGAGGAAGGGGCGCTTCTTTCGGCAGTGGGAATTCCCGTGAAGAAAATTTCCAACTGGCGAATGGGAGAGGCCTTTTTTGTGGTGCTGGCAGGAGCGATTGTCGGGGCACTCCTGGCGATGCTTTTCTGCACGCTGGTGCTCAAGGTGATTAGCTCCATTTGGGGTGAAGGAACGGCGTTTGAGCTTCATCTTAGTGGGTGGACGATTGCCAAGGGCCTGTTGTGGATTGTTGGGCTCTCTTTGATTTCGGTTTGGTTGACGACTCGGAAGCAAGCGAAGCAGAGTGCTAGCCTGAGGCTTAATTCGGGAGCCGAAGAGGAAGTGGGCAAGTCAAGTAAGTGGGCGACGGGCTTCCTGATCTTTGGTCTTTTATTGGTGGCGGGAGGAATCGCAATGAGCTTCACTGCGGCAGCCCAGGGTGCATTTTTTCTAGTAGGTTTCGGGGTTTTGGTGACAGGCTTGGCGGTCTTTCGGAAGCGCTTGGCCCGGATTGGTTCGCTGGGTGAGCTTTCGCCAAGTGGCATGGCCAGGGTGAATCTCGCCCGTCGGGCTTCGCGGAGTTTAACGGTGGTGGGCGTGCTGGCAGCCGGGGTCTTTCTGGTGCTTTCGGTGGCGTCCTTCCGAAAAAATGCCGGAGACGATTGGCAGGATAAAATGAGTGGAGCCGGTGGTTTCGCGTGGTGGGTAGAAACCACTTCGCCCGTGAATCGGCCTGCTGATGCCAAGGGTGAAGTCGATTGGTTCGGCTTGGAAACTTTGGTGCCCTTCCGGATTGGGGCGGGCGATGATGTCGATTGCTTTAATCTCACCGCTTCCAACCAACCTCGCTTGCTGGGGGTGGATCCCGATCTTCTTGAAGGTCGCTTCAAGACAAGTGGCGAGTGGTCGGCTTTGCAAGGTGACGGGGTGCCGGCCTTTGTTGATGAAACGACGATGATGTGGGTTTTGAAGAAGAAGGTGGGGGATGAATTGGTCTATCAGGATGAGTGGGGGAATGATTATGCGGTGACGATTGCAGGTGTCGTGAAGGACTCCGTTTTTCAAGGAAGTCTGATTTTAGATGAGGGGAAATTGCTGGAGAAGTATCCTTCGCTTGGCGGCTATCAACTCTTCCTCTCTCCCGATGAAGGGACACGGGAAATCTTGCAGGAAGAGACGGCGGATTTGGGTGGGAAGGTGACCGCAACGAAGGATAGGCTCGCGGCTTTTCATGAGGTTGAGAATACCTACATCGCGATCTTCAATGTGCTTGGTGGATTGGGAATCATTCTCGGGAGTATCGGTGTTGGCATTGTGACCGCGCGCAATTTGGTGGAGCGGAAAGCCGAATTCGAAACCCTTCGGGTGTTGGGAATTTCCAAACAGGAACGTTCTGGAATCGTGAAACGCGAAGTTCGCTCAATGGTGTCTTGGGGGCTTGGGATTGGATTGGTGTCTGCCCTGATCGCGGTGATTCCGGTTCTGGGCGGGACCGTTGGAGTGGTGGACTTGCTTTGGATGGGAGGCTTGGTTCTGGCGATGGCGGTCATTGCAAATTTCGTGGGAACCCGTGCTCTCTGTAGTCTTTAAGATCATGATATTAGCTGCAATGAGTGAGAGTCCCCTGGCCATTTTTCTATTGGTTTCGGCGGGTCTGTTGGCTGCGATTTTGCTCGCGATTCCAACGACGGGTTGGGTGAGCCAGAAGATGGCCAATGTCCTCTCGTTCTTCTCTCTGGAAAAATTTCGCAAGCCACCACCGCTTCTGAGCAAGGGCGATGCTTTGGCGATGCAGGGTCGGGTGGGTGATGCTTTCCACGTCTTCCGACAGTTTTTAAAAGAGCATCCTCGGGATATCGAAATTTATAGCCGACTCATTGATCTTGCCTTTGGACCCATGCAGGATGCGGAGCTTGGCGATGCCATCATCGCCTTTGGAGTGAAGCGTCTCGATCGTCGTGGTCGGCGGGTGATCAAGCGCCGGCGAAATGCCATCGTGCTTGGCGAACTCTACCCGCTGAAGCATCTCGGGTGGCGCAATGAAACCGAGTACGTCCACCCCAAGGTGGAGATTCCCGAGGAGTTGAAAGGGCAGTTTGCTCCGCCCTCAATCTAATTTTTCACGGCCTGGCGACTGGCGAGGCTTTCCGAGGTGAAGCGGTGAGGATCGCGGCAGTTTTGAATGGCGTCCTGCTGGGTGATGTAATTGTGAGCGACTAGTGTTTCGAGGCAGTCGTCGATGGTGTGGCAGCCTTCTTGACGGGCGATTTCCATGAGGCCCACCACTTGCTCGATCTTACGTTTTCGGAGGCTGGATTGGATCCCCGAATTCACGCGGAGAGCTTCGGTGGCGAGAACCCGGCCATCGGTGTCGGCTCTGGGGAGAAGTCTCTGGCAAACGATGGCTTCGAGAACATTGGAGAGCTGGGAAGCGATCTGAACTTGTTGGTCAGAAGGGAAAAGGTCCATGATACGTTCCACTGATTTTGGGGCGTCGATGGTGTGGAGGGTGCTTATGACAAGGTGTCCGGTTTCGGCGGCGGTCATCGCGATCTGCATGGACTCGCGGTCGCGGAGTTCTCCGACGATGATGACATCCGGATCTTGGCGCATGCATTGGCGAAGCCCGAGTGAAAATGATTTGGTGTCTCTTCCGATCTCTCGCTGTTTAATAAGCGAGGAGTTATGCTGAAAAGAGAATTCGATGGGGTCCTCTAAAGTGATAATAGTTCCCGATCGGATTTCGGAGATTCTGCGGACCAGGGAGGCGAGGGTTGTTGTTTTTCCGGAACCAGTGACACCTGTGATGAGGACGAGACCTCTTTGAAGGTGGCAGATTTCTTCCAGAATCGGGTAGTGGCCAAGAGTCGAGAGGTCGGGAATTTCGGCTGGAATGTAACGGTAAACGGCCTCTATGTTTTGACGGCAGAAATGGACGTTTCCTCGGAAACGCCCAACACCATTGACTTCTATGGCGTAGTCGAGCTCCCAGTCGTCCTCCAGTTTCGAGCGCTGGGTTTCATTCATGGTACCGAGGATTAATTCGCGAACCTGGCCAGCGTCAAATGGTTGTTCTTCAAGAGCCTGGAGACTCCCGTGGACTCTCGCGGCCGGTGGGGCTCCGACGGTAAGGTGAAGATCGGATCCGCCTTTGGTGACGGTTTGGGCAAGGTAGTCTCGAATTCCTTGTGGTGTGATCATGATTTGGAAGTTATCGGTTTAAGAAATGCCTCGAATTTGGCGATCAAAGTCGCCCGGGTTCGCCGCAGCATCTCGTGCAATGTCTTCTGAAATGAGGCCCTGATAGTAGTTTTCCACGATGCTGGTAAGCATGTTTCTGGTTTGAGCATCCTGGGGGCGCTGAAGGTGATCGGTGATATCTCGGTAACGACCTTCACGAATCCATCCTCGCACTGCCCCTTCGTTTTGCAGGTATTCCGAAACGAGCTTGAGTGATCCGTCAGTGCCCGGTAGGAGATTTTGGTTAATCACTCCGATGAGCTGCCGGGAAAGGAGCATCCTTGAGGTGGCGCCGTGATTTTCGGGGAACAAGTTTCCCAGCCTCTCAATTGATTCGACCACTCCGGAGCTGTGGAGCGTACTGAGAACAAGGTGTCCGGTTTCGGCGGCACGGAGGGCGAGTTGTGCTGTTTCCTCGTCGCGAATCTCTCCGATCATAATGACGTCGGGGTTCTGGCGAAGGGAGGCGCGAAGGGCTGTCGCAAACTTGGTGGTGTCTGAATTTAGTTCGCGCTGGGAGAAGAATGAGTTCTTGTTCTGAAAAAGATACTCGATGGGGTCTTCGAGTGTGACGATATGGCTTTGCCGGCTTTCGTTAAGTTCTTCGAGGGCCGAAGCGAGAGTGGTGGACTTTCCCGACCCGGTGGTTCCGGTGACGAGGATGAGCCCAGAGCGGCGATTGATCCAGTGGCGGAGTAAATTGGTTGGGAGCCCAAGCGAATCGAGTGGTGGGATGACCGCTTTAATTGGTCGAATAGCGGCGGAGAGGTTGCCCATAGCGCGGTAGAGATTGGCCCGGAGATAGCCGCCGTCCTTCATCTGGTAGCGCGAATCGACCTCATTAGTGGAAGCTGGATTGATTCCGCATGCCTGCCAAAGATTAGCAAGATCTTCTCGCGACATCGTTGATTCTTTTACGGCAATGACTTCGCCGTTGATGCGAACGCGAGCGCGCTGACCTTCGCTTAAAAAGATATCGGTGGCTCCTTGGGTAAGCCAAACATCGATGGCTGTTTCGAGTTCGTCCAAAGTCATTGAGGGAACATTCACTTGTCTGCATGAATGGGCAATGAACAAAGGCGAATATTCTGAACGACTTACTCTGTGAAGATGCCGGTGGTGATTGGTTGAATTTTACGATCTTCGTAAATGATGCGAATGGAGGCGTCCGGGAATTTTACGAAGAGGGCTCTAGGATTATCTGAAAGGCAGGCGGCTGTGGCGAGGGGGTCGGTCATTTTGGCCTCTGGCATCACAACTGAAGCGGCGCGGCGGGTGGTAAGTCCGAGTCCGGTGCGAAGATCGATCAGGTGAGAATAGGTTTTACCACCGGTGGTAATGCGTTGGAAGAGATCTCCGGAGGTCGAGACCGCGCAGTTTTCAAGTGGAAGACTTTTGGTAGGATTGAGACGGAAGGTTCGGAGGCCGATGCTCCAGCCTTCTTTTCCGGGAGGAGCGTCTCCCATGCGTAAGTCGCCGGCTGCGGCAACGAGGGTTTGGCTAAAGCCCCTTTTTAGAAGGTCATCAAAAATGAGATCGGCAGCAAATCCCTTGGCAATTCCCCCGAGGTCGAGCTGGAGGTCGTTGCGCTTAACCGTGATGGTCTGCTTTTTTTCATCAAAGATCAGAAATTCAATTCCACAACGGCTTCGAGCAGTCTTGATTTCTTCATCGGAGGGGATCTTTTTGGTCTTTTGGGTTTCGCGCCAAAGGTGGGTGAGTGGTCCGTAGGTGGGGTCAAAGATTCCGTTTGTTTCTTTCGCCAATTTTTTCCCAAGGAGGAGGACGTCGAAGAGTTCCTTGCTGACGGAAACCGGCACACCGGGTTCGGCTTTTGTGATGCGATTGAGCTCCGAGTTGGGGTCGTAGTCGGTCGCCCGGTTGCCAAAGTCTTCGGCAAGGTCGAGTGCTTCCTCCATGGCGATGAAACCTTCCTTGGGATCCTTGGCGTAGGTGATGATTTTGAAGAGCGTGCCCATGAGGGGGCGCTCGCTTTCGATTCGCACGATGGCGGGTGGCTCGTTTGACTCTTCCTCATTGTCATGCTTGTCCTGACGGCATGCCGAAAGGAAGAGGAGGGGGAACAAGAGATACCGCATCACAGTTGTTCGAGGAATTCGACAAGAGAAGAAAATTGGTATTCTGCGGCCGAAAAATCAATGCATTGCGTGATTCGGTTTGGAATGGCGGCGACGGGGCACCCGACTTCATGGGCGGACTTCATACCATTGAGAGAGTCTTCGATGACGAGGCATTTTGAGGCGGGCAGGCCCATGCGTTTGACGGCTTCCGCGTAGAGGTCGGGCGCGGGTTTAATACGAGGAGCGTCTTCGCGTGCGATGATGTGGTCGAAGGGCGCGAGAAGGCCTAGTTTTTCAAGCCAGCCATCGACCCACTTGTGGTTGGAGCTTGAAACGATGGCGATGGGTAGCTTTCGGTTCTGGCAGAGAGTCACGGTGTCGCGAACTCCAGGCATGGCGTCTAATTTGGCAAT
>JBDNAG010000072.1:0-5708 GCA_039768565.1 Akkermansiaceae bacterium | reverse complement strand
CGGAGGAGCTGGTTGGACCGGAGGAGCTAGTTGGACCGGCTGGGCAGCAGGGACTGGAGCTGGTTGGACCGGAGGAGCTGGTTGGACCGGAGGAGCTAGTTGGACCGGCTGGGCAGCAGGGACTGGAGCTGGTTGAACCGGAGGAGCTGGTTGGGCCGAAAGAGCTGGGGCCGGCTGTGCGACAGGAGCGGGCTGGATTTGAGGCGCTGGCACTGGTTGAGCAACTGGGACTGGTGCAGGCTGCGCCGCAGGAATTGTTGCTGT
The DNA here is from genome assembly GCA_039768565.1 of Akkermansiaceae bacterium. GTDB lineage: Bacteria > Verrucomicrobiota > Verrucomicrobiia > Verrucomicrobiales > Akkermansiaceae > SW10. The sequence continues at coordinate 5,444 of JBDNAG010000072.1, read as the reverse complement.
TTGGATCTGGGGAGCTGAGGTCTGTTGAACCGTGGTTTGTTGTGGGATGGTGTCGATCGGCGGAGCTTGGGCTGCCGCTGTAATGGATTGAGCGGGTGCAGCAGGAATCGGTTGCACGGGCGCCGGTTCCTGGCCCGGGATTATTAGCTTGGGGCGTGTAGCTTGGACTGGCCTGGCAGAAGTGAGAGGCAAGGGTTTTTCATCTGCCGGAGGCTGGGTCGGTTGCGGTGCAGTAGCAGGGGCTACCGGGTCAGCGGCGCTTTCAGTTTGCACGTCGTTCACGGGAACTTGAGGTGTTCCGGATTCGGGATTGTTTTCACTCATAAGGAATTGGGTTTGTGATTCTTTGGCGTCATATGGACGATTATCCATTTCGCGAAAATTAGCCGCATCATCTAGCTGCAAAACCAAGCAGGAAGATTGGGGCAGATTTCGGGTGGGGTGGCTTTGTACTGAAGATGGGAGGCGATGACCTTCTTGGCGGACTCTCCCTCAAGCGGATATGGCCCTGTCAGGCCGTAGTAGTAAAAGCAGTCGATGGCATATGTATCAGTGCGTTTTTCAACAGGCTGTCGCCCGAACTGCTCGGGTGTCATCGAGCGGATCGATCTGTAATCGGAGGCTCCCTGAGCAATAGCTCGGATAGCAGGTCTTGGTGTGAATTTGGCGAGTCCTAAGTCGACGAGCTTGATTTGAAAGCGACCGTCGGGCAACCCTGTGACGATGAGGTTACTGGGCTTAACATCTCGATGATCGAGATTAGCGTTCGCATTTTCAAGTGGAGCCTCCGCAGTCATGGTTTCTCGAGAAGTCTCCCTATTGAAGGCGGGGAATCAAGTTCAGTTATGGACAAATATATCGCGGTCTTGATAATTTAGCCGCATTCTTGGCTATGGGATCCTTTCTAGCGCTCGTTATCATTGTCGTGGTAGCTTTGTTTGTCGTTAAAATTGGGTCTAGCGCTCTTCAATTAACGGGGATGTCCGGGCCTGTTGCTCGTTTTCAGGCAGCTTCTGCTTTTTTTGGGGTGGGTTTACGACAAGTGAATCCGAGCAAGTCGTAAATCATCCGGTCAGACGAAAAATCATTCTCCATCTTATTATTGCGGGAAATATTGGTTTCACATCGGCTCTCGCCACACTTTTGGTGACTCTGATGTGGAGTGACGATAGGGGGATGGGAATGACGTTTGCTTGGTTGGGAATGGTTGTGCTTGGGCTCCTGGTTTTAGGGCTATTGCTAAATCTGAAAGTTGTCAGTGATCCCGTGGATCATTTTATCAGGGTCACTTTGGAAAAAGCCGGAATGACCAAGGTGATCGACTTCGACTACCTTCTAAATCTCCGGGACGGATTTTGTGTTTACGATGGTGAAATCCATGAGAAACACCCCTGGGTCGGAAAAGCTCTTTGGCAGATAAAGCCGGCTGACGTTGGAATCATTGTGCTTGGGATCTACCGCAGTGGTGGTGAGTTTGTCGGTGCTCCTCAAAAGATACTGAGATTCAATCCGAGGATGTTCTGATGGTTTATGGTCGGGATGAAGATGTCAGCAAGGTGTTCACTACTGATTTTCAAGTTGAGTCCAATCAGGTCGCTCCTGTTTAAAGATAGATCCTAATTCCCGAATTTTTTTCAGGGCTGGCACACCGAAGAGAACGGTGGCGATGACTATTTTCTGTTGAAAAAAGGAGCGTTTCGATCCCTGGGATTTCACCTTTCGTATTTGATTCTCCAAAACATTGTTTTGCCATCGACGGAAGGGTCGATGACGTGAAACGAAGTGGAAGTATGTGCGACGGGGATGAGAGTCGTGACGGTAGTCCAGTTGTCGAATGAAAGATCTTCTGATCGTTCCAAAGTGTATGCGGGAGCTAGGCCGGTCTGGTCTTCAAAAAAGATATCTGCTTCGTTAGCCCCAAACGTAATGTCTGTTATCAAGACATGGCTTGGCCGCATCCAGCGCGGGCCTACAATTTCGCTATTCAGGGGCATGAAGGCAGGTTGAGCGTTGGACTGCTCGTCGGAGCCGATGTCTGCAATGCCGTTGGGTCGTGGTTGCCCATCAATGTCGGTGGTGATGCCGGGGTAGTTTCCATCCGCGTTATCGATTGCCGGGCTGTTGCTTGCAGGCCGCATTGTGCCGTCGGGATTTGGAGCAAGGAGAGGGTCGATCATCTGGATGCCTGATGGCTGGGGAATTCCTAGTGATGCTCCATGAAAGATATTCCCCTCGTAGTCCATGTTAATGGGCGTCCTCTCGTATTCTATGAGTGGAGCTGTATCTCCTTCGATAATGTTGTTTGCGATGACGCAATCGAGAGGAGGGAGCTCCGTGTCTGAAGAGTCAATTCCAATGACGAGGTTTTCACTACATCCCGAGAAGGTGTTGAAGGCAACTAGGGCACGTTTCACTTGGAAGTATCGATTCAAGGGGGAGTCCAGAACGCCGCTCATCATTCCAACGGCGGCTCGGAATCCGGTGCCGCGAAGGTTTTCAAAATAGTTGTTAATTACGACGTGATCTTCTCCGATGATCCGAACTCCGCTGGAGCCGGAGATGCCATTACCGAGAAAATAATTCCCTTCGACGACGCATTCGTTTCCATGTCTGATGGTGAGTTGGCCTTTGCACTCCTCGAAGGTATTGTTCCGGTAAATATTGCCGACGGATTTATTTGAAATGATCTCGATCTCTCCGTCGCAGCGGTAGAAATAGTTTTTTTCGACGATGGCCTTGGATTCTTGCAGGGATCGACTGCTGGTTCCGATGCGGATGGTTTCGAATCCATTGCCGTCTCCTTCCGGGCGATTGGCGAAGTAATTATTATCGATACGGGTATGATTCGCGGGAGCGTTAGTGCCGAGCCAGACAGTGAGGGTAACGCCCTCGTGATTCATTCCCGTGAATGAGCAGTGATCCACGCGATTGTGCATTCCATAGACTGAGACCCATTTGTAATTCACGGAGGGAACACTTGGATTATAATCGGTGATGGCACACTGGGTGAGGCGGCAGTGGTTCGCGAGTTGCGAGGAGCTTCCCCGGAATTCGATGACGTGGCCGCCGTCGGCAATTGAGCCGTTGGTGAAATGAAGGCCTTGCACCACGAGGTGATCTCCATTGAATTTTAACCGTGACGATCCTTCCATTGTGACTTGTCCATCGACGGCAGCGCGGAGTGTGATGGGTTGTCCGTCCAGTCCATCAGCTTCGAAGTCGATGATGGCGTTAGTCCATCTCCCGTTGGCCATCAGAATGGTGTCTCCAGGGGTTGCTTCTGATATGGCGCGATTGAGCCCCGAAACTGTGGTGACAGGTCCAATTACTTCTGCCGGGCAGATGAAGACAGAGAGCAGAAATATCAGAAAGGTCAGAGCTCTTTCATTTCGAGAAATCATGGGAATAGGAAAGGAAATATTATCGAATTAAATTGTCTTGAGAAGAATGAAAATCGGAGTTCCAAGGTGTCGCAAGAGTCTCAATTTAACTTGCCATCAGGAGCCCGGGAACGGAGTCTTCTATTAGAATATTTCTAACTGCTGATGATTCGAGGTCCAATTTTTTTGTTACTGATTTTTCTTGGTTGCCATGCCTCGGCTAAGGAAATTTGGATGACTCCCAAGAGCGAAGTGAAGCCTGTGCTAAAGAAAGCGGAAGCTGGAGATGTTATTATTTTGAAAAATGGGAAGTGGAAGGACACAAAGTTACGTTTTGAGCGACTCATGGGAAGTGAAGGTAAGCCGATCCATATTCGTGCGGAGTCGCCAGGGAAAGTAGTTTTTGTTGGCTCCTCCAAGCTCCGGGTTTCGGGACAGCATGTGATTGTCTCCGGCTTTTCTTTCCTGAACCCAGAGGGCGAATTGGATGTGTTCGAATTCCGAACGCATGATGAGAGATTGGCCCATTATTGCCGCCTTACAGATTGCTCATTCGAGCAGACAAAAGAGGGGGGAGATAAAAAATCGCTCTGGGTGAATGTATATGGGGCGAATAATCGGGTTGATCATTGCTACTTCTCAGGGAAACAGAACAAGGGGACGACTTTGGTGGTTTGGGTCAAAGAAAAGCCCGGTGCGCATCGGATTGATCATAATTATTTTGGTCCCCGACCTGAGTTGGGGGGGAATGGCGGTGAGACAATTCGCATTGGAGATAGCGACACATCTGAGCTGGTCAGTCAGACAATTGTGGAGAGTAATTACTTCGAGCGTTGTAATGGAGAAGGGGAGGTCGTTTCGAATAAGTCCTGCGAGAATGTCTTTCGGTATAATCTTTTCGAGCGATGTGAGGGTGCTCTCACTTTGCGGCATGGGCACCGCTGTCTGATTGATGCGAATGTATTTTTGGGGTATGAGGAAAATGGCACTGGAGGTGTGCGAATTATCGGGGAAGGCCATCGCGTGACCAACAACTACTTCGAAGGACTTCGTGGCGATGCCGAGCGAGCCGCGATCAGCTTGATGAATGGTATTCCGGACAGTCCGTTGAATGGGTATGCTCCGGTTCGCAAAGCGCTGATCGCTCACAATACGGTGATCGACTGTAAGGTCTCGATGGAATTTGGGGTGAGTGCGAGTGACAAGATTTCGGTTGCTCCTGCGGATTGCGAGGTGTCACATAACGCTTTTTTGCCGGGCAAGTGGGAGCTCTTTCGAGTTCATGCCAAGCCCCAAGATTTTGAGTGGACGGGGAATAAATATCAGTCCGGGAAAACCCGAGGTGCCGACCTTGTCGAGATTGAGCGGGTGGATATTCAGTTGGAACGGGGAACTGATGGCTTGCTTCGACCAAAGACCGCGGAAGCTTTGAAGGCGAGGAAGGATTCAGGGGTTGAAACTGATATTGATGGAAAGCCGCGGGATTCTAAACTCGCGGGTTGCGATGACCCGGGGACGGAGCTTTCAATTCGCAAAATTTCGACTTCAGCCGGCCCAAGCTGGCGGCGATAATATGATGAAACATCAGTTTGTTTTTGGGTTTGTCTGGTCGGTTATGATTCAGAGCCTGTTTGGGGCGACCTTTAAGGTCTCTTCTGCCGAGGAAATTGAAGCTCTGATGAAGTCGGAAAAGCTATCGGAAGGTGACACGATAATTTGGGCTGATGGTGACTATGCTGACGAAGAGCTGAAGCTTGATAAGGTTCATGGCAGTGAAGGGAAACCAATCATTTTAAAAGCTGAGACGCCCGGGGGTGTGATCTTGCGAGGCGAATCACGTTTTAGTTTTGGCGTGAAATGGTGGGTGATTGAAGGGTTTCATTTTGATGGCAGCGATGGGAAAGCTAATAGCTACAACGCCGTCGAATTTCGCGGGAGCAAGAATATTGGCGCGGAACATGTGCGCTTGACGAATTGTGCGATGACGAATCTTGTCACGGAGGAGAGTTCATCCAAGTGGGTGTTGCTTTATGGGAAAAGCAATACGATTGATCATTGCTATTT
>JBDNAG010000071.1:0-4054 GCA_039768565.1 Akkermansiaceae bacterium | reverse complement strand
TTGCTGTTAGAAAATTTCTCATCTCTCTACTAAACAGACTCTTTCCCCGAATCAGAACCCTTTTTTACGGTGGCAACGCCGAAACCCACATGAACGTTGGCGACGGCGTAGGCCGGATGATGGCCGAGCTCCTTCAACAATAAACCCTTCCCTGCTACAATCCTGGACTCTTCCCGGATCAAATGCTCCCCCCAAGAAGGAGGCGGTGCGTCATGCACCGCCTTTTTTGGGATCAGTCATAATCACTTGGGCTTACCGCCACCATTCTTCAACATCTTCGTTTGGAGCTTTATCCGGTGGGTGAAGCGCTTGTGAAGACCGAGCTTGTCGAAAAGAGCCAGCTTCTCCTCGACCAATTTTTGATCAAATGGCGCAGCCTTGAGACGCGCCTCGAGATTCTGCAAGGCCAGTCCGAAAAGCTTTTGCTCCTTGAGAAAATCATACTCAACATTGCGGTAATCCTTCGATGGCTGATCTTCCCAACGCCTAACCTGACGAAGGGTCAGACGTGTCCCTTTGATATTCTTCGCTTTCAGGAACATGCGGGCTTCAAAAAGGGAGAGCCGAGCCAGTTGTTGACGGCGTATTGTCATCTTTTTATCAACAGCCGCGTCCTTCTTTCGCTGCTCAATCGAAGCATCATCGTCACCACTTTTAGCCCCGAAGTATGCGGCAACTTCCTGCGCCTTGAGCTGTCCCCGGATCTTTTTGAGGTGATTCTGCAATGCCTTTTGGCTCCCCTTTTTTCCACCATTGGTCGCCAGCTTAATTTCAGCAACTGTGAGCAATAGATCGACGTCCTTCGGACGCTGTTCCAGCAATCGCTCCAGCAGTTCATCTCTCTTCTTGAGAGCCTCTTTATCCAAGGGATTCTTATTGGATTTCAAGAAGGCCAGTCCCCGTTGAAAGAGATCATCCTCCAATTTTTCAACAGGTGATTTTTTTTGATCAAGCGACACTGCTCGATCCTTCTGATTGGCAACAGCAGCAAAATCCTCACCGGGACGACACTCCACTTTTACGCTCAGAAGCTCGGCCTTTTTCCCTCCGCTTTGCTTCAGCTTGAAGCGCCCACTGAAATAATCGGCTCCGGCATTTTGCTTACTCAAGGATGCCAGGTTAGACCCTCCCACCATAAGAGTATTGTGCCGTCCAGCCATCAGGGAGACTGAACCACCCTTTCGCCCCCTGTTCACGGCACGATGATTTTCAAAAAGGGCAAGCGGTCGCGGTTTCTCCAGCTTGACCGAGTAATTGAGAGGGCGGCTCTCTTCAGATTTTAACAATGACCGCTCGAGACTATGAAGGACCCGATAGAAGGTGGTCTTCCCCTTAGGCAACTCGATTCGCGCATTCCGGGAATCCCCGCCCACGTACAGCCGCTTTCCCGACTCATGGAAAGCGGTCATCATGGAGCCGGAAACTTCGGCATCGTAACGACGGCCGGATGAGAGTTCGATCTTAGTTATCTTCTCGACCGAAACTTCAAAGGTCTGGCGTAAGAGCATGGGAGCAACCGCCTTTTTCTCCCGTGGACCAGCCGGGAAGGAGTTTCGGAGATCAGACGAGAGGAACTCCGTCTTCTTTGGCATCTTCGAAAAATGAGCCCGTGTGATTTCGCCCTCTCCTGACACCTCTTCATTACTCGCCGCAACCACTTGAAACGGAGCGTGCTGATCGTTGGCATGAAACACGATAGGTTCCGCGGTCGAGGTCAGTCCGAAAAATTCGAAATCCACATCCACTCTGGTTTTTCCAACCGAGAAATAAGGTTGATGAATTGCAAACTCCACCGTCTTGCCCGGCGCAACCGGAACAAGGACCTCCTTCTCACCTCCCGACTCCATAAGAAGGTAGTCCAGGGAATTGTAGGAATAGTAGCTGGAGTTGGCCACGAGAGTGACGGTGTGAAGCATGAGAACTCGAGCCAATGGGTCCTCAGTATCACGTCGCAGACGGACCTTCACATGACTGGCATTTGCGGGCACCTGAAAAAAGCGACGATAGGTTCGGCCCGATTCAATCTGGAGATCAAACCCTCCGCGATGCTTCAAATGAGGCTCGGTCTTCTCACCTCTCACAATTGTGATGGGAATCCGAACCAAGGGCCCTGCTTTGGGCGAACCGGGGAGCATGGCATGGATCTCGGCATATAGCGGCTCACCAGGACGAGATTTGGGAAGATCCAATACCGGGCGAATCGAAATGCTGCCATTTGCGAGGCGGGCATAACCTGGGATCTTCACCCACGGTTGGGTTGCCGAAAAGACGAGATCGTCTTCAAGGTTGAACTTCTCGGGCGCGGTCACCTTTGCTGAAAACTTGGGCGAAAGGTCAAAGCGGACCTCACGTTTCCCCACGGGAATGTCTCCACGAAGATACAAACCCGGACCTGAACTGAAGGTATTACTCTTCGTCTCGACATCGTAAAAATGATTCCAGGCCGGTTGCTTTTGGTTTGCCTGCAAGTGCGCCCAAGCCGGGAGTGCCTGCACCAGTCCAGCACCTTGTGCGAACACCTCCACGCCCTTGACAAAATATGCGCTATTCATGAGCGCGGCTCGAATTCGAGCCGGCGAATAAGCCACTTTGCTTTGTTTCGCTGCGCTGACAAGAAGAGCCCCCAGACCCGCAACCGACGGAGATGACATGGAGGTCCCATGGTAGCGTTGCGATTTGCGGAGTTCGTCATAAGCCAGGGAAGCATGCGCTCCACCCGGCCCCATAATGTCCACCCCCAAATCACCATTGCGCGCCGGCCCGCGTGCAGAGAATTGATAAGCGGTATTCGGACCTGCCGTGGTTTGGCTATAAAGAATCCGCGACATCTCAGCGGACACATAGGCTCCCACTCCGATGATGGAACTAGCTTCACCGCCGGGACTTCCCAGAGTAGACAAGGCAGGACCACTGTTTCCAGCCGAGACAAAGGCGGTCACTCCGTATTTATCAGCAAGTAGATTATACATCCGAACGGTGTCGTTTTTTCCGTCCTGATATTGGCTCGCGCCACCCCAACTGGCGTTCATTAAATCGGCTCCATATTGCACACAGGCTGCGACTCCCCGCATTTCTCCAAGTCCGGATGAACTTCCGCCAAGTCGGGTGTCACCAATCTTTATCGAAAGAATTCTCGCTCCCGGAGCAACGCCATCACGATGAGGCTCTTTTGGAAAATGAGCCGAAGCAATGGAAGCGACATGACTGCCATGCGAACCACTCACCGTGACGATCGAAAGAAGATTCCCTTTCTCATAAACCTGCACTGCAAAGGTAGCGGCTTCCTCCTGGCCAAGCTTTCCATACTCCCCCGCTATTCCAAAGGGACGGAGAATTTTTTCATCGCGAAGATCTCCATCCTCATCCGTATCGACCAGCACATGAAACTCCTTTCCATCCGACCAGACAACGCAGTCATAAACCGGCCCCGGATCGGAGGTCCCAAACTTGTCTTCCAACGACTGGCGAATTTTCTCACGAGCAATTTGATCACGCTCTCTCATGGTCAGGTCAGCTGCCGCTTTGTGGAATGCCTTACGCGCGCCCTTTTTCTCATCCGCTTCATTTCTTTGGGCACGCTTGTCGCGCATGCCGGCAAGCTCCCTGTTCCACTTTTCATTCCGAAGCCGGGTAATCCTGCGATTGACTCCAACTGTGAAAAGGTCCCCGGCACGCTTCATTCCAAGATGGAAATTTTTTGAAGGATTCTTGAGCTTTGCGGGCAACGTGAGCTTTCGTCCGGTGAGTCCTTCCAATTTGCCGTCCTCACCCACTTTAGTAAGATGTGAGGTGTCGACATCACCGGAACCAGTGGCATCAATCACATCGACCAACTTTCGCTCACCCGTTGAAGTCAGTTGCAATCCCGAGGCGGCAGGATCCACCCCGGTATCAAAGACCGCAATCACCGCCCCACGCCCGTCAAATTCAGGATGCTTCTTCAAAAACTCCAACACCCCGGTTTCACGTTTTGGGATGAGTCCTTCTTGAAGATTCTTTAGGGAGGGAGCATTTTGCCCGGTCACAACCGCGAAAGGGCCAAATGAAAAAGCCA